>CAYGAN010000103.1:0-6207 GCA_964347585.1 uncultured Planctomycetales bacterium | reverse complement strand
TATCGAGCGGGTTCTGGGCCAAGCGGATAACCGTTTGCCGCATGAGGTCCGCCCCGCCCGGGGATCGCCGCAATGCCTCATCAGCAGATGCCACGACTATTGCCCAGTGCCTCGCACCTTTCCGGAAGGGAAAGATCGCCTCGACCTTGCCGCCCGGCCCGGTGTGGATCTGGATGGGATTCGGCGGCGGATTGCGCCACTTGGGAGGGGTCATCGGCAGTATGCCGACGTAGTCGCCACCCGGCTTATACGCTGCCCACCAGAGGCCATAATCATGCCACCACGCGTAGAACGGCTGGATGCGCCCCGTCCACGCCTTGGCGAAGTCGATTCTGTAGCCCTCTGTGGGCTCGCCGTCCGTCGGTGGATGCAGCCGACCGCGCCCGTGCCCCATCGTGGGTTTCAGGCCCGATGAGAGATCCAACCGGAACCCGCCGCAGCTCAACTTGGAGAAGTCCTCTTCGACCAACACAGCCGGTTCGTGCGAGATCAGCGTCAGCCGGACGACGTATTCCCCCCCGTCGGCCAACTGATAACGGAGTTCGTGTTGACAGATGTGTGGGATGGATTGGTCGGTTCTGACCCGAAGTTGCCGGATCTTGCCCACTCCAACAAGCTGGCCGGTGGCCAGCATGTTTCGCGACTTCCCATCGGCGCGTCCCACGGCAATGATCGGCGCCGGCACCTCCTGGCAACTCACCGGCGGGTCGAAGACGTGCGAACGCCAAGGCGTCTGGACCGCAAGCCGATCGGTGCCTAGGCAGACCTTGTCGCCATCGACCTGCCGGTCGATCAGGGTGACGCCTTTGAGCACGTCGTTTGCGGTGAAGCGTAGGATCTTGTGCTCCCCGGCTTGAAGTCCCGTGTAGGCGTGAGCGGTGGCTCGCTTGATCGTGCCATCGCCGTGCTGCTCATGTGCGACCAGGAGCCGCTCAACGTGCTTTGGGTGGAGCTGGCCTTCGACTGTGACCGCGTCGGAAGTCCCGACTTGCAGGCGCCCCTTTGGCACCTCCAACGGAAAGGAGACCCACGCCGGCGCCCAATCGCGATGAAGCGGCTCGTGAAGGGTGAACTCAATCATGTCTTGGGCCAGCCCGACCGATGGCTTCGAGGCGAGGACTCGCGCATCCGGCAGCAACATAGTCCAGACCAAGATGGCGAAGAGGATGCGCATGTGCTGGTCCGCCACCGGCAGACGGGACCATCTGTACTCGATCCTGACCGCAGCAGCAAGTGCCCTGATGGTCCGCGGAAACGAGCGTTCAAGAAGACCGTGCGCCCATCTCCCCGAGCTGCTGGTCCGTAATTCTCGCGCGCCGAAGTAAGTACGGGTTGGCCCAGCGACGCGAAGTCACGAAATAATGACCTCGTCCAGAGGCCGTTTGGGCACGTGGTGGACGCCTTGCTTGTCGCGCCAGTATTTGATGTCGCCTCTGGATGTCTCGATGACGACCGTCTCCTTAGCTCTGCCGAGAGCCAGCACCAGTAAGATGGCATAGCGGTCTGGGATCTGCAGGTCCTTTCTGAGTTCTTCCCGTCGGATAGAGCCGATCGTGCAGCCACCGAGGCCCTTTTCCACGGCGCCGAGGAGGATGCTTTGGGCAGCAATGCCGTGGTCACAGTCCACCGACGGGCTGATGTCTTTGTCGCCCAGGATGATGATGTACGCGGCTGGACGTTCGCCCTCGGCCGGGCCGGTCCAGTCGGTAAGGTACCCGGCCCACGCAAGGTGACGGAAGATCAAACCATTCTTTTCTGGATCGGCGGAAAGCACGTATTTCAGCGGCTGCATGTTGCCGGCGGACGGGGAAAGTCGCGCCAGCTCCACAAGCTCTTTGAGCGTGTCAAGCTCGACGGGCTGATTCTGATGGAATCTCCGATAGCTTCGGTTCTTCACAATTAGATCTTTGAACATCACGGTCTCCTCAGTAAGCGATCCAGGCCGCCCCTCCACCGCGCCGGTCCGTCAACGTTGACAGGTACCACGGCCAGGCACGCCCGCGCCAAGAGCCTCCGCACCGTGAAAGGCGGACAGCATCCCCGGAGCCGTCTCGGTGATTCCTCGAAGGGCGATTGGCGAGACGACGGCCCCAGCCGTGAGCAGCGCGTTGGCACGTCCCTTCATGATTGCAGGGCCTTCAACATCGTCATAAGCCCAACACGCTCAGCTTCATAGGGCTGGCCTACTAACGTGCGGCTAGCCGCATCAGGGGGCTCCGCCCTGCTCAGGATACGTCAATCCGCGAGCCGACGCGAGTAGTTGTTCGCTACGGCCCAGGGCGATGAGGTGGCAAGCTGATGATGTGCGCCATGAGGCGGTTCCTGGGATCTGAGTTCCTACCATCATGGCTCGACAACACCTTGCGTTGTACGCTCTCCGCCCGGATACTGCCGTCCACGGCATGATTGGTGAGGTCTTGGGAGTCGTTTCCTCACCCGAGAAACCTCGGAGCCGAGCTCCCGTTCTTTCCAGGAGCACTTGCTGGGGGACGAATGTATTGGTCCTTCCGCGTCGGGCATGATGCGGATGAATAGAATCGTTCAGGGCATCTGTTGCACGGTTCGATGCGAGGAGCCATGTGGGCTTTGATGCCAAAGGCCGCCATGGGAAAAGCCGCAATCATCCCTATCCTGCCTGCGTGGCTGTCGTCGGGAGCTCGGGGCCCTAGCCTGGCGCGGTTCCGAAAGGACGAACAGGCCGGAAACCACGCGGAGCCAGTTCGTTTGGATGACAAGTCGGATGTGACGGCGCTATCGGCGTTTCGAGTTCGTGAGTCGGCCAAGCCGGAGCTGGCGCCTGCCTCTCGCGCGTCGGCTCCTCGAACGATACTCATGGCCGCCGGCAGCGTAGCCCCTTTGATTCATGTTGGATGTGTTCGTGCCGGCCTGCGACAAAGGTGTGGGGCATCATGAGGACTGCTCACCTGATATTGAGAGAGGTAGCATACAGGAAGCTGCACTTCCTGCTCAGCCTCCTCGGGGTCGTGGCGGCTGTTGCCCTTTTCGTATTCTTCTTCACCGCTGGCCAGGCATCTCGGCTGGAGACCGCCCGTCTCATGCGAAACATGGGACTCAACCTGCGGATCATTCCCAGGAATACGGACATGGTCAGATTCGGGCTGACGGGGTACTCCGAAGAAACCATGCCGGAAGAATATGTTCACCACCTAGCCTCACGTGCCGGGCTGAACTACGCGCATCTGCTCGCAGCGCTGAAGCAGAAAGTCAAGTGGCGTGGCCGGGATGTGATCCTGACGGGCATCCTGCCCGAGATCTCGCCGATTGACAAACGCAAGCCGTCTATGTCGCTCACTGTTGAGCCGGGTACCGTCTATGTAGGCTACGAGCTGGCGCGCGAACTGCAGCTGAAAACAGGCGACGAGATCGAGCTTTTCGACAAGACGTTCACAGTGGCGTCATGCCTTCCGCAGAGCGGAACCAACCAGGACATCCGCATTTCCGGGCACCTGCATGACGTGCAGGCCCTCGTCGAAAAGGCGGGGAGAATCAACGAAATCCAGGCCCTGGACTGCCTCTGCTTTGATAAGGACGCGGACGCGTTCAATGCCCTGCGGGAGCAACTGGGGCGGGTGCTCCCCGACGCAAAGGTGATCCAGATCCGGCCGATCGCCGAAGCCCGCGAAAAGCAGAGGCGGATGATTGAAGACTATCTGGCGCTGGCTGTGCCTTTCGTGCTGGTGGTATGCGCAGCATGGATCGGTCTGCTGGCGATGATCAACGTGCGCGAGCGACGGCAGGAAATTGGCATTCTACGGGCGCTAGGATACGGGTCTGCCAAAATCGCGTCGTTGTTTCTAGGCAAGGCTACGGCGGTCGGCGTGCTAGGCGCTGTGGTCGGCTTTGGCATCGGGACGGGTCTGACTTTGGTCTTCGGGCCGCACGTGTTCCCGGTGACCGGAGGGATGATCAAACCGATGTACGCATTGCTTGCTTGGTCAGTTGTGGCAGCCCCGGCGTTTGCGGCCATCGCGAGCTTTCTCCCCGCGATGATCGCCGTCACACAGGACCCCGCGGTCACTCTGAGGCAGGAATAGGCATGGTTCATCCGCAGCGGGTCAGCAAGATTTTCCGCACGCAGCGAGGCGAGGTCACGGCGCTGGACGAAGTCAGCCTCGACGTCAAAGAGGGTCAGTTTGTGGTGGTCCGAGGCCCGAGCGGCAGTGGAAAGACAACCCTGCTCTTCACGATCGCCGGGATGCTTCGACCGACGAGCGGACGGGTCTTGGTCAACGGCCGTGACGTGTATGCGATGAGTGAAGGGGAGCGGGCAAGGTTTAGAGCTCAGAACCTCGGCTTCGTGTTCCAGATGTTCCATCTCGTGCCCTACCTGACCGTCCTTGATAATGTACTGCTCGCCTCGGGACCGGCGCACAAGCGGTCCTTGCGTGCGGAGGCGACGGAGTTTCTGGAACGTGTCCATCTGTCAAGGCGAGAGCACCACAGGCCTGCCGAACTCAGCGCCGGAGAGAAGCAGCGCGTCGCCGTTGCCCGGGCGTTGCTGAACTGTCCGAGACTGATCCTGGCAGATGAGCCCACCGGGAACCTCGACCCGGAAAACGCCGACCAGATCTTCGCGAGCCTGGCAATGTTCCACCGAAGCGGCGGCACCGTAATCATCGTCACGCACGGGACTGCAGCAGACCGGCACGCCGACTGCATCTTTTATCTGCGGGACGGCCGCATTGAGTAGTCCGGAGGGGAAGGGATCGCGCACCAGTGAGATGTTCACGATAGCAGCATCAGGCCAGTTCGGTCGGGAGCGGCCACTGGCCGGGCACGGCGTCTGCGGATGAACCTGGCGGCTCATCCAGCACACCCGATAGAGGAGAGACATGCCCTGTTCCTGCCGGCTCACCGCGTTGGGTGCGACTACCATCATCATGCTCATCAGCTGCAGCAAGGACAAAGCCGCGGGCAAGGAGGACGCGGAGTTGGTGGTCCTGTGCGGGAGTTCATTCGTGCCCGCTGCCGAGGAACTGATCGAGCGATTCAAGACCAAGACGGGCGTTACGGTTGTCAGTACCGCCGCCGGAAGCGAGGATTTCCTGCCCCTGATCAAGACCGGACAGAAGGGCGACGTCCTAATCACTCACGATCCGTACTTGGACTACGTCCGAGAGGCCGGCGCGCTCGCAGGTCATGCTCAGGTCGGGTTCGTCGCTCCGGTCCTGGCGGTTCAGAAAGGCAATCCCGCGGGGCTGACCGCCATCAAGGACCTCGCCAAGCCGGGCGTCAGGGTCGCTCTGCCAAACCCGCATTACACAACCTGCGGGCACATGGGTTTTGACTTCCTGGCGAAAAAGGGGATCAAGCATGCGGTGATGACAAACGTGGCGAACCGCCTGACCAAAGGGCACAGCACCCTCGGTACGTTCCTGAAGACCGGCGTCGTCGATGCGGTGATCATGTGGAACGGCGTCGCGAATAACTTCAGGGACGATCTTGAGATTGTTCAGACGCGGTATGAGTACGACACCGAGATTCGGGTACACGTGATCGGGCTGAGCTATTCAAAAAGCCCCAAGCTGGTCGAGCGTTTTATCGAATTCGCCAGAACCGATGGGACAACCATTTTCGCCAAACACGGGTACGTAAAGTGAACTTTCGGACCCGACCGGTGCCATGCCCATGAAGTGCGTTCATTCCTGCATCGCCGCTCTTGTCATCGGTAGTTGCCTCGGATGTGATCGCGACGGAGCGGCGGAGCCTTCACCCGCCCAAGACAAGCTCTTGCTCTTCTGCGGCGCGGGCATTCAACCTCCCGTTGCCGAGCTGGCTGAGACCTTCGGCCGGGAGAATAACGTCAAGATCGAGGCCAACTACGCCGGGAGCGAAGTGCTGTTGTCCACGATCAAGCTAAAGCGCAAAGGCGACCTCTACGTGCCCGGCGACAGGTACTACATCGAGTTGGCGGCCCGGGAGGGGCTGGTCTCCTCGAGTAAGCCGGCCTGCTACTTCGTACCGACCATTCTGGTTCAAAAAGGCAATCCCAAGAAGATTGTGGGACTGCAAGACCTGGTCAGGCCAGGGATAAGACTCGGTCTGGGAGATGCCCGCGCCTGTGCCATCGGCCGGAAGAGCAGGAAGGTCTTCGAGAAGAATAACATGCCCTGGCGCGACGTCGAGAAGAACCTGCGTTTCCAGTCCCTGACCGTCAACGAGCTCGGCGTACAGATCCAAGCCGGA
>CAYGAN010000102.1:0-16323 GCA_964347585.1 uncultured Planctomycetales bacterium | reverse complement strand
GAGCCCGTATCTACCAGTTGTGGAACTCCCCTCTGCGACGTAGCCTACCCCGCGCGCCGAATGATATGCAGCTGACCGGTCGGATTCCACGCGTGTTCGCGGCGAAGCTTATCGTGTGGCTGGCCGGGCCGAATGGCCGCGTGCTGAGCTCGTCCGGCACAGAAGGTGCGACAAGGGAAGATCAAAGATCAGGGCCGCCTCCTCAATTGGAGGCGGCCCTGAGACTTGCGGTCCAAACCTTCCCACCCCGTCGGGGCCCGTTACATCGGGCCCGTCAGCCCGAAGTTTGCCTGGAACGTAGCGAAGTCAATCAGGTCCACGTCATTGTCTTCGTCCACGTCGGCACGGGGACATGGGATGTTGTTTCCGCCCGTGCCGTCGGTGCCCCCGCCGGGGCCGCTATAGCAGTCCTGCAGGACGGTCAGGTCGGTGGTGTCCACGTCTCCGTCACGGTCGAGGTCGCAGATGTTGCCCATCCACGGCCCGCCGCCTTCCGCACAGCAAATGATCTGGTCCACGTTGGCCATGTTCCACGTGGCCCCCGCGTCGGCCGAGAGGGTGATCCGAAGCGCGATCGCCTGGACCTCCATCGGAATGCTCCCACGGAAGAAGTTCGCCGCGGGCAGACGGTGATGGTTGTTCGGATCGTTGCCGGTGTAGTATCCGTTGATCTCGGCCACCGTGACGTAGGTGTCGGCACTGTCGTAGTCCACCGGGGCCGAGCCGTTGTTGTTATAGCCGACCTCCCACAGCTGGTGGACATTCCACGGCTTGGGCTCGTCCGGCCGGCTGATGTACTCCTCGCGGCTGTGGAGATGGACCCACCCGGCGACGTTGTAGATGGTCTCGGCGCCGCCGGGGTTGAGGGTTGTTACCACCTGTCCGAGCGTCTCGGTGAACGCGAACCCACTGACGACGGTGCCGGCATAGTAGCTGCTGGCCTCCGCGGCAATGATGCTATTCGTGCCGGAGGGCGAGACGCCAACGCCCAGCGTGGCACTCCAGCCGGTCAGATCACCGAGCTCGAAGCCGCCGTTGGTCAGGCTCGTGTCGCAGCCCTCGGCCGGCGTGCACTCGTCGATGTCCGGCGGATCGCCGCCCGCCGTCCAATCGAGCGTCAGCAGACCGTAATCGACGCAGTCCACGTCGTTATCGCAGTCGATGTCGGCCAGCTCACAGCCTCCAGGAACGCCACCACCCTCGCCCGTGTAACAGCTCTGGAAGGTGGTCACGTCGTCATTGTCAACGTCGCCGTCCTGGTCCAGATCGCCGGCTGCGTATGTTGCACAACCGCCGCCCTCACCGAGCACGCTGCACTGGATGTCATCCAGCGCGACAATATTCTGGTCCTGCGGGGTCACGTTCGTGGTCGTTACACGCAACACGACCTTGGTCGGACAGATGTCCCCGACGCCCAGGTTCACCACCTCGAAGTGCGTCATTTGCACCCACGAGGCAAGACAGGCAGGGGCATCGCCCGCCGATCCGGTGGCGTCGTATGTGACAAGCGGAACCCACTGCAGGCACGGATCATCAGCCGTGGGAACGCGTCCGTCGGGGCGATACCCCAACTCCCACGTTTGCGTAATAGTTGTTGGATATCCGGTACCGAACGTACTCGCGCCCAGCATGTAATACGCCGAGAGATCGACCGTCAGTGTACCCCCACCGGGGCTGATCACGTCCACGAGGTGCGAGAGGCTTTCGGTATTGCCAGGCCCGCCGAAGCCCTGCATGTCGGAACTCGCAAAGGCGTAGTTGTTGCCCTCAGGCGGGTTCCACATGTTCGGTGGCTCGCCCTGGGGGTCACCGCATATTTCCACGAAGTCCATCGAGGCGACGATGCTCGTCTCGCCGGCGCTGGACACCCAATCGTCCAGCGTGCCCTTTTCGAACCCGCCGTTGCTGATGAACGCGGGACAATTGCTGTTCGGCAGGGGCGGGTCCACGCCGTTTTCATGTCCGAGGATGATCAGACTCGAGAAGTCCTCACAGTCCACGTCGCTGTCCAGGTCAATGTCAGCGGGCCGGCAACCGCCAGTAGGCGGGCCGCCGAAACAACTGTCGAACGCAGTGAAGTCATCGACGTTGACTACGCCATCGCAGTTAATGTCCCCGGGCGCTGCGTCTGCGCACGGGCAGTTGGCGTACGGCAGCACGGGGCTCGGTCCGTCGTAGGGCGAGCCGACGCTCCATTCCTCGATCAGCGTCTGGAAGTCGTCGCAATCGACATCGTTGTCGCCGTCGATGTCAGCGACCGCGCACGGGCCTGTTGGCGCCTGGCCGAAGCACGGATCGAAATACGTGTCGAAGTCCTCGATGTCCACGTCGGCGTCGCCGTCAAGATCCGCGTGCCGAACGATTGGAGTGACCCCAGCGCCTTCACTCCAGTAATGGAAATTCGTGTAAACTTCGGCCTCCTGGTTGCTGCTGTCGCAGGGCGACCACTTGAACCGCAGGCCGCCCGACATATTGGCTACGCCATACATGTGGTACGGGGCTTCCGTGCGATCGTCGATCCATACCTCCCACCTGTTATTCGGCGGCGTGCCCGGCTCGAAGCGAAGCCGGACCGTGTGCCACGAGCCCGGGGCCATCACGACTCTTCTTTTGCCGCCAACGTCCTGGACGCCACCCCACAAGACCGTGTTCAGCTCCTTCTCCAGGCCCCAGCCCCCAAGCACACGCCAGCCGTGCCAGTGCGGGTTGTAGTTGAGCTGAATCCTGTTGTTATCCTGGATGTCCATGCGAGGGTGTGTCCGGGCCTCCTCGAAGCGGACGACCCACACCTTCCAGAGCTGCTCTTTGACCGGGCCGTTCGTCGGCTCGGTGACCCATTGCCCTTTGTCCTTGTAAACGATCTTCGCCGGGTCAAGCCCTGAGCCAATGTCTTTGTCTGACAGATCGTGCCAGACGTCCAATCCAGTGGGGTTGGCGGCATGGCCGCCGGGCAAGAACTCGCGCAGACATGCGTCCAGGGGGTCGCCGGAGCAGCCCTCCAAGCCCCAGCCGGGAAAGAACGTGGTGAAATCGACCAGCTCATGTTGCTCATCGGGGCCGGTCTCCCACTCGCCTGCCTCCGGCTCGTACATCTTCCACGCGTCCCAACCTAGGGCTGGAACCGTAACGACTCCAAGCAGCGTAATAGAAAGCGCCGCCGCGTGCACGTGAAGCTTCATACGTAAACCTCCTTACAGGCCCTTCCAAACACTTTCGGGGCCGCAACGGCCGTTCTGCGGCCCTGACTTGAACGTGTTTCGGACGCTGGCTGGAGAGGGTAAGCTCGTCGCCCGCCCCGACTTGCTCACGCACATCCGGCGCGGGTGGGCCGGGCCGATCAACCCCGTTTCCCACTCCATCCGCCACCAGAGTACCACGACTTGCGGGTCACGTCAAGGGTGCATCGGTGAAGGATATGGCGTATCCTATTATATTTACGAGGGTTTGCACGCACGGGATTGGCCGCCAAGAACTCGTGTGCAGCCGCGCCCGTCGCCTGCATGGACCCGAGCCCGGCGACCGGTCAAGGGGCTGGCACAGTGCACCGGGGGGGCTCGCCAGCGATGCCAGAGCATGTTCCCGCCCGAGACGCTGACATATCATCCTCGAGCGCGGTCCCGAGCGGGTTCTGTGGCCTGCGAGAATCCGATCCGATTCGTAGGGCGTGAGTCTCAGGAGCGACGCCGTCCGGCGGCGTGAGTTTCTGACACTGGTGGGTAGGATAGATCGGTCGGTGAGAGCCACGGGAATACGTCGCGCGAACTGGCTGTCGAGGAGACGGCGCTGGCTTGGCGGTCGGTTAACTGCGCGCCACGCGCAGGCAGCGGACAAGCGGGCAGGAGCGGCAGCCGGGCGTGCAAGAGGACACCTACTGCCTGTCCGGCTGACCGTCTCGGAGTTGCCCGTACCGTCTCGCAGCCAAGGGGCTTTCGAGCAACCTGGGTGTACATCCGAGAATCTTCGGCAACATGGCTCGCGATGATGGGTCACCAGACCGTTTCAATCCGCTGGATTACGCTCCTAGTCGTCCCAGAGTTGGGGGTAGCGCTGACGGCGGCAGGCGAGTCCCCGCGGCGCGATCTGCCGGCGATTCGCATAGCCGCGGGCATGCCCACCGGGCAAGCTCAAGAGGACGCAGTCCACGGCATCCACAGCGGCGCGTGGCTGGACGTTCGCGTGGTAGTAAGGAACCCAGCGGGCCACGGTCAGCTGGCGGGGACACTGGAGCTGACCGGGCGGATTAACGAAGACACGCCGCTTGGGCCCGTTCGGACGTCTCTGGCCCTGCCTGCGAATTCGACCCGCCGGTTTCGCTTCACCCTTTTCCTGCCGGCAGGGCCCTACACGTTCCGCGATGTGGCTGAACTGAGCGCGGTCCTGCAAGACGCAGGCGGGCGGCAGCTGGCTCAAGAGGCGCTACCCGGCCGCGATGATCTCCGGCTGGAAGCTTCGACACGTGTTGCGCTGGGGCTCGACGGCAGCGTTCTGAACGTCTTTCTGCTGACGGCAGACGGTAACGTCTCGTTGGGCTATCTGAACGATCGTACGCTGGGCCTGGCGCAAGCGGCGGCAGCCGATACGGGAGCGGACGGCAGCGTGTTGTCGATGAATGTCTGTCGGCTCAGCGATCAGCGCGAGCAGTTCGAGCTGCTGCCGGATACGGTTGGAGGACTGGCCGGCGCACGCGCGATCATCGTGCAAGACTTGGCTGTGCTCGATCTACTGTCGGCCGAGCAGAAGCTTGCTCTCCAGGCGTGGGTGAGCAGCGGGGGGGTGTTGGTGCTGGCTCCTACCCGGGCTGGGCAACTCGATCGTCCGTTCGTGAGGGGCCTGGTGGCGTTGTCGCTGGGCGCCGGGCGAGTCGCCATGCCAGGTTGGCCCGGCACGCCTCTGGCCGCCGCTGCGGGCAAGCCGTTGTTCGCCGCCCGGGCCGACCGGCATCCGGGGGCGTCGGCCTATCCCGCGCGGGCCCTGGACGGACGAACGCCCGCTGTGCTATGGCGGTGTCCTGTGGGAAGGGGCCAGGTGGTCGTGCTTTGTTTTGATCTAGGCACTCGAGGCTGGTTCCGGAGCAACAAGATTGTTTCCGCCGAGAACAAGCAATTGCTTTTCGGTCAGATCTTCCGCGACGTCCGAGGCGAGCCCATCGAGTTCGAAGCCGTGTCGTGGCGCGGGCAGCGAACCGCCTTGGCGGTGACGACGGGCATGCGCGGGATGCCATCGCTCGCGCTCGTGTTCGCGCTGGTCGCGGCCTACCTAGCGCTCATTGGACCGGCCAATTTCCTCTGGCTGCGCCGCCAGCGGCGGGCGGGTCTGGCGGTTGGGACAATCCCCGCCAGCGCGATCGTGTTCACGTTGCTGGTGGTGGGACTCCATTCTCGTCAAGGCCCCGCCAAGACGCAGCTTCGGCAGATCTCAGTGGCGCGCGTACACTGGGGGGGGAGGGTCGCGACGATCGGGACGGTCGCTGCGCTACTGGCGGGGACCGACGGCACATATCACCTTTCATGCTCGGCCACCGGGGGCGTGCGCCTACTGGACGTTGACGGCAGGACTTTTGTGGCGTACCCGGCTGTGCACCGGCCGGGACAGGAACTTGTCCTGGCCGGCCGAATGCTTCCGATGTGGCAGGTCCAGTTTGCTGAAGGTCGAGACACGGTGTTCCTGGCCGGACCGATCCGCGCCCGACTCGAAGGCAAGCAAAGCCTGTGGATCGGCAATGAGTCGGATTTCGTGATCGATCGCGCATGGGTGTGTGATAAGGACGGTCGGGCCCGCCCGGTGCCGATGGCAGTTCCGCTGGGACGAGGCCAGGAGTTCACGGTCGAGTTCCGTCAGCTCGGCCCGGCGACCGGGCCGCCCAGCCGTCGCGCAGGATCGTTCGCCGACGCCGCCCGTGCGCTGGCGTGCGAGTCCGCGGCGCGGATAGCTGGCGAGATACCGTCGCGCTGCTGCTTGCTGGTGAAGCTGGATCGAGCCGTGGGACAAGTGTGCGCCGCCCCCTGCGGTGCGTCGCGCACCGAGCCGTTCGCGCTGATCGAGGTTGCGTCGGCCCGCAGCGTCAGGTGAGCTTGGCGATCGTCTCGCGCACCGCCGCCAGGCACGCCTTCATGTCGGCCATCGGATCCTCGGGCTTGGATTCGTACTCCATCGACAAGCACCCGGAGAACTTGATTTCCAACAGAGCGGCCAACGTCCCACGAAGATCGAGTCGGCCCGTGCCGAACACAACGTCGCGGTCCTTCTCGTTGATGTCCTTGAGGTGGACGGCGTGCATTCTGTCTTTTAGATTCCGAATCGCCTTGACCGGGTCGTCACCCGCTCGCAGCAGGTGGCCTGTGTCGATGCCGGCTCCGATTCGGGGGTCGTGCTTTGCGACAGCCTTGGCGATGTCGTCTGCCTTCGCATAGCGATGCCCGGGCCCGTGATTGTGGATGGCGACACGGATGTCGAACTCGCTTACCAGATGATCCAGGCTGTCAAAGCTGTCGGGTGCCGGGTCGGCTGTGATCACCGAGGTGCCCATGGCTCTGCAAAAAGCGAAAACCTTCCGGTTCGCCTCGTGGTCCGAGCTGAACCGGCACACGCCGTATGCGAGAGGCTCGATCTTCGCGGCGGCCAACTTCTTTTTTACCTCGTCGATCTTCGGCTGGGGCAGGTCTGACGGCAAATGGGCAAGGAAGAACTCGATGTAGCTCAAGCCCAGCTCACGCGTGTTCTCGATCGCTTGATCCAGTGAGAACTTGCGAAAGCAATAGCTCTGAACGCTCATGCGGAAGGGATGGTACGGGTTCATCTTGCGATCCTCCTCGAGTCTCAACGTCGTCGGTTGTGTGCGGGCGGCGTCCGACGATGGCCCCTCGCCGGGGCGTGAGGGCTTCTCGGACGTCCGGCGGCTACAAGAAGGCAACGAGAAACCTGCCAGGCCCGCGCTGCCCAGTTGAATGAATCGACGGCGTGTCACGTTGCAACCTACCTGCATGTCCATCGCTCGAGCTCCTTCGCAGCGTCAGCCAAGACCTCTGCGTGGCGCTGGCCTCTGCCCGCCTGCTGACGAGAGTTCGTTGCCAACTTAGTGTGGGCGAGGTCAAGCGCCGCCCGTCACCGAGGATCGACCGAGCAGCCGCCTGAGGAACGCCAGCTCGCCCATTTGGTTGCCTTCTATGCGGTGTCCGATCCATTGGAGCGCGTATCCCGTGGCCAACAGCAACACCGGGCGCCACCACAGATCCCACCGCCACTGCCAGAGCTGCCAGCCGGCCAACAGCACCGCGCCGATCGCCAGGGGGATCCCGACAGCATGCAGACATAACGACAACCGATGCTGGTGACGCGCCCGCCAGCCCGAAAGCCACTTTCGCATGCCCGCATGCTATGCTTAGACCAGGTGGTCCACAAGTGGGCGTTGCCAGCCGGTCCGCCGGGCTCGCGAGGTTGAGAACTTCGGACGGGCGCCGGCGCCAGGGCGAGGCCTACTATCGGCGAAAAGGTGGTAACCAGCTGGTCTCGCCCAGCATATAATTCGACGAGAGGGAAAGAAAAGTGATCTAATCGGCAAGGAGACTGTCCTGTCCGGTCGCTTTCAAACGCTGATCGTGATCACGATGGCCACCGCAATGTGGCTCCTGGTCGGCTGCAACGACCCCATCGCCCGCGAGCGAACAGCCTGGCGGCAGGAGCGGATCCGAGGGTGGATCGACACATTCGGCACTCGCGAAGTCGAGCGGGCCGAGATCGTGCGTCGCGAGATGGACGAGATCAAGCGGCTTTGGCATCGCGACGTCGAACGGTTCAGCAACAACCTCGGCAGGATCGAGGCATGGAACCGCTCGGCCGACCGGCGCTGGCGGGAGCGTCAGCCGGCGTATCTCCGAGCGATTGAAAAACAGTTCGAGGGCGATCTGCCTCATGCCTGCCGAACTGCGCTGATTATGTTCTTTTGACACTCGGCGCCTGTCGCGTGTACGTGCGACGATTGACAGCCCTTCCGGCAAGATTACTATCAGTCGCTTGATGAATCAGACTAGGGCAGGCAACGTTGCGGGGCGGTTTCCTCCGCTTTGGTGTTCGGCGCTGACTTGTGCCGTGCTGGCAGCGGCCGGGTCCTCACACCAGGCCGCCGCCAAGACGGGTGAAGTGGTCGTCGAGGGCGTTGCCGAAGGCGGAAGAGCCTTTGCATGGGAGGTCACCAACCGCAGCGGCGTGCCCGTCAGCTACTTCGAGGTCCCTTACCATTCGGTAAACCGCTTCGATGATCCGGAGGGGTGGGGCTCCGAGGGGGGGAGAAGTAAGAGCGGCAAAGGCGTGTACAAGGCTCGATCGACAGCTGCAAAGTACGACGTCAAGAACGGGCAAACGCTGACGTTCCGCTGCGCTGTGCGCGAGCGTGGGCCGGTTATCGGTAACGTCACGGTCAGAATCGGGTTTCGTGACGGCAGGTTCATCGAGGTTCCCAACGTAGCTGCGCCGGTGGCCCACCCTCGGACCATCAAATGGGGGACGCCTCTCGTGATGGGGGGATGCGTGGCCGTTGCTGCAATCTGGGGCGCGATGCGTCGAAGAAAGGCTGCACGCACCGCATCGGCCAATCCGTAGGGGTCGCGTCTCGTCAGTCCTGATCCGTGGCGTACGCGGCGGCGGCGTATGAGTCCGCAGCGCCGTAGTAGAGTATCCACTGACGATTCCATCTGACCAGACCTTCCAGGAACACCACGTTGGGCGTTTGGCCGCGACGCTCATAGTCCGTGCGAGGTGCTAGGAACGGCCTGTCGAGTCTGGCGATGATCCTTTCAGGGTCGCTGCGGTCGAAAAGCGCCTGCCCAGCTGCGAAACGATGGCGCTTATCGACGGCGTTGTAGATCAGGAGAATGCCTTGCGGCGTCAGCAAAGGTGGTGGGCCCGGCTCGACGACCAGACTGTCGAAATACTTGTCAGATCGCACGGGCAGGACCGTCTTGTGCTCAGTGTGCCAGCTGAGCAGATCGTCGCTGTAGGCGATCGATACCTTCTCGTTGCCAAAGTACATGATGTACTTCCCATGAACAGGCTCCGTGAGGATCGCGCCCGCTTTGGTCCAACCGAGGTGGGGAAACACGGGTCCGTGCTTGCGCCAGTTGACGAGGTCGCGGCTGGTCGCCAGGCATAGCCGCGCGGTCTGACCATCGTAGCCCGTGTAGGTTAGATAGAACATATCGTTGATGCGCACGATGCGTGGGTCTTCGCATCCGCCAGGCCACTCGTAGCTCTCCGTGGCCTCGATGACCGGCTTGTCACGCCGCTTGAAATGGATTCCGTCGTCACTGACGGCCAGCCCGATCCGCGACGTACCGTTCCACTCGCCTTGACCGGTGTGATCTTCTGCGCGATACAGGAGGTATAGCTTTCCTTCGTGTGCAATCGCGGCGGGATTGAAGACGGCCTTCGCTTCCCACGCCTGACCGCGCGGCGCGAGGATGGGACCGCCGGTGCAGCGAACGAACGGGCCGATCGCCCACTCGGGCAGCCGTTGTGCAGCGCAGCCGACAAGCGTTGCCGCCAATGTGCATGCGGCAAGGGTTGCGGCTGCCCTGCTACGCGCGAACGCCAAGCGGACCGGCCGGTCAGGATCCATGCCTTCCGTTCTCTGCATGCGGCCGCGGCGCCTCCCGGCTCAGGGAGCGTCCTGCAGGTGAAGCGATCGCAAAATCCTCGTCCGTCAGCTCCACGAAAGTGTCCACGTCCGCGTAGAGGTACATCGCGTCGAGTTGGTCGTTGGGTAGCCACAGGTACGTGCCGGCCGGAAGACGCGAGGATGCGTCGATGAACAAGTCCTGTTTCGGGTGGGGGAATGGATCGGCTGGCGGATAGTGGATCTCGACGTGATGAGCATCGCGGCTGATGACTTCCATGCGGACAAGGCCTTGATAGCTGACCTCTAATTCGGCGAACTGATCTGCCTCGTCGAGCTTGGCCAACGTACGCTCGAGCATCCGCGCGAGGCCGAAATCGGTCACCGGGTTCCTGGCCTTCTGCCAGCGGACCGGATCCAGGACGTCATAGGCGCGTACGGCAGGAGGCAGGCCGAGGAGCCCCTTGCGTTCCAACACGAGGATGCGGCCGTCGTTGCACCCGCGCACATATGCTGACTGCAGGTACGGCCCGCCCTCGGAGAGCCAAACGAACTTCACGCTGAACGGTTCGTCGCGGAACCTGACACGCATCTTTTCGAGCGGCTGGAAACTCTTGAGAAGCAAGCCAAGGCGTTCCTGGCGAAAGAAGGTCAGCTCGTACTGGTGGAGACGCTGGCAGCGGGCAAGCGTGTCTCGTAAGAATCTGACGGGATCCGTGCGCAGCTGGGCGGCGTCACGCCCAGCGTGTGCCTGCGATACCCACGTCGGGGTGAATCGCGCTTGCCGCACCCGCGCGTGGCAACCGATCAGGCACGCGAACGGCAGGACTATTACCAGCAGATACGCCTTGGTTGGCTGATGCATTCAAGTGCTCCATTGGCTCGGGCCTCAGAGACGCGCTCAGTAGAATATCGTTCGCGTACGGTGATGCGGAACAGTCACAGACGAATCATGAGCTTGGTGCCACAGGTAGTTGTCGATCTGATAGGCGGACCACTCGTGGCCTCGCGATGCCAGCGCCCGCTGCATTTCCCGAACGGCCCAAATCGTGTTAGCGCGGAGCTCAATCTCTTCGTCGCTTCCGGCAGGCAGCTCAAGGCCGGCGTCGATGCGTTCGGCCAGCGCCTCGGAAAGTCGGACGATCTCCTTGTGCCGAAGAACCTGCGGCAGACGGTAGTCTGCAAAGGCGGTGAGTCGATCCACCGCGTCGATGGTTCCCACGCCGTTCGCCTCGAACGTGGTCGCGAGATCGGCAGCGCAAATTTGCGCGCGCTTCAAGAACGCGACCTTCCGCCCGCGATAGGTGGCTACGTCATAAAAGGATGGAAAGTCCTGCGCCAGGCGTCGTGCAATGGCCGGGGCGTTGCCCCCGACGTCAGCGATCAAGCTGGCGAACTGTCCGTCATATCTTTCGACTAGGATCCGAGCGGTCTCGCGAAGGACCTGAAGACGCTTCTCGAGCATCGGGATCTGTCCGCGCCCGCGAAAGATCTGCCGAAGCTCTTGCAGACTCGCCGACAACCACCGGTCGGGCCGGAGCCAGCCCGGCTCCGCCGCGACCGCACGAAGCAAGCAGGCGACGAGAGCGTAGTAGCGGCGCCACGTCCGGTCAGCGAAATCGGCCTGCCAGTCTTTCCCGTCGGTTGACCAGAAGCAGAAGTTCAAACAGTCCTGGAGCAGCACGAAGTTGGCCAGTTCATCGCGCTGCCCGCGGAAGATCAGTTCCGGGGGATGTGACGGCACGTCGAAAGACTCGTCTGCGTGCCGATCCGCCCACTCGTCGATCGCGTCACGATCCAGCCGTACGTGATCGCTGTGTTCAACGACCCAGAGGGCATTGGCAAGTACGTCCATTCTCAGTTCTGCCGGTCGGCGGCTGCACCCTCGCCCACGCGAGCCAGACCAAGAAAGCCCCGTGGCCCGCGCATTCTAAGTCGTGGTCCCAGCCGCAACAACGCTGCCGACGGTTCCCTCCTTTCCTCACGCGAGGCCTATTCGAAGCGAGTGGGCACGAACCCGTGTGTGCGGCAAGACGTAATGAGCCCGGGGAGAAGCCATGGAATCTCTGCTGCTCAGGGCCGTTGATTGCAGCGGGAAACCGTCATGGGAGGCCGGGGCATGGCGCGAACGGGCTCGTCCGCATTCACGCTGATCGAGATTCTCGTGGTGGTTGCGATCGTCTCTCTGCTCATCGCGATCCTGCTGCCTTGCCTGGCGATGGCGCGCGAGCAGGCTGAGTCTGTTAACTGTGCATCCACCGTCAGGCAATTGGCTCTGGGAATGACATACTACTACGACGACTTCGGCTGTGGTGCCCGGCGGCGACGATCGCGTTCGGTGATGCCGACGGTACGGGCTGGCGCAAGGTCCATCAGCCCGGCATCAACGACGTGGACATGCTGGGCAACCACGGCTACACGCTCGATCCGACGTACATTCCCGAGTGGAGCATGCAGACTTACAGCGGCGGCGCGCTGGAGCCGTACGCCTGGCACGACTACCGCAGCTACGTCTCCGACAGGCACCTGGGCGGATCGAACCTGTGCTTCGCCGACGGGCACGCCGAGCTGATGTATCCGCATCAGGTCTATGAGGACAACCGGTACTGGAACGGCCTGGGTTGCGAAGACCCCCAGCGCGATCCCCACGTGCCATTCAAGTTCTTGGCCGGCGAGTGGCGCTACGACTAGCCGACTCGCTACGCCTCCCGGCCAATGGCTGTGGCGATGGCTCGCAACTCACCCATGAGAGTCGCGAAGACTTGGGGCGTGATCGACTGCGCACCGTCGGTGAGCGCGTGCTCCGGATCGGGGTGGACCTCGATCATCAGACCGTCGGCTCCGCAGGCGATCGCGGCCCGGCTCATGGCCGGCACCATGTAGGCATGGCCGGTGCTGTGCGAGGGATCGACGATGATCGGCAAGTGCGACTCGCGTTTGACGGCCGGCACGACGCCCAAGGCCAGCGTGTTGCGAACGTACGTCTCGTGCGTTCGGATGCCCCGCTCACACAATATCACGTTCTGATTGCCCTCGTCCATCACGTATTCTGCCGCCAGCAGGAACTCTTCGAGCGTAGCGCTCCAGCCGCGCTTGAGCAGTACGGTCTTGTGGGTGCGGCCGACGGCGGCGAGCAGGTTAAAGTTGTGCATGTTGCGCGTCCCGATCTGAAGTACGTCGGCATAGCGACTGACCAAATCGAGCTGCTCGATGCTCATGACCTCTGTCACGACGGCCAGGCCCGTGCGTTCGCGCGCTTCGGCGAGCAGTTCCAGGCCCTTCTCACCGAGTCCCTGGAAGCTGTACGGATTGGTGCGGGGCTTGAACGCCCCGCCGCGAAGCCCGACGGCGCCGGCTTCGCTGACGGCATGGGCGATCTCCATGAGCTGATCGCGGCTTTCTACGCTGCAGGGACCGGCGATGACGCCGATCTTCCTGCCGCCGATGACAGCCCCTTTGCCGTCCAACGGGACGACTGAGGGCTCGACCTTGACTTCTTTGCTGGCCACCTTGTAGGGAGCGAGTATCGGCACGACCCGATCGACGAACGGGGCCGTCTCGATCGCTCCCTTATCGACGTTTCGCTTGTCGCCGATGGCGGCCACGACGGTGCGATCGGTGCCGACAATGACGTGAGTTCTCAGGCCCATCTGTTGGACCAGGTCAACGACGTGTTCGACGTGCTCGGCAGCACATCCGGGTTGCATGACGACGATCATGGCTTCACCTCCGTTCGAGGCGTTAGGGGTAGGTAGTTGACGAACCGGTACGTCGGCCGCTTGCGCGCGGCCCGGAGAAGATGAAGGCGGATCGCCCGTACCAGCGGCGGCGCATCGCGCTGCCTTGAACACCTCCGATCGCGAAGTCATGTCGCCGTTGTGAGTGCATGTTTCGCTAGGCGGCAAGCCGCCGCCAGCCCCCCTGATTGTCATCATCCGCGCAGCGGGCCAGATGCCGCACCGACTCAATAATCCCGTCGGCACGAGCGCGCGCCTCCGAGCACGCGTGCGACAGCCGCACGAGAAGTTCGTCCAAAACGGGTCCCTCAGGTGTTGCGACTTTCATTGTGCCCCTCCTGTAATCTTCTCCTTGCCTCGCATGTATGGCTGCAACGCCTTCGGAACGTCCACCGTCCCGTCGGGGTTCTGATTCAACTCCAGCATGGGAATCAGGATCCGCGGGCTTGCGATGACGGTATTGTTCAACGTGTGGCAGAACTTGGCTTTTCCGCTCGCATCGCGGTAACGCAGGTTCAGCCGCCTCGCCTGAAAATCGTGGAACCTCGAGGCCGAGTGCGTCTCGCAGTAGGCGTTGCGGGAGGGCATCCACGTTTCGATGTCGAACATTTGGACCTTGGCTTGGCCCATCTCGGCCGTGCAGACGTTCACGACCCGATAGGGCAGCTCGAGCGCCTGCATGACGGCTTCGGCGTTGGCGAGAATCTCATGATGATGTTCAAGCGACGCAGCCGCGTCGGCGCGACAAAGAATCATTTGCTCGACCTTGTCGAAGTAGTGGATCCGAAACAGGCCGTACGTGTCCCTTCCGGCAGCGCCTGCCTCCCTGCGAAAGCAAACGGAGTTGGCCACGTAGCGTTTGGGCAGATCGGCCTCATCGAGGATCTCGTCGGCGTGCAAGCCCGTCAGCGGCACCTCAGCCGTGCCGACCAGGCTGAGCTCATCACGTTCACAGCGATACGCTTCCTCCATCTTCTCGGGATACCAACCCGTCCCGTACATCATCGCGTCGCGCACCAGAACCGGCACGGTCAGCGCCTCAAAGCCGCGATCCACCATCATGTCGAACGCCAGGCGCAAGACCGCTTGATGAAGCAGCACGCCGTCACCGCGCAAGAGGTAGTTGCGCGTCCCGGCCAGCTTGACGCCTCGCTCGACGTCGATAATGCCCAGCGCCGCACCGAGCTGGCAGTGGTCCTTCGCCTGGAACTCGAAAGCGGGGATCTCGCCGACGCGCCGGACCTCTACGTTCGCCGCCTCGTCGTCGCCGATCGGAACGTCCTCCGCCGGCAGCTGCGGGACCGTCAGCATCAATCGGTCGTACTCGGCGATGACCTGCTTGTTCTCCTCTTCGAGCGCCTTTGCCTGCGTCTTGGTCTCAGCCATTCGGGCTTGCAGCGTGTCGGCCTCGGCACGGATCTGCTCGGCGGTCATCCCTCCCGCCACGGCGCGCTTGTACCAGTCACTCTTGGGGTTGCGGTAGAGCGCTATCTGGGGGCCGGCTTCGTTCTGTTCATGGCGCAGTTGATCGAGCTGCTGTTGAATCTCGCGTCGGCGTGCATCGACTGCGAGCAACCGATCCACGTCACAGGCAATGTGCTTGTGGGTGGCGGCTCGCTTGAAGAGATCGGGATTGTCACGGATGACTTTGATGTCGATCATGTCACGGCCTCACTGTCGGTACCGGCCCAAAAGAAAAAGCCCTGAGATTCACTCCCATGCATCTCAGGGCTTCAGTCGGTTCTGTTTATCTGACTATCTAAGCCCCAAGACGCACCCTCCTCGACCAGAAGCCGTAAAAGTACACGGCGCCGCCGGAACGGGCAATCGAGAAACGCACACCGTTGAGGCTAATCTTACTCATGATGACTAATGCACCCTCAACATCCTTATAGGAGTCCATCGACCGGACGTCAAGGCCGATCCAGCGTTTGGGGCACACCAGCATCCGTCGAGGTCGCTTCCTGCGTGGTATCGAGCCGGGCAATGGCGGATGGTCCGAGAACTCATGCCGAGGACCATACCGAGGTCAGTTGCCGGCGTCCTGGCTTTTCTCTTGGCTGCGCCGCTTGGCTTTGACCTCGGGGGCCAGATCAAGCCCGAGTTCCTGCAGCTGCTCGGGAGCGACATCGCTGGGCGCCCCTGTCAGGCTGCACACCGCTCGCTGCGTTTTGGGAAAGGCCATCACGTCCCGCAGGCTCTGCGTGCCGGTCAGCATCATCACCCAACGGTCCAGCCCGAAGGCGATCCCACCGTGCGGCGGGGCCCCGAATCGCAACGCGTTGATCAAGTGCTCGAACTTGGCCTGCGCTTCGGCCTCGCCGATCTTGAGGAGCCTAAAGACCCTTTGCTGCACGTCCAGCCGATGGATACGAATACTCCCGCCGGCCATCTCGACGCCGTTGATCACAAGATCGTACGCCTTGGCGCGGACCGAACCCGGATCCGTCTCGAGCTTATCCAAGTCTTCATCGAAAGGGGCCGTGAACGGATGGTGCATGCTGTACCACCGCTGGTCCTCTTGGCTCCATTCCAAGAGCGGAAAGTCCACGACCCACAGCGCGTCCCATCGGCCGTCGGGGATGAGTTCAAGGATCTCAGCCAAGCGGCCTCGCAAGTACGCTAGGTACTTGTGCACATCGTTCGGCTGGCCAGGCATGAAGAAGACGGTGTCGCCAGGCTTGGCGCCGGTGGCTGCACAGATCGGGGCGGCGAACGGCTGGACGAACTTGGCCGAGCCGGTCACGAACTCGAGCCCCGCATCGCCCTGAGCGACTTTGGTCAACGGGAGCCCGCCGCCACCCATGCCCTTGATCTCCGAGGTCAGGCCGTCCGTAACGCGCCGAGTGAGCTTCTCGCCGCCGCTGGCCACCATACACTTGACGACGCCACCGGCGTCAACCGCGTTCTTGAAGACGCCGAAATCGCTGTTACGGACGACGTCAGTCACGTCGTGTAGCTCCAGGCCGAAGCGGGTGT
>CAYGAN010000101.1:10425-16338 GCA_964347585.1 uncultured Planctomycetales bacterium | reverse complement strand
TGCCGCGACGCTCGCCAGCGGATTGCAAATCGGTAATCAACGTGCCGAACCGAGGATCATCAAACCTCGCGATGAACTGTCCCAAACTGAGGCTCCTGTCCCTTCCCGCCAGTCCCGCCACTTCTCTTGCCACGGCTCCAAGATCTGCGTCCGAGAACCCGGACGGATCAAAATGATCGGCGATACTGGCGTAGTAGCTCGGCTCGTTGAGCAAGACCTCCAGGATCTCCCGAAGAGCGACTTGCTCGGCGTCAACTGTTCGCGCCTCCCGGTTAGACCCCGATATCGAGTCGGATCCGTCACCCTGCCCCGCCGGGGTCGGTGCTCGCCTCGCCTGACGGGCCAAGGACGTCACCAGCTGGTGCACTTCTTCGGGCGCGATTGACAACAGCTTGCTGATCCGGTTGAGTGCCAACCCCCGCTGCACGGGGCCAACCGCCCGATAAGCAGCCGACGAGGCCACGAGAGCCAAAAACTCCTCGATGGCGCGACGGCGTCCAGGCCCCGAAGTGCTCTGCTCGTAGTGGCTAACTACTTGACGCCATTTGAATTCTAGCGCGCCCGGTGCCGAGTTCAACAGATCCTCGAATCGCTGCGGCCCTGCAGAAAGCAAATAGTCGCAAGGGTCTTGCCCCTCCGGCAGCTCTACGAGCTGTACTTCCAGCTGTTGGGCGAAGGTGGCGGCCAGGGCGCGATCCGCAGCGGCCTGACCGGCCTCGTCCGAATCGAACACGAGAATCACCCTGTCCGTGAACCGTCGCAACAACTGAAGATGGCCCTCGGTCAGTGCCGTCCCGAGCGTCGCTGTTGTCTCCTCAAAGCCAAACTGGTGGGCCATCAAACAGTCGGTATAGCCTTCCACAACGATCGCCCGCTCCTTCTGTTTGATGGCCTCGCGGGCCAAGCGCAGACCGAACAGGTGCCGGCCTTTTTCAAAGAGCAAAGTCTCCGCCGTGTTCAGGTACTTGGCCGGATCCGCGCCGAGCGTACGCCCACCAAAGCCGATGACCCGGTCCATTGCATCGACAATAGGGAACATAAGGCGGTGGCGGAACCTGTCATACTGCCCGCCCCGTTGCCCAGGCACGATTAGCCCAGCTGCCAGGAGCAGCTCTGTGGACACTTGCTTGTCCCTTGCTGCGCGCAGGAGTGAGTCGAAGCTGTCCACGGCATAACCGAGGCAGAACCGCTCGCCAGTCTTCTCCGCGATCCGCCGGCGGGCTAGGTATTCGCGGGCGACTCGTCCGACCTGCTCGTCGAGCAGCCGGCTTCGGAACAGACGCGCCGCCCAAGCATTCACTCTTGCGATGTCGGCCTTTCGTAACCCGCCGCCTTCACGTGCGTCGCTCCGCTCGATCGCTATTCCCAGCCGTTCGGCCAGCATGGCCCGGGCCTCGCTGAAACTTACCTTTTCCCGCAGCTGGACGAACTTGAGCGCGTCGCCGCCAGCCCCGCAGCCGAAACACTTGAATATCTGCTTGCCAGGGCTGACGAAAAAGGAGGGGGTCTTTTCCTGGTGAAAGGGGCAGAGGGCCTTAAAGTCTTTGCCAGCGGGCTTTAGCGCAACGTGTTGGCCGACAATCTCAACGATGTCGGCGGCCTGAAGGATTCGATTTGTGATCGACTCGCGTGTATGCACTCACCCGGCCACCCGCACTGGGTCTGGGAGTTGCCCCTCGTGCTAACCTTCCTTCACAAATCAGGTTATGGGTAGGTTGAGTGCGCCTTGTAGACCCACCTCGCCTCGCCGAATTAAGCAAGTATAACACGAGGTAGGCGAGCGGTCAAATCGCGGCGGCCCCGCCATTGGCTGTTTGATCGGGCGCCGCCCGGAAACACTCCCCATCGTACGCCCACGGCGCCTTGCCTCCTTATCAAACCTGCCCAGACCTCCTACTTTGGGTGCAGCTCCCGTCAGTCCCGCGTACGAGGCCACCCAGCACAGCCTGCGAACGGCAGAATTGACCTGCCGCACCGGTTGACGCGGCAACCCAGGCGAAACTGTGATCTTGGCGCTTTCCATCGGGGCTGGCTGCTGCAAGGCGGTCCGGGCTTGCCGTGAGACGGGTGCTCCGTGCAATCGATCTGCTCCCTCGAGGACGGACAAGGTCCATCGTCCAGGCACGAGCGGGCCAGTTCCTGGGACTCCAGTCCTCGTTGCCGCCGGCGTGGCTTCGGCGCGGGCGGCGGCAGAGCCCCAAGCCGGGGTGACCGCGCCGTCGTCACTACTGCTGGTCGTCGAGGAGTGTCACAGGGATGGGCTGCGCGCGCCAGATGTGGGTGGCGTATTCCTGGACCGTTCGATCACTGGAGAACTTGCCCATATTGGCCGTGTTGTAGATCGACTTGCGGCACCAGTCCTGCTGATCATGATAGACGGCGCTGACGCACTCCTGACATCGTACGTACGCTTCGTAGTCGGCCAGCACCAGGAAGCGGTCCCCACCTGTCAGCAGTGCGTCAATGATAGGCTGGAAAACGTCGGGCTCATGGGGCGAGAAGACGTTGTCGGCGATCTGATCGATGGCGAGCTTCAGCTCGGCGTTGCCATGATAGATCTCCCAGGGGTTGTGGCCTCCTGCCAGGCGGTCGGCCACCTCCTCAGCGGTCAGGCCGAAGATGAAGATGTTGCCCTGTCCGGCCTCCTCCATGATCTCGATGTTGGCCCCGTCGAGCGTCCCGATCGTCAGGGCCCCGTTGAGAGCAAATTTCATGTTGCTGGTTCCCGAGGCCTCCGTGCCCGCGGTGGAGATCTGCTGGGACAGCTCAGCGGCAGGGAATATCTTCTCGGCTAGGGAGACCCCATAATTCTCCAAGAAGAACAGCTTGAGCCGACCCCCCACCGTGGGGTCGTTGTTCACCACACTGGCGACGGCGTTGACCAACTTAATGATGAGTTTGGCCAAGCGGTACCCGGGGGCAGCTTTGCCCGCGATCAGTACCGTACGAGGCGCGAGCTCGACCTGCGGACAGGCCTTGATCCGGTTGTAAAGGGTGATCACGTGCAGCACGTTCAGTAGCTGCCGCTTGTATTCGTGTATGCGCTTGACTTGGCAATCGAACATCGTGTCCGGATCGATTCGTACGCCTTGGTGCTTCAGGACGTAAGCGGCAAGCAGCTCCTTGTTCATTCGCTTGGCTTCGTGCCAACGGGTACGGAACTCGGCATCGTCGGCAAAGGGCATGAGCTGGCGCAATTGGTCAAGCTCGGTCACCCAGCCGCCGCCTATCGCGTCGGAGATGAGATATGACAGTACGGGATTGCATTTCTTGAGCCACCGCCGCGGGGTGACGCCGTTGGTCTTATTGCTCAGCCTGTTCGGAAAGAACTCCTGGAAATCGTAGAACAGCTTGGCCCTGATGATCTGGGTGTGCAGAGCAGATACCCCGTTGACGGAGTGGCTGCCGACGACGGCGAGACTGGCCATGCGCACACGGGGCTCGTCGCCGTCTTCGATCAGCGACATTCTCTGCAGGCGATTCTCGTCGCCGGGATATCCGGCTGCGACCTGTTCGAGCAGCCGTCGATTGATCTCATGGATGATCTGTAGGTGTCGGGGTAGCAGGCGGCCTAGCAGGGACACGGGCCACTTCTCCAAGGCCTCCGGCATAACGGTGTGATTCGTGTAGGCCAAGCTGCGCACGGTGATATCCCAGGCCTCGTCCCATCCGAGCCCCTCTCGATCCATCAACAGGCGCATCAGCTCCGGGATGGCCAGAGCCGGATGGGTGTCGTTCAGCTGGATCGCAGCGTGATCGGGAAGAACGTGCCAATCATCGTGCTGCTTGCGGAACCGGTCGAGGATGTCCTGGAGCGACGCCGAGACGAGCAGATATTCTTGCTTCAGCCGAAGCTCCCGGCCTTCGAAAACGTTGTCGCTGGGGTACAGGACGCGCGTGATGTTCTCGGTAAGGGACTTGTCTTCGCAGGCCCGGATGTAGTCGCCGTGGTTGAAATAATCCAGCTCGAACTCCTGCGTGGACTTGGCCGAGAACAGCCGAAGCGTGTTCACCGTGTTCGTGTTGTATCCCGGCACGGGCGTGTCGTAGGGCATGGCGAGGATGTCGTGCGTATCGACCCAGCGAAAACGCGTCTGGCCTCGCTCGTCCTGGTGCGACTCCACACGTCCGTGGAACTGCACGGTGAAGGTGTGTTCGGGGCGGGCGATCTCCCATGGATTGCCGAGGCGCAGCCAGTTGTCCGGCTCCTCGACCTGGTAGCCGTTGCGACACCGCTGCTTGAACATGCCGTATTCGTATCGGATCCCGTAACCATACCCGGGCAGGCTCAGCGTCGCCATCGAGTCCAGAAAGCATGCTGCCAAACGTCCAAGTCCGCCGTTACCCAGGCCCGCGTCCTCCTCTACCTCGCGAATCTCCTCCAAGTCGTAGCCGAGCTCCATTAGGGCTTGGTAGCATTCGTCGTACATCTGCAGGTTGACCAAGCAGTTGCCCAGCGTCCGGCCGACCAGGAACTCCAACGACAAGTAGTAGATCCGCTTGGCGTCGGGTCGGTTGTAGTAGGCGCAGCGTGTGCTGATCCACCGCTGGATGAGCCTGTCCCGGATCATCATGCTCAGCGCCACGAACCGGTCGTGAGCTGTCGAATATCCGGGAACCTTGGCCATGGTACAGGCCAGGTGATCCGCGAAAGTACGCTTGATCGACTCGACGTCCATACCCGTGCGCGTGTGACGCCCGGCAGTACGATTGCCTGCGACGGCCAATGTGGTCACGGCATTGTCTCCCGCCTCTTGCCCGCCGCTCTCAGCGCGCTACCTCACCCGTGTCCCAAGGGGCCCTTGACCTTGCTATCGGCCGCCCGCCGGCGGCGGGTTAGCACTTATCCGCCGCGCTTGTGGATGTGTCGATCCTGAGGAGGTATGGGACGTGCTTCCCCATGTGTTGACCGCTTCCCACGTGTACTCACGCCGGGCATGCCGCTCAGGGTTTTCTGAGGCCATGAGTGCTTCAAGCGATGCGCGGCGGCGGGCCGATGGTCTCCGGCTTCCAGAAAGCAGTGCGCGGAGTTCAGCAAATCCTGCGCGCCCTCATAGTTATGCCCAGCGTCGAGTAACTCCGAAGCCAAGTCTGCAAAGCGGCGCCCCGCCTCGACCCACGCGAGGGATGCTTCGAACGGCTCACCCTTTACCAGATGGGCCCTGGTGGGCACCATCAGGCTCGAGGACCGAGGGTTCAGTCCCTCAAACTGGGGCAGTAGGTCCACAGGCTTGGTTGCGACCGTCTAAATCGCCCCAGCGTTGACCCCGCCGAGCCCAGCGGACCTATTCCAGCAGCAACTGTTTGCAGGCATCGAGCAACCAGCCCGTCCCCTCAGGCCCGACGGCAAGCTTGTCCGCAAGGGCAGCGCCCATTAGGCCAGCCACGATCCAATGAGCCAGCGTGTCCGCTCGCACGTCGGCGCGCAGCTGCCCCTGGGCCTGGCCCTCAGCGATCACGGTCCGCCAGACTTCCACCATAGCGCCTTGAAGCTCTCTTGCGGCGTCCCATAGCCGCCTATCCTGCTCCGTCAGTTCGCCCGCGAAGCTAGCCACCACCAGATAGCTCGACGGGACGCGGCCCTCCGCGCCGGCTGCCCCTTCCAAGAGGGCTACTAGCTGCTGGCGAGGCTCTTGGTTCTCCATCGCTGGTGCGACTACCTGTTCTTCCCACTTGTTCCGGGCCTGCTCAAGCAGCGCCAGTGCGAGATCCTGTTTGCTCCGGAAATGATGGTAGAGGGCGCCCTTGGTCAAGCTGGTGGCATCAAGCACGTCTGACATGCTGGTCCCGTGATAGCCGTGGACGCCAAAGAGGCGTTCAGCGGCCCCGAGGATTCCTCGTCGCGTCCTATTGCCCTTGCTTGAGCGTATGGGTTCGGCCATGGCATCGCCCTAATAAACCGACCGACCGGTA
>CAYGAN010000101.1:7016-10340 GCA_964347585.1 uncultured Planctomycetales bacterium | reverse complement strand
GAAAGCCTTTAAGTACTCTCCGCAGAAGGCCTTAGCTCTCGAATGCGTGCGTGCGTGACCGCAGTGGCCACCCAGACACGAGGCCCTTACTGGCCCCTGCGGGCCTTGCGAAGTCCACCCAGGACTTGCTGGACCGTCGCGCCGTCGATGTGCACAACCTTTCGTGGCGAGCTGGCGCCGCTCTCGACGCGAATTTGGCTGGGTCGGACCTGCAGGGCCTCGGCCAGGAGCCCAAGAAGCGCTTTGTTCGCGCGACCGCGTTCAGCTGGGGCGGCGAGCGTCACCTTGAGCGCCCCGCCCAACTCACCAACGATGCGGTCTCGCGATGCGCCAGCCACGACCTTGACGGTTAGCCGAACGCCGTCGGGCATCTGGTGAAGGTCAACCACGAGTCCGAGCCACACCAAGGCGAAACGTTCAACGCCTCCGTCCCTATGCGGCTGCAGTACGAACGGGCAGCTAGGCGGCCCGCCGGTGCCGCCACTGGTCCAGTGCAACCGCGAAGATAATGATGCCGCCGATGATGATCTCTTGGATCCAGTTGGGCCACTCGGCCAGCGTGCAGCCGTTGGCCAGAAAGGTCATCATGAATGCACCGATCATGGTTCCCAGGACGCTTCCCTCGCCGCCCATCAGCGATCCCCCACCGATGACCACAGCGGCGATGACGGGCAATTCCAAGCCGATTGCGACGGTCGGATCCCCCTCGGTCAGTCGGGCAAACTGCATGACCCCAGCAACGCCGGTCAGCGTGCCGGCTAGACCGTAGATACATATCTTGACGGCGCTGACACGAACGCCGCACAGGCGCGCGGTGCCTTCGTTCGAGCCGATCGCGAAGGTGTACCTGCCGAGGACGTGGTAGCGGAGCAAGGCTGCGGCGATCAGGGCCAGGCCAAGCATAAGCCACACCCCGGGCGCGAACACCAGCCAAGCCGGCTCCGTGAAGGGCTGCATGACCTCGGTCAGCGCCGGCGTGTCCGGTCGAACAGGTCTCTGGTGCGAGAGGCCTTTGGCTAGGCCCCGGGCGACCAGAAGCATGCCCAGCGTAGCGATAAAGGGAACGATGCGGAGCTGGGTGATGACCAAGCCGTTGGCTGTCCCGCAGAGAGCGCCGGTAGCGACGCCGACAGGGATCGCCGCGGCGGGCGGCAGCCCGGCATGCAAAGCCATCGCCGTCGTCACGCCCGACAGGGCGATGACGGAGCCCACGCTCAAGTCGATTCCCCCGCTGATAATGACGAACGTCATGCCGAGGGCGCAGGTGCCCGTGATGACGGTCTGTACCGCCACGTTCTTCAGGTTGGCCGACGTAAGGAACGCGTCGGGCCGCAGAACGTAGAAGAACATCAGCACGAGCAGAAGGCCGATGAAGGGCGCGACCATGCTCCAGACCCAACCAAGGCGACGGCGTCGCGGCAGGGCGGAATAGTCGAGCACCGGAACATCGGGCGCATCCAGATTCACGCTACCTGCTCCCTTCCGCTGGTCGCGACAGTCATGATCGAATGCTCCGACCACTGGCTGGCGGGTCGGGCCTGACTCAGGACGCCCCGGTGCATGACGGCGATGCGATCGCAGATGCCCAGCAGCTCCGGCAGATAGCTGCTGACGATGAGAATAGCCTTGCCCTGCCTGGCGAGCTGACCAATCAGCCGATAGATTTCCACCTTACTTCCAACGTCGATCCCGCGGGTCGGCTCGTCCAACAAGAGTACATCCACATCATGGTGAAGCAGGCGCGCGACAGCCACCTTCTGCTGATTGCCGCCCGACAGATCGAGTACTCGCTGGTTTGGGCCAGCAGCGCGGATTCTGAGCTGACCGATCCATCGTTCTGCTGACTGCCGCATCGCGTTCAGGTTCAGCCAGCCCCACCGCCGGAACGGCTTCAAGTGACTGAGGGTAATGTTGTCGGCCAGCGGCCTCGATTGTGCCAGCCCCTCCGTCTTGCGGTCTTCGCTGAGCATGCCCACACTCTGAGCAAGGCGCTGGGCCGGAGTTGCTTCCGAGCTGGTCAGGCCCATCACCTTGACGGTTCCCGCGACGATCGGCTGCAGGCCGAAGATCGTGCGAAGCATTTCGGTCCGGCCAGCACCGACCAGGCCGGCAATTCCGATTATCTCGCCTCGATGCAGCGTCAAGCTGGCGCGACTCGGCAAGCCGCGTCCGGCCAAATCCGACAACTCCAGCACTGGCTCGCCGATCGCGTGCTCGACGCGCGGGAACATCTCGGCCAGCTGCCGCCCGACCATCATGCCGATGATCTCGTCGATGCCCGTGGCGGCGACCTCGCCCGTGCCCACCGCTCGCCCGTCGCGTAGAACGGTGAAGCGATCGGCCACGCGCTGGACCTCTTCCAGGAAGTGCGAGATATAGATTACGCTTACACCGCGCTGTTTGAGCACCGGAATGACAGCAAAGAGATGCTCGATATCCGCCAGGGCCAGTGAGCTCGTCGGCTCGTCCATCACCACGATTCGCGCATCGATCATCAATGCCCGCGCGATCTCGACCAACTGCTGAGCACCGACGCTCAGGCGGCGCACCTGCACGTTCGGTTGAATATCGCGGCAGTGCAGCAGTGCCAGCACGTCGCTGATCCTACGCCGATGCCCGCCTGGTCGAACGAAGCCTGCCGTCGTTCGTTCCATGCCGAGGGTGATGTTCTGTTCGACGGTCAGGTGGCCAGCCAGATTCAGCTCCTGGTAGATCATGGAGATGCCCAAGTGCCGCGCGTCTTGTGGCGACGCAGGCTGGTAAGCATCGCCGTCCAGGAGCATCTTGCCTGCATCGGGGCGCAGACTGCCCGCGAGGATCTTCATAAGGGTGCTTTTGCCCGCTCCGTTCTCGCCGACGAGAGCGTGCACTTCGCCGGGCAGGACTTCGAGGCGGACCCGATCGAGGGCGATCGTCGCGCCGAAGCGCTTGCAGACGCCCTGCATTACGAGTCGGTTTCCAGAGCCGGCGCGCGAGGTCATTTGCCAAGATAGGCGGACAGGTCGGGGCTGAGCAGCTGCTTGATCTCGGGTTCATCCATGTTTTCCGGCGTGGCCATCACCACGCCGGTGTCGATGCGTAGCCCGACGCTTTCGGCCCGGATGTGCGCGACGATGGTCTTGACCCCTTCATAGCCGATCCTCAGAGGGTTCTGCAAGACCAGCCCGTGTATCCGCTTGCTCCTCATTGCCTCGACCAACCCTGGGCTGCTGTCAAACCCGACGAACTTGACGTTGCCGACCAACCCTCTTGAGCGTAGAGCCAGTAGCATACCGAACGTTGACGATTCGTTCGGACAGAAGACGCCGTCGATTTCCGGATGCG
>CAYGAN010000101.1:4324-7006 GCA_964347585.1 uncultured Planctomycetales bacterium | reverse complement strand
ATCAAATTTTGGGCGGAGATCGCCTCCATGGCCCCCAGCGCCATTTGATCGTTGGTGACAAAGACTGCGTTCAGATCCGGATGCGACGTCAGAAGGTTCTCGGCCACTTTTTGGGCTGAGTCGCGCGTGGCGCCGGCGTACTGCTTTTCGTCGATGAGGGTCACGTTCGGGAACCCGTCGCGAAGGGCCTCGACGAAGCCCTTTTCGCGGTTCGTCGTACTCGCTGAGCCCTCCTGGTACCTGAGCAACAAGGCGGTGCCCTTGCCTGCGAGCAACTCCCCGAGCCGTCGGGCGCCGAGCTGCCCGCCCTTGACGTTGTCCGTAGCGACGAAACTTATGTAATCCTTGCCCGCCCGGCCGAGCAGGCCGGAGTCAATGATCACCACCGGGATGCCGGCTCGAGCGGCGGTGCGAACGGGCGACAGGAGCGCTTGATCGTCGAGCGGCGCGAGCACGATGCCATCAACTTTGCCGCTGACGAAGTTCTGCACGACGGTGATTTGCTGATCGCGGTCATCCTCCTTGGCCGGTCCCTGCCAGATGATATCGACGCCGCCCAACTCCCTCTTGGCTTTGATTGCACCGGCGTGGACGGACTTCCAGAACTCATGCGTGGTGCCCTTGGGGATCACGGCGATTCGCAGCGAACCCGCGGACTTGCCGTGGTCCTGCTGCTTCCTGCACCCACTAACGCTGATCAGTCCAGGCACACACACCAGCAACGACAGAACGAGTCGGCTCATCGGTTATGATCCTCCAAGGAGCAGCGTTACGCTTGCTCCAAACGGCTTGCGCACAAAGCGCTGGGCCATTGCAGCCGGTCACTCACGGCGTCATGTCGTCGGCGGCTCGTGTCCGGGACTCACCGTCACTGTCCCAGTTGCTTTGATCGTTCCGCTGCGGCGAGGACGGCGCTGCGAACAGCCTCCGGTACCCCAGCGGTGTCCATTGCTTCAATAGCTGCTTGCGTCGTGCCGCCCGGCGAAGTCACCTTTCGTCTCAACTCCTGCGGCGGCTCGCGTGTCTCGAGCATCATTCTGGCTGCGCCGAGGCACGTATTCTCGGCCAGCGTAAGTGCATCTTCGGCCGCCAGGCCGGCACCAACGCCGCCGGCGACCATCGCCTCAACGAGGTAATAGAAGTACGCCGGTCCGGAACCGGAAACAGCGGTGACCGCATGCATGAGCGCCTCGTCGTCGAGCACCACGGTCTGTCCGCCCGCGTCGAAGAGCCTCCTCGCGAAGGCCAGATCGTCATCGGTTGCATGGACTCCCTTGCACACGCCGGTGACACCGGCCCCGACGCGGATGGGCAGATTCGGCATGGCGCGCACCACTCGCGCGGCGATCCGCGGGAACCGCGATTCGATCGCCGCAGTAGTTATGCCGGCCATGATGCTCACGAGCAACTGGTCGGGCTGGACGAGCTCGGCGATGCCGGCGGCTGCCTCCGCAAAAACCTGGGGCTTGATCGCGAGGACGACGCAGGCCGATTCCGCCACCAGCTGCCGATTGTCGCCGGTCGCGGCCACGCCGAACTGACGCTGGAACAGCTCGCGGCGGCCCTCGAGCGGATCTGCGGCGATGATCCGCGTTGGCGGAAAGACGCGGCGCTCAATGACGGCACCGACGATGCCCTCGGCCATGTTGCCCGCGCCGAGAAGCCCCAGATCGTACTCGCGGTTCATCCGCCCGCCCCATCCAGTGGACGTTTCCCTCGCCCGAGCTTCCCCTCAACTCAAGCGTTCGGGCAATGGCCCTGCACAAAGCGAGGCGTATTGTACGGCCCGGCGATGGGAGCAGCAATGGATCCGCAAGCGGCATAGCATCCGCAGCGCGCGCTGGGCACGCCAGCCGATCGGGCAGCCAGTCGCAGACTTGATGACAGTTGATCCGTGGGACTGGACCGTCAAAGACAGCTTAGCGCCACGCTCCGGAGATCGCGATCTCTGCCAGGCGCTTGTTCGCGTGCCACCGAGTCCTAGCAATGTCGAGGCGATTGCCTGCGCGCTACGGAGCCGTGTGCGTGAACTGACGACGGCACCTCGACAGGTCGCGGGCGTTGATCATCCCGTCCGAGATGATGTCGTACTTCGCGTTGTCGCCCACGGTCACGTCCGCCATAAACATCTGACGGACGCTCACCGCCGCGCTGGGACTCGACGCGGCGGTGTCCTGGGCTGCGGCGGGCGTGGCGAGGAGGCAGAGACGCGACATGAGAGACGGGAACCGATGACGGCGGGCCAGCGGAGACACGCAGGACACCCAGGAACGGGGGGCTCATTCGGCAGGTTGGGTCGATGTTGTAGCGCCGGAGGCAGGGGACCACGCTCCGGCCTCTCGTTTGACCTCAACTTTGGTGGCAACCAATCGTAGATCGGTGCCCTCGCCCTCGATATAGCCAACGACTCGGACGTGTTCGTCCGGCCTGATGTCCTCCAGACGAGCGACGCTGCCGTTGATCAGAATCTCGGTATCTTCGGTCACCAACCCCTCAAGGCGCTTGGTCATGCTCCTCTTCTTGCTGTACCAGAGCATCGCGACCTCGCCCGTTTCGGGGTCGATCGAGGCCACTGTGCCCTCAAGCTGCTTGTACTTGCGCTGTTTCTTCTCTTCCTTGCAGCCCGAGAAGACTACCGCCGCGGTGAGTAGGACAAGCGAAAGCTGAGTCAGTCCGCGTAGA
>CAYGAN010000101.1:3537-4314 GCA_964347585.1 uncultured Planctomycetales bacterium | reverse complement strand
CCACCTCGCATCAACAGCCGGGGGCCGGAAGACCCGGCCGGCTCAAGACACACCTTCTCGCACCGCATCCCTCGTGGAGCAAGCGGCTACTCTACCGGCGCGGCGTTCGGAAATCAACTGCATCCTCGTGCTGGCGAGCGGGTGCGAGTGCGAAACAACCGGACACGATCGAGAAGACCGCAAACACGGAAGCCCGGCAGGCAGAGAAGCACGAAGGCACCCAAACGGAGCTGCTTCGTCAGGACAGAAGCTCGTTCGTGCCTTGGGTGTACGGGCCCGATGGCCGCCCGCCTGCGAACGGGATTGTATCTTCCCACCCAAGTGGGCGAGGCGGAGATGCAAGGGGGCAGGCGGGGTGCGGGCCGAGTCCCCATGTCACCTTAAGTCTCTCGCGACATGCAGCCGATGATGCCAAGAGACACAAGCTTCGACGGGGCCCGGGCTGCGAGGCCTCCGCGCCGGCGCCGCGGCGCGAATGCCCCGTCCGGAGCGATTCGCCGGTGGGCGCCGTTCGAGGAGCAGCTCGACCGGCTGACAGCCGAGTACGAGCCTATCGACTGGCAGGCGTGGCTCGCGCATCAGCTTGGGGGCGAGCCGGTGCCGCAACAGTCGCTGCTGCTGACGTTCGATGACGGACTGGCCGACCACGTCGAGATCGTGGCAGAGGTCCTGAATCGTCGCGGGCTGCGCGGGGTTTTCTGCGTGCCTGGCGAGCCGATCGAAGAGCAGCGCATGGCGTGTGCGCACCTGATTCATGTGCTGCTGTGCTTCTTGGGC
>CAYGAN010000101.1:0-3487 GCA_964347585.1 uncultured Planctomycetales bacterium | reverse complement strand
AGTGAGCGCATGGCTGAGAACGCATACCCCAACGATTGACTGGCACGAGCGCATTGACGCCGATCGCGCCTGCACGGAATACCACTACGAGTCGCCTGAACGGGCGGCCTTCAAGTACCTCCTTGGAAGCGTGCTGCCGATCCCGCTACGCCGACAGATGCTTTCGGAGCTGTTCAGCAGATACGTGGGCTCGCAGCAAGCCTGGGCGGAGCGCTGGTATGGGAGCTGGACGCAGTGGCGCGCGATGGAGGCAGAGGGGCACACGGTCGGCGGGCACGGCTACCATCACGAGCGATACACGCTGCTGGAGACCGATGAGCAATTCGACGACTTACGGCGGACCATGTCATTGCTGCAAGACCGTTTGGGCAACGCGGCCCGTCCGTTCTCGTACCCATACGGGGCGCACGACGACGGGACCGCGCGGGCTTGCATGGCCGTCGGCTTCACCGGCGCGTTCACGACTCGCGAAGGTCTGAACGACAGGAAAACGGACCGCTACCGGCTGTGCCGCGTAGATACGATTGCTGTGGACCGGTGGCTGACCGGCAGCTCGGGGCAAGTGGAGGCAACGACCGCACATGTCTGATCAGGCCGTCTTGACTGCCGAACCGGAGCTTGGCGCTCCACCACGCGCGTCGAAGCTGCGACGCTTCCTGAACTGCTATTGGCTCCGGCCGGAGAACGCGCTCTGGATGACGCTGCGCAGCGACGTGCTGGAGCCATGCCAGTTCGGACGCCCGAGCATCGATCTGAGCTGTGGTGACGGCATCTTCAGTTTTTTGCACGCGGGTGGCGATTTCGATCTCGATTTCGACGTGTTCACCAGCGTCCGATTCCCGGATCAGGCGTGCCAGAGCCACGCGGACATGTTCAACCACATCGACGATCGGTACTGCCCGATGATCACCGCGCGGCCGAACTGCCGTATCAGTGTCGGGACGGATTGGAAGCGCAGCCTGCTCGACAAGGCCGCCCTTCTCGGCCTATACGACCGGCTGATCCTTCAGGACAACAACTGTCCTTTGAAACTGCCGGACGGCGGGTTCGCGACGGTCTATTGCAACGCGATCTACTGGGTCCGGCAGATCGAAATGTTTCTGCGCGAGATTCGCCGGATCACGAAGCCCGAGGGGCACGTACTGCTGCAGGTCAAGCTGGCCAACATCTTCGACTACACGCTGGAGCGATTCCGCAAGACGCTTGGCGAGCGGTGGCTGCAGATCATCGGGCGTGGGCGGTTCGAGACGTGGCTCTCCATGGGTGACGATGAGACGTGGCGGCAGCGGTTCGCAGCCGCTGGTCTGACCGTCGAGCAGGCTATCCCCTTCGTGACGCGCACGCACGCACACGTCTGGGACATCGGGCTGCGACCGATCGCACCCATGCTCGTGCGGTTGGCCAACTCGGTTAGTCACGAGACGCGACGAGAAGTCAAAACCGAGTGGATCGAACTGCTCGCAGAATTGCTCGAGCCGTTCGCACATCCTGACCTCGATCTGTTCGGCAAGGGCGATGGCCCGGCAGAAGTGCTGTACGTGCTCCGTCCTGCCTGAGGCGAACCCGTCACTCGACGAGCTGCACCGCGCGTTCGGCCTCGCGCTTTCGCTTCGCATAGCGCCGAAACAAGCCGCCGTCGATCATCCGGTACAACTCAAGCACGTGCTCGGGCTTGTAGTCCTTGCGCAGGTACAGGCGCGGTTTGGGAACCTGCCATCGGGGCGTGCTGCGGACCGTGCCGGCTTCGATCTCGCGCACCGTGCGAATCATCAGCTCGATGCCGACCAGGATCGTCTTGCAGCCGACGGTGTGAGGCATGTCGTCAGCAACGATGTCGGGCCGGCCCTGATGGATGATCTCGCCTGAGTCAATGCCCGGATCGATGCGGTGGATGGTCACGCCGACGTACTCCGGCTCGTCGTTGAGCAGCGGATAGAAGTTCGTCGCCGTCCCGCGATAGTAGGGCGAAAGCCCAAGATGCATACCGATCGTGCGCCCCGGACATAACGACAGGAGCGGCTCCTTTATCAGTGACGTGCCGTACACGACGACGATCTCAACTGCGGCGGCCCGCAGGTTGGCCGCGGTCTCCTCGGTGTTGAGCGTCTCCGTATCGATGTGCCAGACCCGGCAAGCCGGTGAATCACCGATGACCTCAGCGTCGTGGCCGAAGAAGCGCTGCTCCTGGCGGGCGCGCTCCTCGAAATGGTACTTGAGGACGCGACGGACTTCGGGGTCGTCAGTTTCCGGCTCGGTGGCAGCCGGGTCGTACCCGGTGTCCTGATAGACCACCGCGGCCACGTCGGTCCTGCGGCACATCGCATTGGCAAAGTAGCGATGCCGAGTCTCGTTGCTGGTCAGAACGGCAACACGCATCGTGACGGCTGGTCCCGTAGACGGGCGCGTATTGGCTAGCGCGTCTGGGAGTTTATCGGCGCGAACCGAGCTAGTGGTGATAGCAGATCAATCTGGCGGGACCGGGGATTCTGGCGCACGGGCAAGAGCAGACAATTCGGAGCTGCCAAAATGGCAGGTTCCCGAGGGCTAATCCGCATGCGGTCTGTCAGATAACCTTATTTCTAGCAAGCCGTTACAGTGAATCGAGCTGTTGCGATGGGCGGGTATCGAACTTGCTCATAGTCTCGGCGACGGGCGGATGGCCCGTGCGGGGAACAGAACCATGAACATGGAACGATTCACCATCAAGGCTCAGGAAGCACTAGCGGCGGCGCAGGAGATGGCCTCGTCCGCGGGGCATCCGAACCTGACCCCTCTGCACTTGCTGGCGGCGCTGGTGCGCGAGGCGGACGGGGGGATCATCGTCCCGCTCCTGCAGAAGGGCGGCGCGCACATTGAGCGGGTCCGAGACATCACACAGAGCGAATTGCAGCGCCTTCCCAAGGCGAGCGGCGGACAGTTGGCCGTCGATCGAGCATTCCAGGATGTCCTGGCAGCGGCTGAGAAAGAAGCCTCGCGCCTGAAGGATCAGTACATCTCGACCGAACACTTGCTGCTCGCGCTGGCGGACGTCAAGTCGGACGCGAAGGAAGTCCTCACCCTGTGCGGCGCGTCGCGCGAGGCGATCCTGGCGGCGCTCAAGCAGATCCGCGGCGGGCAATCCGTTACGTCGCAGAACCCGGAGGACACCTACCAGGCCCTGCAGCGATACGGGCGCGATCTGGTGGAGATGGCCCGGGCGGGCAAGCTCGATCCCGTGATCGGGCGAGACGAAGAGATCCGGCGGTGCATGCAGGTTCTCGCGCGCCGGACGAAGAACAACCCGGTGCTGATCGGCGAGCCGGGGGTGGGCAAGACCGCGATCGTCGAAGGTCTGGCTCAGCGGATCGTCAACGGCGACGTGCCCTCGGCGCTCGCGAACAAGCGCGTCGTCGCGCTGGACATGGGCGCGCTGATCGCAGGCGCGAAATACCGAGGGGAGTTCGAGGACCGGCTCAAGGCTGTCATTCGCGAAGTCACGGAAAGCGAC
>CAYGAN010000100.1:3441-16343 GCA_964347585.1 uncultured Planctomycetales bacterium | reverse complement strand
TCTGGCGGAGCGCTGTCCAGAAACGAAAGGGCCATCGATGCGGATCGCGATCTTCAGTTGGGAGAGTCTGCATTCCATCCCGGTCGGAGGAGTGGCGAACCACGTGACGGAGCTGGCCGCTGCGATGGAAAGACACGGCCACGAGGTCCATGTCTTTACCCGCCTAGGCGCCGGACAGCTGCCGTACGAGCGTATCGACGGAGTCCACTACCATCGCTGCATGTTCCAATCGCACGCGGACTTCCTAGCCGAGATCAACAACATGTGCAACAGCATGACCTGGTCTTTGGGCGAGACTGAGGCGTTGATCGGCCGATTCGACGTGGCGCATGGGCATGATTGGCTGACAAGCAAGGCGGTCGCTCAGGCCAAGTACGACCGCCATATGCCGGTGGTTTTCACCATTCACTCGACCGAGTTCGGCCGGTGCGGGAATTGCAGTCACGGCGGACAGTCGCAGCGGATTCGGGAATTCGAGCGGGAAGGCATCCACTGCGCCGACAGGGTGATCGCGGTGTCCGAGACGCTGCGACGAGAGATACAGGAACAATACCAAGCCCCCCCGGACAAAGTGCAGGTGATCTACAATGGCGTGCACGCGCAGGGGTTTGACGGGTTTATTGACGCCGGTGCCGTCAGGGGCAGGTATGGTATCGGTCCGTTGGATCCAATGGTGTTGTTCTGCGGCCGGATGACGTGGCAGAAGGGCCCGGACCTCCTTCTGGAGGCCTCTGCCCTGATCCGCGTGACACACCCGAATACCAAATTCGTCTTCGTGGGTGAGGGGGACATGCGTAGCGGGCTGGAAGATCGAGCCCGGCAGATAGGCGTCGCTGACAACACGCGGTTCCTCGGCTTCCGTCAGGGGACTGAGCTGATCGACCTCTACAAGTCAGCGGATGTGGTGTGCATTCCGAGTCGCAACGAGCCGTTCGGGATCGTCATCCTGGAGGCATGGAGCGCCGGCAAGCCGGTTGTGGCCAGCCTGAACGGCGGACCATCCGAATTCGTCAAGCATGAGCACAACGGGCTGAAGGTTTACCCGTCGCCGGATTCTATCGCCTGGGGGGTCGGGACGATGTTTACGGACTTCGAACGAGCTCGTTGGATGGGCAGGAATGGCCGCCAAGACGCCGAGCAGCACTTCACCTGGGGCCACATCGCCGAGCGCGCGATCCAAGTGTATCACCAAGCGATTGCGTAACTGCGCCGGGCGTGACTGTACGCTCCGTCCTTCCAGGCGATCGGCGCCCTCGCGGGCCAGGTCGGACCGTTTGCGGCGGCGCCGCTGAGTCGTCCTCTTATCTTGGCGACTGCGACTCGCCCACCAGCTCCCATTCCAGTTTGTAGTGACTGTGTGCGAGCGCGCGTCGATGGCAGTCATCGCAGCGGCATCGGGACCTGAACGCACGTCGAGGGAGGCGGCGTGGCGCCAAGTTCAGGGGGAGGTTATCGGACGGGTGCTATCGGGCCCCGCTTTTTGCTCCGACCTACCATCGTGTCTGACCAACTCAAGCGATAGCCGCCTGAGCGTGCGATCTCTCCTGGAACAGGCGGCTTGCGATGTGAGGGATCGAGGGCCAAGGCCGGTCCTCGCAGGGGGCCGACAGCGCGGCCTGCCGGCGAGGCCTGAAGGAAGTACGCCTCATTGGTCGGCTGTGCCCTGAGACCACAGGCGGGCACCTCGCATGCCGGCTCGGCAGAGGGAGATGGGGCTGGTAAGGAGAAGGCGCGAAGCACCTGGCGGTTTGTGCTTCAAGCCGACAGGAGTTCTCGTCTCTATTGGGGTGACGCGCGGGCGCCCAGCGTTTACAATCATGCCGAGCTCGCGCGAGAGTTGACCGGGCAGGCAAGGCATATTCTGGATCTGGCTTGAAACGGAGCCTATCGCCATGAAGTGTTGGAAGTGCGACCAGGAGGCGCGCGGAGTATGTGCAGCGTGCGGCCGAGCGCTGTGCCACCACCACGCTCACATCCACGATGAGATGACGTTGAGCAAGAGCGACACGAGCACGGGCTTTACCAGCTACTACAACGTTTATGGCGCGCTGAAGTGCGACGAATGCCGACTGGAATGGAAGAGCCACATTCCCCAGTCCGCCTAGAGGCGGTCGCACAACGCTACGTTCGGCTCCTCCAGCCCCGTCGGTGCGCCTCAGCAACGTCGCAGAGACGCCGCTGGCTTGGGTGCCGGAACTGAGGTCTCGCTGGCCAGCGCTCGGATCATTCGACTACAACAGTTCCGGACTGGCCGCGCCCGCCAACTACCTTGACGGTTCTATTCGTGACCTGCTGAATGACGCGAGCGTTGGTCAGCGTGTGTTCGGTGATCTGGGTAGTCGTGTATCGACTGGTGCCTGGGGCGATGGCCAAGGGCAGCATGAGTTGGTCGGCAGCATGGGGATCGAGCGCTCCGCCGCTTTCGTGCTCGTAGAACTGTCTTGCATCCTGGGCAGCCTCGTGACCGACCGTCTCGGCCCGCTTGCCGAGTGCCCCCAGGGAAAAGAACGCAGCCCGCGTCTTCTCGAACTCCAACCCCACGAAGCAGACTGTGCCGGGCGCATTGCCGGGGAGAGGCCCAGTCTTTGAGGCGGGCTTCAGGCCCGCCGCGGCTAACTCGCGCTCGGCCGCCGCCCGTTGGCGCTGGGCAACGCTTATGGGCAGGCGGGCGGCTTTCGAGCAGCAGTGCAGATTCAGCAACGTTCCCCTCTCGACGAGCTCGATGGGGCAAATTGCCCGGGGCGATGATCCTCCCTCGATGCGACAGGCCAATTCCCCGCCCCCCTTCGGGTAGAAGCCTGCTCGTGCCATCTCGATCTTCAGCGAGATGCCCATCCGGCTAAGCATCTCAGCCCAGATGAAATCGAGGTATTCGAAGCAAGGTGACCCGGGGTTGTGCGTTCCGCCGGTGATGGTGACGAGGCTGGCGCCGTGAGCCAGACACAGCGGAAGGGCTACGGTCTGTAACACAAGGGCTGTCGATCCGGCTGTGCCCACGTCAAAAACGTACTCGCCCGGCTGCGCTGGCCCAGGCTCGAAGACCAGCTCCGTACCAATCACCTCGTTGGGACGGGCCCCAACCTGGCCGAGGGAACTAGCAGAACGAGCGTTACCAAGCCCACCAATCTTGGCATCGCAGATCTGAGCAAGGGCCCTGACAGCGGTCAAATGTTGGGCGCGCAATCCCGGCACCTTTCGGCCGCGGCGGATGTTGGTCAGGTGTACTGCCTGGCCTGTGGTGGCGGCCAGCGTCAGGGCGGTGCGTACAATCTGGCCTCCGCCCTCGCCTTGTGAGCCATCGATCTCTATCATCCCGAGCTATCCCATCCGCGGGGTTCTGGCCGCCTGGCAGCCGGCGACGGATCCGCTGGCCCGCCAGCTGTGCAGAGACGGCCAGGATAACAGATACGATCCTTGCGGCAGCGAGGCAAGACCAGACGGCCAGACGAAATCTCCCACACCCGCCGCAGGGGCACTCAGATCGGGATGGGGGTGTTCCACGCATCACAGGAGGTGCCCGACACGGTTGGCAACAGGTGGGCTTGGCGACATAATTGCCCCACCGCGGAGTACCAGCCCTGCACGCAGTGCTGAGTTCAATGACGTATTCGAACACATCCGCATCTGTCGAGAACGGGGGACCCGGGCCCCGAGCGTCGCCTCATCCGCTCGGCGCAGAGCCTGACAACTTGCCCACACGACTGGGCGAAGTTGACTTGTGGTGGGTGCAGAAACCCCGAGGTCCCCGTGCGCCCGTGAAAACCGTGCTGCTCGCATGGGGCGTTCTCATGCCCTTGACCGTCGCCACCCTTTTGTGGATCCACTCTCGTGTTGAGGCGTTCTGGCCATGGGTGGCTTCCCCTTCATTGCCCCAACAGTTGCTGAAATACGAAATGATTGTGGCCGTCTTCCTGGTCTATATGACGGTCCGTGCGGCTCCGTTGTGGTGGCGATACTGTAAGCTGGCAGCCGAAGATGCCCGCAGGATCGAAGAGCTCATCACCGTCGGTAAATGGGAAGCGGCGGGTCGATCGCTTCATCGCTACTGTTTGCTGCGTTCGGCGGTCTGGCGCCGATTGCCGGTGCGTGTCGGGCGATGGGACGCGACGATTCGGCCTCACCTCTCGCCGTCGCGCCGGCTGTACATCTACTACCGTCATCGTCCGCCGGAGCTGCCCGAACATCCGACCAGCAGCTTTGCGCCGGAGGTCGTTCCCTCCGGGCAGCCGAGTTGGTGGGCGCTGCCTGCTCTGCTTCCTTTAGCCCTCGTCACGTACACGCTGGTAAAGAAGGCGGTCGTGCAGACGAGGCAATGGCACGACTTGCTCAGACTCGACGTGCTTCTCATGGTAGTGCTGCTGGCCGGCTATGCAGGCGTGTATGTAATCGCGTTCCTGGGCAGGGTCAGCTATTTTCGGCTCGGGCCGGGAGTGGCCCAATTGCTCAGGTTCGGCATTCGCCGCAGCACGCCCGTCATCCTCACGTACCCGATCCGCCGGTACGACGTCGCGATTGATCTGACAGGCCTGCTGGCGGCCATAAGCTTTATCAATCGCGACGCGCCCGGGGACATTGCGAGTCACCGTCTGCCAAGGCGACGCAGCGTCATCGAAGCCTGCCTCCGTGCGGTGCTCTCGACTGCTCCCGTCCCACCCCTGCCCGAGGAACAGCTGTTCGGCTAGCGGATCGTCTCGGCACTGCATGGTGGCAGCGACGTGCAGGCACTGGCGCCAGAGAAACACCTACCCCACGCGAACCGCGCGTCCGGCGTGCGCGGATTGATAGATGGCTAGCACGATCGCGACGGCCTTGCGGGCCTCCGGCCCGCTGACCAGGGGCGGCCGCCGCTGTTCGACGGCTTCGAGGAAGTCCGCGAAGTTTGCGCGGTGGGCGTCGGCTGTCATCCCTGCCGACGGGCTCGACGCGCCGGTCGAGACAGCCGGCAACTCCAGCAGCTCCTCGCGGATCTTTCGGTCGTCGGGGCTCTCCTCGGCGAATTGCCAGAAGAGCAGCTTCTCATCGGTCATCGCCGCTGTGCCGCGGTCGCCGCCGATCTCAACGAGACGGAAATGACCGGGCCACATGCTCGTGGCGAACGTGATGGTGCCCAGCGCGCCACTGGCGAATTCGACGGCGGCGGCGGCGGTATCCTCCACTTCGATCCGCTCGTGGGCGAGGGTCGCGGCGCAGGCGCGGACGGAGGCTACCGGCCCCATAAGCCACTGGAGCAGATCCACGGTGTGGATGCCCTGATTCATGAGCGCCCCTCCGCCGTCCCACTTGACTGTGCCTCTCCACCCGCCTTGGTCGTAGTAGGCCTGATCGCGCCACCACGGTCCGTAGGCCATCCCGAACGTGAGCCTTCCGAAGCGGCCAGCGACGACGGCTTGCTTGAGCAACTGGGCGGCGCGGGTGAACCGACCGTTGAACACGCCGCCGAGCGTGGTGCCGGCCTTTTCGTGAGCCTCGATGATCCGGTCGATTCGGTCGAGCGTGACGTCGAGCGGCTTCTCGACGATGGCGTGTTTGCCGGCCCTGGCGGCTGCGATCGCCGGCTCGGCGTGGGCTCCCGAGGGAGTGGCGACGGTCAGAACGTCCACCTCATCATCACCGAGCATTCTTTCAAGCTCGGTATATCCCTTGCAGCGGTGCTTGGCGGCAAACGGCGTGACCTTCGCCTCGACCGAGTCGCATGCAGCGACCAGCCTGGCGTTTTCCAGGCCCTCAATCGCCTGGGCATGGAACTCGCCGATCATTCCCGCACCAATGATTCCAAAGCCGTGTTGCCGCGTCATCGTGTTCCTTCTGCTCGCCGTCACGCTGAGTGCGGGAGCACTGCCGACAGCAAACAGTGCGCCTAGAACGGACCCCGGGGTCAGTGTTCGGACCTACTGATCCGCAACCATCGGCCGCGCCACGCGTCGCGGATCGCCTCGGTAAACCGGACGCCCAATCGCTGCGTGTTCTCGCACCAGAGATGCCGCTCAATCTCGGCCCGGGTTGGATCGGCCGGTCCCCGGCCACGCACTGCGATAGTGAGCTCCACGGCCAATGTGGCCAGCTCCCGCCGCCACCGATGTCGGCCTGCTCTCATCGCTGGACCGCCATGTGAACGTTTGCGAGCACCTCCTCGGCGGGCCTCGACGTTCGGTCCAGGGTACCCCAGAGTTGGTGCTGGTCAATTCGCAGGACGACTGACTGATAGTAGTCGGTTACCTGGCCGATGCCACCCTCGACGCGGTCACCTCCGTCGAAGCCGATCTCGCTGAGCCACTGGCTGATCTCATCGCTGTAGTCAGCCGGATAGATCAGAGCGACACAGTGCGCCAGCTCCGTCGCCTCGATCTGTGCCAGATGGACTTTTGCCCGGCAAGGCGGAACACGGTCGGCGGCGAGTGCCTTGAGCTGCTCGAAATCACGGCGCGCGCCCTCCGCGCTGAGTCGATAGAAGAACAGACCTTCTTCAAGCTGGAATCGCGAGTTGGGCACGCCCTTCAGTTCCATCGTCCCGTCAGGATACGCCCGGTAAATCTTGTACACCTTGCCGTGGTGATGCTTCTCACTTTCGAGCAGCACGGCGATTTCATCGGCGGTGTAGCCGACGGCGACCTGATCGCCGAAGTCGAAGACGTACAGTCCGGCGTACTTCGCAGGATCGTCCAATCTGGGAAGTTTCATGATGAATGCCTCCGGCAGCTTATTCGCCGCCGACCTGCCAACGCGCGTTCGCAGCTCTTGGTACTGCGGACGTTCGGCACGCCGGCGGCACGACCGGCCCCTATGGACATCTCAACCTGACAAACCTTCGCTTACCACGCTGCAGAACATCACCAGTGCTGACGCTCAGCGGGGCGTTGGCGTCGCCTACGACGTGCCCGTTCAACCGGATGCCTTTCTCGCGAATCAGTCGCCGTGCTTCGCTGTTTGTCTCGGCGAATTGACAATGCACGACCAAGTCCGCCGGCCGGATCTTGCCCTTGTTGAACAACCCAGGGGCTACGGCGAGTTCGGGGATCTCGTCGGGCAGGCCGTCTCGGCCCGCTCCGTGAATGCGAAAGAATTCCTCTTCGGCTGCCTGTGCAGCCGCGTCACCGTGGAACTGCGTAACGATGTCTTTGGCCAAGGTGACTTTGGCATCGCGCAGGTGCGTCTTGGTCGCATCCAGAAGATCCCGGACCTGCTCGGCGCTTCGGTCGGTCAACAGCTCGAAGTAGCATTGCATCATCGCGTCGGGCAGACTCATTACTTTGGCGAACATGTCACCGCATGGTTCGGCCACGCCGATGTAGTTACCGAGCGACTTGCTCATCTTTTCCACGCCGTCCAGCCCGGGCAGTATCGGCATGATCATGACAACCTGCGGCTCTTGACCAGCGTCCCGCTGCAGCTCGCGCCCGACGAGGTTGTTGAAGGTCTGATCCGTGCCGCCCAGCTCAACGTCAGAACGTATCATTACGCTGTCCCGGCCTTGCATAAGGGGATACAGGAACTCATGGATGTAGATGGGCCGGTTCTCTTTCCAGCGCTTCTCAAAGGTGTCTCGCTCCATCATTCGCGCGACCGTCATCTTGCTGGCCAGTTTCAGAGCGTCAGCGAAGCCCATCGGCGCTAGCCACTCACTGTTGCGACGTACCTCCAGCTTTTGCTCGCCGAGGTCCAGTATTCTGCCGGCCTGCTCGAGATAGGTGCGGGCGTTGGCATCGACCTCTTCGCGGGAAAGCATGGGACGGGTCCTGGTCTCGCCGGACGGATCCCCAACCATGGCGGTGTAATCGCCGATGATGAGCACGGCCCTGTGCCCCAATTCCTGAAACTGACGCATCTTTCGTAGCTGGACGGTGTGGCCCAAGTGTATGTCCGGAGCTGTCGGGTCCATTCCGAGCTTGACGCGCAAGGGTCGTCCGGCCTTTCGGGCGCGCGCCAGCCGATCGCGCAACTCTGAGGCAGCGTAAATCTGCTCGCAGCCGCGCGTCAGGATCGCCAGCTCTTCCTCAACAGTGATTGAACTCATCAAACTGCTCTCTTGCGGCGCCCGGTATTCTCAATGTATCGGGGCCGTTTGGCTAGATCAAGCCGGTCGGTCCGCATGAGCAGCCGCGAGGTCCGTCTCGTGCATTTGCGGCCGCTCGCGCCAGCGCGACCGTCGCTGAAGCGACCGTACCCGTGGCACGGGGGGAGTTAAGATGCAGAAGTAGGCGCAGACACTGTTACGGTTGGGCCGCGGAGCATCTCACGGCGCGCGCGTCCCGAATCGCTCGCGATGCGATCATGAACGGCCGACGCGATGCCGACGGCGTCAATGCCGACCTCGGCCAACTGACTGGCGCGCGAGCCGTGCCCGATGAATCGATCAGCCGGCATTCCCAATCGGGTCAGGTGATCCGCCGGCAGACCCAGTTCCTGTGCCACCTCGAGCACGGCCGATCCGAAGCCACCGGCGGTCGAGTGATCCTCCACCGTGAAGACCGGGTGACCAAGCTGTAGCGCATCGGCAACCATCGACCGGTCGATCGGCGCGGCGAAGCGGGCATTGACGACGCGCAGCTCGATCGGGCCGTCCGCCTCATCAGTCGCCAACACTTCGGCGGCATCCAGGGCGTTTCGGACGACGGCGCCATACGCCAAGAGGGTGGCATCCTTGCCCTCGCGCATCAGGCGTGAGCGGCCAACAGCGAACGGAGGGCACGGCGCCGAAGCGGCAGGTACGGTGTCACGAGGATAGCGGATGGCGCTGGGTTGGTCCCGGTCCAGGGCTAGCTTCAGCGATTCATGCAACTCCAACTCGTCCGCTGGCGCCATGAGCACCATCCCCGGGAACCCTCGCAGGTAGGCGATGTCCAGGAAGCCGTGATGGACCGCCCCGTCCTCGCCCACGAGCCCGGCGCGGTCAATCGCAAAGATCACGGGAAGCTTCTGAAGCGAGACCTCCTGGTAGATCTGGTCGAAGGCGCGTTGGAGGAAGGTCGAATAAACGGCCACGACAGGACGGAGGCCGGCCTTGGCTAATCCGGCAGCGACGTCAACCGCGCAGCTTTCGGCAATGCCTGCGTCCAGAAAGCGATCCGGGAAGATCTCGGCAAACCGGGCCAAGCCGGTGCCGTCCGGCATCGCCGCCGTTATGGCGAAAACCTTCTCGTTGCGGCGCGCGTGCTCGATTAGCGAATCGGCGAACGCGGCTGTCCAGCTCTTACCGTCTCGTGGACGGATCGTGACCTGATCGCCCTCGATCGTGAACGGCCGAGGGCTGTGGAACTTGCCAGGATCAGCGCAGGCCCACGTACATCCGCGGCCCTTCTGCGTGTGCACGTGCAGGAGCACTGGCCGGTGGAAGTCTTTGATCAGGTCGAGCAGGTGGATCAAATGGGCGATGTCATGTCCGTCGGTCGGCCCGACGTAGGTAAGCCCCATCTGCTCGAATATCTGGTGGGGTGACACGGTAGCCTTGATCCCCTCCTTAAGGTGGTCCAGCGCGTCGAAGACCGGCTTGCCGAGAACGGGCACCCTCGGCAGGAACTTCTTGGCCTTGTCTTTCACTTCTTCGTACAGCTCGCTGATGCGGAATTTGGCGAGGTGTTCGGCCATCGCGCCTTGCGTCTGAGAGATGCCCCATCTGTTGTCGTTGAGCACGATCAAGAACTGTCGTTCGAGCAAGGCCGCCTGATTGAGGCCTTCGAACGCCAAGCCGTTTGCAATGCTGGCATCGCCGACGACCGCAGCAATGCGCGAGGTCCGCCTGAGCAAGGCATCCCCGTGGGCCAGCCCGACGGCCGTGGCGATGGCGGTGCCCGCGTGGCCGACGCTGAACAAGTCATACTCGCTCTCGTGGATGTCAGGAAACCCACACGGGCCACCGGCTTGTCGGAGGCGGTCGAAGGCCTCGTTCCGGCCGGTGAGCAGCTTGTGCGGATAGCATTGGTGACCTACGTCCCACAGGAGCCGATCACGAGGCAAGTCGAAGCAGTAGTGCAGAGCAATGGTCAATTCCGTGACGCCCAGGTTGCTGGCCAGGTGGCCGCCACTCTTGCTAACTACATTGACGATCCGTTGGCGGATCTCTTCAGCCAGGCGGGAGAGCTGCGGGACAGACAGCTTCCGCAAATCGGCCGGGGTCCTTATGGTATTGAGTAGTTCGCTCATGGCTCCGCAATCCGCACGCAACGACGTGCGGCGATTCTAAAAGGTCCGATCTACCACGAACCGGGTGAGTTGCCTGAGGTCCTCGGCCTGCGGGCCGAAGCCTTCGAGCTGTGCCAGTGCGGCTCGGACGGCGTCCTTGCCGGCCTGGCGACTGGACTCTATTCCTACGACGCCCGGATACGTCTGTTTGCCGGCCTTTTCATCTTTTACAACGCGCTTCCCTGCAGCTTGCGCGCTGCCTGTGACGTCCAAGAGATCGTCGGCGATCTGGAACGCCAGCCCGAACCATCGTCCGAATGAACCCAGTGCGTCCTGGGTCCGGCCGTCGCCCCGGGCGGCGATGGCGCCGAGTCGGGCACATGCTTCAAAGAGACAGGCGGTCTTGCGGCGGTGAATGGCTTCGACGAGTCTCAAATCCGGGGCTTGGGATTCCCCGATCAGATCAGCCGCCTGTCCGCCCATCATGCCTTGCCAGCCGATTGCCCGGCCCAGAGCGGCCACGGACGCAGCCGCAACTGTGGGACTGGCGATCTGCGTGCCGAGCACCTCGAAGGCCATCGTCAAAAGCGTGTCACCGGCGAGGATCGCGATGGCCTCACCGAACACCTTGTGATTCGTCGGCAGACCACGACGCAGATCATCGTCGTCCATCGCCGGAAGGTCATCATGGATCAACGATGAAGTATGGACACATTCAACGGCGAGCGCTGCGGGGATTGCCTCGGCCTCAGCGCCGCCACATAGCCGGCAACACTGCGTTACCAGGTAGGGGCGAATGCGCTTGCCCGGCGCGAGCAGAGAGTAGCGCACGGAGTCGGCCAACGGGGAAGGCACCCCGTCATGTGACGCAAGTAGCGCCTCTAAGGCGCTCTGGAACTTCAGCGCCCACCGCTCCAGAGCAGCGGTTGCCGACTGATCGCCCGTAGCCGCTGAGGTCATTTGGCCAATCCTGCCAATTCCCACAAACCTCTCATTATAGCTTGCGGATCGCTCCCGTCCATCAAGACATCCCTGTCCGTTGACACGGTCAGGGCCGTACGCACCGTCATTCCGTTGATTCCACGGCTCACCAAGGGCAGGGCACCACGAGCAATACTCTTTCCCACCGATGATTGCCTGGACGAGGAACAATTACGCTCGCTGGCAGCCGACCGCTGCACGCCGCCCGGCGATCTCGGTTCAACTGCTGCGACGATGACACGGTTCTGAGGAGAATGCCTGCGCGCCGAAACCCCGTTCGACGCGGCGTGAGCTCTATCCCACGTAGCCCAGCGCGGCCAAGTGGTCGAGCAGCTCCTCCTCCTGTGAGGCCGACAGGGCCGCGTCAGAATCAACCCAACACGGACGCCCGGCGGATTGGATCATCCGGCGTAGCTGCTGCTCATATTCCCGCCAGCGCGAATGCTTAGGCTGCATGCACTCGCCGGTAAGCTCGAGCGGATCAGCCGAGAGATCGAAGTACCAATGTCTGCGCACATTCTTCGCCAACGAAGCAATCAACTGGTCCCGCGACGCACCCCGTCCCAGCGCTTCCTTTAGCTGGCCTTGACCCGAATCGTTCGCGATCTCGCCGAGCACTCGCTCTATCGCGTAGACTCCAAAACTGCCGTCTTCCAGGGACTGGCACTCATTCGGGTGGATCACGTCGCCGCTGAAGAGGTACTTGCGGTCATCGGCTGTGCGGATCGCTCGTTGATGCAGTACCGGCCGCGGCCTCTCCGTCTCGCTGACCAGGTTCGCCCAGCCTTCCAGGAAATAGGTGTCCTGCACCGGCTGATCGGTTTCAACGGTCTCGATCAAGCTGCGGCCGTCAAGCGGATAGTCGAATGCATCGACAGCATCTTGGTATCCGAGCAGGTCGAGCAGGGTGGGCATGAAATCGACCAAGCCGACCAAGCTTCGCACGTCGCGCGGCTCCAGATCAGGCGACTTGATCAGTAGAGGAACGCGCGTCAGCTGCTCCGCCACGTGATGCCCGTGGTTCATCGACCAGGGCGCCTTGGGCAAGGGAGCTTCGCCGTGATCAGCGAAGACCACCACCGTGGCCTGATCCCACAGACCTCGCTCTTGAAGTCGTTGGACGAGCCGACGAAAGCGGAATTGGTCGAACTTCTCCACCCCCCGTTGGTACACTTGAAAGATCGTCCGCAGGCGCGCCGCCCTCTGGTCTTGCGGGATCGGCTGAGCGAGGATCTCGCGCCACTTGTCGAAGCCAACCCGGTTTCCGTGAACGTCGATAAACTGACGCGCTTCCAAATCGGCCTTGAGTCCGAATACAAGCTCTGTCATGAGCTGAAAGTCGGCCTGATACCCTGGCGACTCGTCCCAGTCGCTTAGCAGATAGGGGTCGTGAACGTCCTCGTAGCGCAGATAGACAAACGTCGGTTGCGACCGAAGCTCGTCCAGCAGATCGATCAGTGACGAATCGTTTCCCACCACGTGATCGACGTGGCGGATTAGCTGTCCCTGCGTCGTCAGAATCGGTTGGGAGCCCGGGCCAATGACGACTTGCCAGCCATAGTTGGTCAACAGGTCCGTAAGCGTAACGACGTCGGGCCGGCATCGTGTGCAGCGGAAATCAACCATGCCGTGCCGGTACGCGTATGTGCCGGTGAACATGGTGGCATGGCTCAGCGGGGTGTAGCCGGCGTTGCTAAGGGCCTTGTGAAATCGCACGCTTTGCTCGGCAACGGCGTCAAGAGTCGGCGTACTGAGTCTTCGCGGCAGGCCCAAGCGGTCAAAGAAGGGATGCTCAGCTTGATATC
>CAYGAN010000100.1:325-3431 GCA_964347585.1 uncultured Planctomycetales bacterium | reverse complement strand
GCGAGGTGGCTAAGTCCTCGGAGCTGTAGCAGGCCGATCAGACCTGCGGCGATCCGGCGGGATTGAGCATCGTCTTGTTCCCTCGCGTGTGGTCTGGGGAGTTTATCGGCCGTTGCCAACGCGGCCATGAGCCAATTCTGCATCGGCGGAACGCCTGCCGAATGAGGCGTACCCCTGGCCTGGCCGGACTGACCCTTGGCGACTCCGAGCGTCAGTCGTCGGAGAACACGCGACCTGCCTGCCTGTAACTTTGGCGACCGGGTATGCGAAGGGCATGTGCAACGGCAGGCGGGTGAGCCGGCTGGGGGCAATTACAGCATGCCACATTGCTTGGCGTAGGCGAACAGCCCACCAGCCTCGATGATCGGCCCGGCGTCGCCGAGCGCCCTAAGCTCAAACTCGTTCCCCGTTTCGATCTGGCGCAGCGTACCGGCTTGCAGATCTATCTCAACGTCCTGACCGGTGTGGATTCGCTCGCAGAGACGGTCCACGGATTCGAACGGCACCAGATACGCCCCGTTGACCGCGTTTCGGAAGAATATGCGAGCATAGAACTCCGCAACCACTGCCGCAACGCCGGCCTCGGCCAAGGCCAGTGGGGCGTGCTCCCGGGAGCTGCCGCAGCCGAAGTTCCTGCCCGCAATGACGACAGAGAACCGACTGCGCGTGTTGGCTGGGTCTGTCTGATCGACGAACGGAACGTTGCCTGCCGGCAGTCCCGCTCCGGCCGGTAGTACGCCTTCCAGCGCGTGCCGACCGAAACGCCTGCGCTCTTCCGGAATGGCGGGGTTGAGCACCAGATGGTGCGCAGGGATGATCTGATCCGTGTCAACGTTATCGCCGAGTACGTATGCCTTCCCGCTGATTGGGCATCCCATTTCGCGCTCCTCAGCCGGAGTCAATCTCCTAACTGAATCACCTGACCATCGGCTGGCCAGATCGTGTTAGCAAAAACGGGCCTGGCGGCAGCCAAGGCAGCTTCGACGTTCTGCGCCTCGCCGTGAACGAGAGCCAGCATTCTCGCGCCGGCAGCTTTGGCGATCCAGGCTGCCTGCTCGGCGCTGCAGTGCCCGCAGGTCTGGCTCGGTTCGATCGTCGTCGGCGAGGTGGCCTCGTGCACGAGCAGATCAACGCCAGTGGCGTGCTTGGAGATCGGCGGGTGGTAGGCCGTATCGCCCGCGATAGCGATCGCCGCCCCCGTAGCCCGGTCGGTGAACCGATAGCACAGCCCCTGCACGGGGTGCAGCGTCCCGCAGGTGGTCAGCTTAAAGGCATCGCACGCGTAGTACTCGCCAGGCGTTAGGCCGATGACTTCCGGCCGAGGCGCCGACGCAGCGAACCGGTCCGCCTGCAGGAATCCCAATGTCCTGTCCACCACCAGCTGCATGTCCGCAGCCGGCCCGATGATCCGCGGCGGGGTTCCGTCGGCTTGCTTGGACCGCTTCTGCCAGAGGTAGAACAGCAAATGGGCCAGGCCAATGTAGTGGTCGTGATGGCAGTGCGTGATCAGCACGTATTCGATCTCAAGCGGGTCGTGCCCGAACGCCCGGAGACGCGCGGCTGGATTCCAGCCCGTATCGACCAAGTACTTGTCATTGATCAGCATGGAGGCTGTCTCACGGTGCGGCTCGGGGACAACCGAGGCGGTTCCAAGAAAGGTCATGGTGGTAGCGGCCATCGTCTGGACCCCCATGCTGGGCGCGGGGCGGTCAGCTCAGCAGCTCGCGCGGATCGGTGATTCGCCCGTTCACAGCCGACGCCGCCACCGTTAACGGCGAAGCGAGAAAGACCTCGCCCTGCTTATGACCCATGCGTCCAGGGAAGTTGCGGTTCGTGCTGCTGATGCAGCGCGCGCGCTGACTCAGCCGGCCGAAAGTATCAGCAGGACCACTCAGGCAAGCTGCGCAACTGGCCGGGCCGACCTGACAGCCAGCTTCCAGCAGAACCTGTTCGAGGGATCGACCGTCAAGCATTCGCTTCTTGATCTCCGCGTGCACATGTGTCGTTGCCGGCACGACAAACGTCGGCACCTTTACGTGCCTGGACTCGAGGATCCGGGCCGCGGCGGCCAGATCCGCCAGCTTCCCGCCGGTGCAACCACCGACGTAGGCCTGGTCGATCGTCATTTGCGAGAGCTTACGGGCGTAGTCTCTGTTGCCCGGGGAGTGCGGCTTGGCGACAACAGGCTCGATTGTGCTCGTCTGATAAGCTTTCTCGAAGAGAAACTTCGCGTCAACGTCATTGGCGACGATCTCGAAGGGCCGGTCCGTCCTGCTCCGGACGTACTCGACTGTGACCTCGTCGGCTGCGATCACCCCGTTCTTCCCGCCGGCCTCGATGGCCATGTTGCAGAGCGTCATCCGTTCGTCAACCTTCAGTCCGGTCACGCCGTCGCCGCAGAACTCCATCGCGCGATACGTCGCCCCGTCACAGCCGATGTCACCAATGATGGTCAGAATCAGGTCCTTGGCCATGAGGTACTCGGGCAGCGGCCCTTCAAACACGAATCGCATTGTCGGCGGCACCTTCAGCCAGAGCCTGCCTGTACCCAGCACAAATGCTGCTTCGGTATTCCCGATGCCTGTGGCAAACTGACCGAACGCGCCGGCCGTGCACGTGTGCGAGTCGGTGCCGAGAAGGATCTCACCCGGCCGGACGTGTCCGCGTTGCGGCAGTGCCACGTGGCACACGCCCTGATAGCCCGTTTGATCGGGGTCTTCGTACGGGGCGGGCATGCCCTCTCCGTGAACGAAGTCAGGATCGTAGTAATGCTTGATGCCTTGTTCCCTAACGAAGCTTCGGAGGGTCTCGATGTTGCGATGTGACTTTTCGTCAGCGGTGAAGATGTAGTGATCCGGAACGATCACCACTTTGCCCGGGTCCCACACCTTCGCGTCCGGACCGAACTGCTCCTTGAAGACCCCAATCGTACCGGGCCCGCAGACGTCGTGGGTCATCAGCACATCTACATCGACCCAGACGTTCTCACCGGGCTGGACGCTGCTCCGCTGCGCGTGCTCGGCCAGGATCTTCTCCGTAATGGTCATGCCCATGGTGTTCTCCGTCAGCTCCCCTCAGGACCTCGGCTGGACTAATGGCGAGAGAT
>CAYGAN010000100.1:0-315 GCA_964347585.1 uncultured Planctomycetales bacterium | reverse complement strand
CCTGGCGAAACCACCCATGAATACTAGCCCATGGCTCGTTTGTGTCAGACGCCCCTGCGCGCTAGGGCGCGGTATGCGTGAACATCATGCGGCACTGGGAAAGATCCAGCGCGTTGATGGTGCCGTCAGAGAGAATATCGTACTTGGCGTTGTCGCCGACCGTCACATCACCACCGGAGTTCATCCGGACCCGGCTCAGGTCCAATGCGTTGACCGTTTGCGACGACGAACCACCGTTGTCCGTCTCGCCCTGAAGCGCACGAATCATAAAATCGCTATCGCCGGCGACCACCGAATTGGCGAGCGTGATCGTGT
>CAYGAN010000099.1:13925-16433 GCA_964347585.1 uncultured Planctomycetales bacterium | reverse complement strand
GTCCGCGCCTCTTGCTGTGTGCGTCCGCGGGCGCAGAGGCGCACTCCGATGATCGTTTCCTGAGCAGCCGTTCCCACCATCGGATTGCGCCCCCGCTGCATCAGGTCGGTGATCTGCTCTGCGATGTTCGACTCGCCCGTTCCGTAACATTGAAGCCTGAGCGTCAGGATCACCCCCGCCGCATCCGCCCTGTCGGCGTTGGCGGCAACAAGCGCTGAGAGCACGTCACGCTCGAACATCGCTTTCATCTCGCCGGGCACTCCCGGCATCGCGAAGATCATTGCTCCGCGCAACTCCGCCCGTATTCCCGGGGCGGTCCCGCACGTGTTCGAGATAGGGACCGAGCCGGTAGGGAACATCGCCTGGATCTTGTTCCGTTCGGGCATTTGCCGGCCGCGCCGCCGGAAGAAGTCTCGGATCTGCTGGACGAACTGCTCGTGCAGCACCAGCGAGACGCCCATCGCCTCGGCCAGTGCTTGCCGCGTCAGGTCGTCCTCCGTCGGGCCCAGCCCACCCGAGATCAGCACCACGTCGGCACGCCCGGCGGCCCGGTCGAGCGATTCCCGGATCAAGCCTAGCTCGTCGGGCACCGTTCGGTGGCCGGCCACCTCGATCCCGATCTCTGCGAGCTTGCGCGACAACCACGCGGAGTTCGTCTCGATCGTCAGGCCGAGCGTCAATTCGGTTCCAACGGCGATGATCTCAGCGTTCATAAGGCGCCCAGGCTACCAGATGTGTCCCGCGATCTAAACGTTCAACCGGGGACGGTCGACGATCAGCCGGCTGGCGTCTCATTCCACTCCGCGGCAAAGCGGCATTTCGTCGTCGGCGCCAGGCTCGAATCGTCTATAATCGCTGCCATGACGGCCGGCCCAACCATCGTGACGGCAACGGGCTGGAACCGGCGTGGCTGCCCGCGACTCTTCGGGATGACCATGCTTGCAGCGTTGGGAGGATGCACTCCGCGCGCCGTCATCGACGTTCGCCAGCCGCATGCGGCCGCGACGCAGAAGCACATCCGGCTGACGAGTTTTTGGGCGTACTTCGACGAATCGCCGCCTGTCGAGCGGGTCCTGCTGGCCTTTCCACTGCCCGGGGCGTGGGCAGGCAAGCAAGAATACTGTCTGTACCTGAGGCTGCTGGACAAGAAGGGAACGTGCAAGATCGGGGAAGCGATTGGCGAGCGGCGCGTCTGCGGGTTCTTCTTACAGAAGAGCGGCCGGCTGGCGGGGCTGGCCGAATTCGCCGCCGGCAAGATCGTCACGAAGGGCCTTGCCTTCGATGGAGGAAAGATGCGCGACGGTCGGGTCGATCTGCAGTGCATCGACGGCACGAAGATCGCTGGGCAATTCATCGCGGAGTTGGCCCCCCTGGAGTTGCGCGACTTCGAAGAGTATCTCCATGCGGCCGACGTGCAGGCTCTGCTGCGCCGGGCCGGTGCCACCGCGCAGACTACGACAAGGCCCGACGGCAAGTAGGTGACGGCCGGTCTCCGGTGCCGCCTGCTCCGGCCAAGCGCCAGCCAGAACAATTGGAGCAACGATGGTCTCGGATTGGATCGACGTCACGCGACCGCTAAAGAACGGGATGGTTCATTGGCCTGGTGATTGTGGGTTCTGCTGGAGCCAGGTGGCGATGATCGAGGACGGAGGTGTTGCCATCTCGGAAATCCACGCGAGCGTGCACGTCGGCACGCACATTGATGCCCCGGCGCACTTCGTCAAAGGTGGCGCAAGCGTAGAGCAGCTCTGCCTCGGGGCCCTCTGCGGGCCGGCGCTGGTCATCGAAGTGGTAGAGCCGCGGGATGTGACCGTCGCCGACCTTACCCGTGCCGCGATCCAGCAAGAAGACCGGGTACTGTTCAAGACTGCCAACGAGCAGCTGTGGGCCGGCAGCGAGTTCGAGGCCGGGTACTTCGGCCTGACGGGTGATGCGGCCGCATGGTTGGTGGCCCGTCGCGTTCGCCTGGTCGGGATCGACTACCTGAGCATCGATCGGTTCGACGACCCGGCGAAGCCAGCCCACCACATCCTGCTCGGTGCCGGTGTGGCTTTGGTCGAAGGGCTCGATCTCTCAGCCGTTCATCCGGGCCGCTACGAATTGGTCGCTCTACCACTCAAGATCGTAGGCAGCGAAGGTAGCCCAGCGCGCGTGCTGCTCCGGTCGGTAAGCGAGAGTCCCGGGCACGAATGAGCAATCATCACCCGCAGGAGGCTGAATGCCCGCCGACAGGCCGGTCCGCGCCAATCAGTTCCACTTCGAGCGCGTCGGCAGGGGTGCCTGGCACAAGACTCGGCGATTCCGATCGGTGCTCAGTTTCCCTCGTCATGCCGCGCGGCATGGGGAAAGACTGATCCGCGTACTCCGTCTTGGCTGCCGGCCGGAACATGTGTGTCGCGTACCCGTCCGCACGATCCTTCAAGAGCCCGATCAGCAGCGTCCCGGTCAAGAGCAGAATCACCGCACAGGCGTTCACCAGAGCCAGCCCTCCGAACGGCGCACGCACTA
>CAYGAN010000099.1:6366-13915 GCA_964347585.1 uncultured Planctomycetales bacterium | reverse complement strand
TCGTCCGACAGGAACATCTCGCGAACGACCCTGACGTAGTAGAACAGGCTCAGGAGCGTATTGAGCACGGCGACGAAAATTAGCAAGTAGAGCAAAGTGGTGGTAGCCTGGGCGGCTGCGCCCGCGTCGAACAGCGCCACCAGCAGCCAGTACTTCACCACGAACCCGCCGAGAGGCGGAAGCCCCGTCAAAGAGAACAAACAGACCGCCATGGGCACCGCCAACCAAGGTGCCCTCCGGCCAAGGCCGGTGAAAGCGTCCAGCGTGTGCTTGCCCGTCTGCCAGCCCAACAGGGCCGCCACACCGAACGCACCCAAGTTCATGAAGAGGTAAACGAACAGGTAAGCCACCACGGCACTGAGACCCAGGTGTGGCGTACCCGGCGTGTAGTGGACCAGGATCGCCCCGGCCATCAGCATGTATCCGGCATGAGCAATGGACGAGTAGGCCAGCAGGCGTTTGATGTTCGTCTGACGGAACGCCGCCAGGTTCCCGAACGTGCAGGTAATGGCCGCGATGATGCCAATGCCCCACGCGAGCGGCGTAAGAACGTGCACAATCTGGCTCGGCGGCAGAGCTACCCCCCCAGGGTGGGCCAGCGTGTACACGACACGCAGCAACAGGCCCAACCCGGCGGCTTTGCTGGCGACGCTAAGCCAAGTCGTCACCTCGATCTCGGCGCCTTCGAAAACATCAGGACACCAGAAATGAAACGGCACGGCGGAGACCTTGAAGCCGATCCCCACCATCAGCCCGAACAGTGAGATCGCCAGGATCAGGTTCCCCCCTGCGGCAACGACGTACTCGCCCGACCCGCTCGCTGCGGGCTTGCCGATCGCGATGATCCTGGCCAGCTCACCGACGTCGAGCGTGCCGTAGTAGCCGTAGAGCAGAGAGATCCCGTAAAGCATTATCGCGCTGGTGACGGCCCCGAACACGACGTACTTGAGCGAGCCCTCCGCGCCGGGGCGGCTGCGCTTGTTGAAACCCGCCAAAGCATAACTAGGCAGCGAGGCCATCTCCACCGCCAGCAACAGCATCAGCAGGTTCAGGCTGCTCACCATCAGGGCCATGCCGAGCGCGCTGCCGACAAGCAGCGTGAAAAACTCGGGTGGATCCTGCCGACCTTGCTGCGGGCCGATCAGCCACAGCGCCGTCACCAAGGCTACAAACAACATCAGGAAGAACTTGAAGAAGACGGCGAAGTTGTCGGTCAGCAGCATGGTCGCTCCGCGCTCGGGCGACAAGCCGGTGATTCCACCCGCGGCGACGCGCGCAGCCACAGCGGAGTTCAGGGCACACGCCACCAGCACGCCAATCAGCACGATCGCTGCGGTCGTGTACCCGCTACGCCGGATGAACAAGGGAGCGATCAGAACGGCCGCGATCGTGGCCACCAGAGCCAACTCCGGCGAAAACCGCGACAGATCATCAAGGGACGGGAACCAGAATGAGCCTGCTGCCGCAATCATGACTAATCTCAAAGCCCCGCGAACCCGCTCGTGTCTGTTTCCCTGCTGCTCCAGCGACGGCGCGCCGGTGCCGCTACACCCCCGCCGACCGCATGGCCGCCGTCGCCGCCGCCACCATCGAGTCCATGTGCTCCAACATCCGCTCCAGCGTGCCGTTCATGAAGTTGAACAGCGACTGCTTCGGAAGCACGCCGAGAAGGATTGCCAAAGCCGCCAGCGGGGTGAGCACGAACACCTCTCGCGCCGTCGCCTCCGGAAAGCCCCGGTACTCGTCCTTCTCTTTGCCGAGGAATACGCGCTGGATGGTCCACAAGATATATCCGGCCGTCAGTATCACGCCCAAGGCAGCAATGATCGCCATCGGCCTGGCCCAGGTCATCCACGGATGCGTATCCTGGGCGTTGAACGTGCCGAGCAGAACCCAGACCTCTCCGATGAACCCGCACAGGCCGGGCAGCCCGAGCGAGGCGAAAAAGCCCACCGTCGCCAAGGATCCGTAAACGGGCATCGTCAGCCACAACCCGCCGAAGCGATTGATCTCACGATGATGCGCCCGATCGTAGATAACCCCGACCAGGAAAAAGCACATCGGGCTGGAGATCCCGTGAGCGATGACCTGGAACATGGCTCCTTGAAAGCCCTGGTCGGTCATCACCGCGATGCCAAGCATGACGTAGCCCATGTGGCTGATCGAGCTATAGGCAACCAGCTTTTTAAAGTCGGTCTGGGCCATCGCGCAGAGCGCCCCGTAGATGATGCTGATCACGCCGATGACGGCCACCAGTTGCGAGAAATCCACAGCGGCCTGCGGCAGGATGGGATAGGAGATCCGCAGGAACCCGTAGGCCCCCATCTTCAGCAGGATGCCGGCCAGGATCATGCTGATCGGTGTAGGGGCTTCAACGTGGGCGTCGGGCAGCCACGTGTGGAACGGAAAGGTCGGCACCTTGATCGCAAAGCCAATGCCCAGCAACAGGAACATCACCCCGGCGAACTTCAGACCCAGGAAGGTAGCCCCGCCGAAAGCCTCCTGAATGCTCGGGTTCGTGGCCAGCTCGATCAGGTTGAACGTGCCCGCTCCGCCGAGCGCATCGGCGCTGTAGAAGTAGAACGCCAACAGCACCACCAGCATCAGCACCGAACCGAACAGGGTATACAAGAAGAACTTGATCGCTGCGTACGGCCCGCCGCGGATGATGTTGCCTTCCCGCCTCGGTGGTGCGCCCCAGACGCCGATGAGGAAGTACATCGGCAGGAGCATCACCTCCCAGAAGATGTAGAAAAGGAAGAAGTCCAGCGCCACGAACACCCCGAGCATGCCCGTTTCCAGCAGCAGGAACAAGGCGAAATAGCCCTTGACCCCGCGGCTGATGGGCCAGTGTTCGATGTTCCAACTGGCCACGCACGCCAGGAAGCTCACGAGCGTCGTCAGGATCACCAGCGGAAAACTCAGCCCGTCCACCCCCACGAAGTACTGGATCTTGAACTTGCCGGCGGTAATCCAATCAACCTGACACACGTGGTGCAGCTTGCCGTACTGACCGGGCACGCCGAAGATCGCCGTGTCGCTGTGCTGCCAGAACGCAAACGTGCCGAACAACAGCAGCGACAAAAGCAATGTGACGGCCGTAGCGGCCACCGCGACGCTCTTGACCAGCCGGTTCGTCGGCATGAACAAGGCGGCCGCCGCACCGATCGTCGGAACGAAAACAATCCAGCTTAGTAGATGACTATTCTCCGCCACAGCCGATCACCTTCCAATCACGTTCACCACCTCGCGCATTCGTCTTGCGGTTCTGCTTGAATCGGGGCCAAGCGCCTTCCACCGCCCGGCCCTGGCCTCCACACCTCCTGCAGCCACACACGTCCGCACCTTTCTAAACCAGTCGCGACTCAACCGGCGAAGACGATCACCAGCACGACCGTCGCTGCACCTCCGGCGGCAAACAGGATGTAGTTGCGAATCCGCCCAGTCTGACAGCGACGAAGTGTGCCGGCGAAATCCCACGTTCTCTGGCCGAGTGCGTTGACCGTGCCATCGACCACCTTGAAATCGACGCTCCACTCCTCCGGCGAGCCGGAGAAGAACGAGATCCGCCGCGTGATCTGTGCGGAAACGTTAACCAGAAAATCGATCACGAAGAGATCAAACAGGCGGCTAATGCCCGAGGCGAGCATCGTGCCGCCGACGAAGAGCCAGCCGTAGATCTCGTCGAAGTAGAACTTCCTGACCAGCAGCGTGTGAAACGGGCGTAGGCGCTCGGCGATCCGACCGGCGGTTCCGAGCCCATCGCGGTAGATGGTGATCGCGACCGCGAAGCCGACGACGAACGCAAAGCCGACGATCCCGCCCAGCGGGACCCGCGCTGCATGATGCACGGCCTGCAATTCTGAGCCGCTAGCAACAGCGGTGGCCAGCAGCGCGGCGTCGGCCGATGCCCCTGCCGACTGGGCCACCATGGGTCGGAAGATCAGCACGCCGCTGATAACGGTTCCAACAGCCAGTACGACCAACGGGACGTACATCAGCGGCGATTCATGGGCGTGCTCGTACACGTGTGGGTCCCGCGGCTTGCCGGCGAACGTCATCCACCAACATCGCATCATGTAGAAGGCCGTCACGTACGCGATGATAACCGGTATCCAGAACAGCACTCCCGGCAGCTTAGCGATCTTGGCGCCGGCCGCGGCGGTGTGCGCCACGCCGTGGTGATCGGCCGAGCTCAGATCACCCCGCGCGCCCACACTGGTATCGCCGATCGCTGCAGCGGGTGGTATGTCGGCTGCGCTTGCCATGGCGCGACCGACCGGGCCGCTCTTAGCTTGCTCGCCCGTGTGCGCGCCCAGACCGTAAGCGCGGTAGTACGCCAGAGCCAGGATTTCGTCCTTGCTGTAGTACCCGCCGATGCCGATGCCCACCCACGGGATGCCCGCGCCCGCAATCGCCAGCGTCGCAATGAGAAACGTCCAACACGTCACCGGCATCTTCTTCCGCAGGCCGCCCATCTTGCGCATGTCTTGCTCATGATGACAACCTTCGATGACTTGCCCGCTCCCGAGGAACAGCAAGGCCTTGAAGAACGCGTGCGTGAGCAGGTGAAACAGCGCCGCAATCCAGGCTCCGATCCCCATCCCGAAGATCATGTAACCGAGCTGCGAGATTGTCGAATAGGCCAGCAGCCGCTTGATGTCCGTCTGCACGATGGCAATCAGCGCTGCCAGAGTCAGCGTGATGCACCCGATGACCGCGATCGCCATCTGGGCTTCAGCAGTAAGCAGTCGGAAGATCCGCGAGACCAGATAGACACCGGCAGCGACCATTGTGGCCGCGTGAATCAGTGCACTAACCGGAGTGGGACCCTCCATCGCGTCGGGCAGCCACACGTGCAGCGGGAACTGGGCGCTCTTGCCGATCGCGCCGCAGAAGAGCAATACCCCCATCCACGTCGCCACCGAGACGCCCAGCAGCGTCGCAGCGCCCGGCGCGAACAGCCCCGTCCCCGACGCGTACTGCTCGCCGAAGGCCCGAGCTGACCCGTCAATCGACAAATCCCTCAAGTAGAAGCCGACCATCATCAGGCCGACGAGGAAGCCCAGGTCGCCGACCCGGTTGACCACGAAGGCCTTGATGGCCGCATTGCTCGCCGACCTCTTGTGGAAGTAGAACCCGATCAGGAAATAGCTGCACAGCCCGACCAGCTCCCAGAAGACGTAGAGGAACAGGATGCTGTTGGCCACGACCAGGCCAAGCATCGAAAAGCCGAAGAGTGACAGAAACGCGAAAAAGCGGTGGAACTTCGATTGGCCGTCGATCTGATCGCTTTCCCTGCCCATGTACCCGAGCGAGAAAACGAAGATCCAAAACGAAACAAAACTAACCATGAGGAACATGATCACGGTCAGGGAATCGAGCTTCACCCCCAGCGTGATCGGGAGCGTGCCCATTCGAGCCCACTCGAAGACGAACACTCCCGCAGAGGCACTGTCGCGCTGCCCGGGATCCATCGTCCACCAGCGGCCGAGAACGATCATGGCCAGCACCATACTGATGCCGATCCCCACGCAGGCCAGGTACCCGCTGGCGGGCTTGCCCAGGCGGTGGCCGAACAGGCTCAGCAGGAAAAACGCGGCCAACGGGGTTGCCACCCCGGCGGCAAGCAGGATCTCCAACGAATGATCGTTCATCACTGCGTCAATTCTCTGATTAATCTAACCTTACGAAGAAGTCCGGCGGCGCTATCCCTTCAACTGATCCGCCCGATCCACGTCGATGCTCATGAAGTTGTTATAGAAGTTCACGAATATCGCCACGGCGACGGCGGCCTCGGCCGCAGCCAGCACGATCACAAACAGAGCGACGATCTGGCCGTCAATGTTGCCCACCTGGTAACGCGAGAAGGCGACCAGATTGATGTTCGCCGCGTTCAGGACCAACTCCACGCCCATCAGGATGCCGATCGCGTTGCGCTTCGTCATCATCACGAAGACGCCCATGCAGAAGATCAGCGCCGCCAGCGTCAGGTAATGCGTCAAACCGATGGTCATCTCGTCATCCTCTGGCAGCGCGGCGCCTACCTGCGCTCGGGCCTGGCCAGAAAGGCAGCGCCGATCATCACCACTAGCAGAAGGACACTGGCCGCCTCGAACGGCACCAGATACGTCGTCAGCAAAGCCGTGCCGAACTGCTGGACCGTCTGGCCGGCTTCCGCCGGCGTCTGGCCCGCCTGCCAGTCGGCGGAGAACAACACGCTGGCCAGCAGCGCGAACAGCACTGCGCACACAGCGCCGCCGGCTGCGACCTCGATGCCCCGGGGCGCGAGCCTGACGCGCGCCAACTGTCCGGTCAGCATCACGCCGAAGATGATCAGCACGAGCACGCCGCCGATGTACACGATCAACTGAACGGCCCCGAGGAAGTTCGCCGACATCAGGAAATACAGTGCGGCCACCGAGGCAAGTGTCCCAAGCAGCCACGTGGCCATCCGCACCACGTTCTTGGACAGCACGATCCCCAGCGTGCAAATCAAGGCCAGTCCGGCAAAACTCCAAAACATGATCGCTTCATCAAGCCCGCCAGGAGGGGCCGTCCGCGTACCGCTGGTGTGCCCCGCGTAGGTCGCGAGGGCGTCGGCCGTCAGCGCCCCAGCCGCCAAGAGCCCCCCGGCTAACCGAACACACCACCTCGAACGCCGCGCCCGCATCACTTTCAACTCCCTGGAAGATGCTCAACCGCCAGCGCGCCTACGAGTCTTCGACGGTTCAGCCAGGAATAGACCACAATCACCGGAAAGCCGCCGGCCAGGACCAGCCCGACGACGGCCGTCACCACGTGTGCAAATCGAGCGATCGCTTGAAAGGTCGGGTAATTGCCGTTGTTAAACAGTTCCCAGGCGGTATTGCCAAGCAGCAGCAACATGGTCAACGGGAGCATCACTTGCACGCACGCATACAGAACTTGGTCGATGCGAATCCGCGGCAGCGTCCACCGCAGCCACATGTGCGTGTAGATGAGGAACCCGCACTTGATGATGAACCACAGCGGCCCGGCGCCCCAGTCGTAGAGCGGACGAACGTACCAAGCCATCTGGTGAAGCTCGGCCGGGCTGCGAAGCACCGGGAGCGGGGAATACCAGGCGCCGAGAAAAAGCAATGTCAGAATCGCACTGACCACGAACATGGCCGCGTATTCAGCGAAGAAGAAGACCGCCCACCGAAAGCCGCTGTATTCGGTGTGAAAGCCGGCCACCAGCTCGCTCTCCGCCTCCGGGAGATCGAACGGGGCCCGCTTACACGAAGCCAGTGAGGCGATGAAGTAAGTCAGCGCTGCGGCAAGGCAGAACGGGTTCCTAAAGGCCAGCCACGTGAACCATCCGCCCGACTGCATCTCGCCAATCTCGGTCAGTTGCAGCGTCCCGGCGCACATCACGGGTACGAGCAGACTCAAGCCCATGGGGATTTCATAAGAGACCATCTGACAGGCTTCGCGCATGGCCCCCAGCATCGCCCACTTGTTGTTGCTGGCCCAACCGCCCACGATGATACCGATGACCTCGATCCCGAGCATCGCCAGGACGAAC
>CAYGAN010000099.1:0-6356 GCA_964347585.1 uncultured Planctomycetales bacterium | reverse complement strand
GTCCCGGAACACCCAGTATGTGCCGAGCGGCAGAGCCACGAACGCGCACATGACCGGCACAAAGGTCAAGTACGGCGCGAGGCGAAAGAGCGGCCGGTCCGCGGCGTCCGGGATCAAGTCTTCCTTGCAGATGAGTTTGATCCCGTCGGCCAACGACTGCGACCATCCGTGCCACCCGCCGGTTCGCATCGGCCCGAGCCGCGACTGGATGTGCCCGGCAACCTTCCGCTCCCACCAGATGCAATACATCGCCAGCAGCGCCACGAACAGCAGGAAGCCTACTGCAACCAGTATGTCCCGCACCACGCGAGGCCAGCCGGGGCCCTGAAGCAGCGGCATGACGTACACTGCAACCAGCCAGATGAAAACGCACACCCCCACCGTCGTGGACCAGAAGATCGGAGCGGCGAGACGCTTCAACAACGGTGCACCGACCAAGTGGACCGCCCGGGCAACGCTGACGATCAGCCGCGATACGCCGCGATACTGCGCCGCAGGGCGCTCCGGCCATGGTACGTTGATTCGAGCCACAAGCAGGGCCCCTCAATCTCCTGGTTCAGCGGACGGGCGACTGCTATTCAACCCGCGCCCCGCAAGTACGAGCCCCTCGTCCGACCGACAATGCAGCCACTGCTGAGGCCGCGCCTCGTGACGAGCACACACGCCCTCTATCGATCCACCTCGCCCATCACCACGTCAATCGAGCCGAGGATGGCTGGCACGTCCGCCACCAGGCACTCACGACACACGTGACTCGCGATCGATAGATTGCAGAAGCTCGGGCCACGCGCCTTGACCCGATACGGGATCGCCGATCCGTCGCTTTCGATGTAAAAGCCCAACTGCCCGCGTGGGTTCTCGGCCTCGAAATAGACCTCGTCCGGCGGAAGCTTCAATGTACGCGGAAGCTTCGCTCGGCAGCTCCCATCGGGCATCTGATCCAAGGCCTGGCGGATGATCCGCACGGACTGGTACATCTCCAGGATCCGCACGAAGTACCGGTCCCAACTGTCGCCGACGGTGCCCTTGGCTCCCTCGCCCACCGGGACGTCGAAATCGAACCGGTCGTAGAAGCAGTACGGCGTGACCCTGCGCAGGTCCCACCTGACCCCGGACGCACGCAGCACCGGCCCGGACAAGCCCCACGCGATCGCGTCGGCAGCGCTGATCGGGCCGACGTTCGCCGTCCGCTTGACGAAAATGTGGTTGTAGCTGACCAGTCCGTTGTAGTCGTCGATCTTGGGCTCAAAATAGTCGAGGAACTCGCGGCACGTTTGCTCAAAGCCGTCCGGCAGGTCATGAGTCACGCCGCCGATCGTAACGTAGCTGTACGTCAGCCGCGCCCCGCAGGTCGCCTCGAACATGTCCAGGATGTACTCGCGCTCGCGAAACCCGTACAGGAACGCCGTCCACGCGCCCATGTCCATCCCGAAGCAGCCGAACGTTACCAGGTGCGAAGCGATGCGGTTCAGCTCCGCCACGATCACGCGGATGTAACTGGCTCGTTCGGGAACTTCGATGCCCGCGAGGCGCTCGACGGCCAGGGCATAGGCCAAGTTGTTGTTCATTGCCGAGAGATAATCCAGCCGGTCGGTATAGGGGATGTATTGGGTCGGCGCGAGCTTCTCGCCAATCTTTTCGGCGCAGCGATGCAGGTAACCGATATGGGGGACGAGCTCCCGCACCATCTCGCCATCAGCTCGCAGCACCAGCCGCAGCACACCGTGCGTTGAGGGATGCTGCGGACCCATGTTCAGCAGCATCTCCTCAGTGCGCACGTCGCCGTACGTGGTCCGATCTACGTCCGTCAACAGGTCCGGCGCCGCGGAGAACGTCTTTTCGTGCGTCGTCGTCATGGTCCTAGCGCGTCACCTCACGGCGAGGTCTGCCTCGCCGCCGGAGTCTCGGGTTCCGCCACGCCCGGAATACCGTGGTATTCCGCCGGGAACTCGTAGTCTTTCCGCAACGGGTGCCCGACCCAGTCGTCGGGGCAGAGGATCCGGCGCAGCACCGGGTGTCCGTCAAAGATGATGCCCATCAGATCGAAGGCCTCGCGCTCGTGCCACTCCGCCGCCGGCCAAATGCCCGCAACCGAAGCCACATGGGGGTCTTCCCGCGGCAGCTTCACCTTGACGGCGAACTGATGCCGCTCGGTCCACAACCCGTTCGAGTCTTCGGGCCGCCGCGTCGAATGCAGGTCATAGACAGCCGCCAACTGACTCTCTTCGGGGCGATCCACCGAGCTGATGCACCGAAGCCAGTCGAACTTCAAGCGCTCATCGTCGCGCAGGAACTGGGCGACCTCCGACCACGCGTCCGCACGGACCACAACGTGGGGGTGCATCGACTCGACGTGGACCTCGGTGACCGCGTCGCCGAATCGCTCCTGCAGGATGGTAGCAATCTGTTCCGGGCTCATTGCCAAGTCACCAATGACGATCCGCTGTGCCCACTTACCGTCGAAACAACAGCTTCCAGAAGCCGCTGCCGGACAGGTCCAGCAGCATCGACCTTACCTGGCTCGGTCAAGACGCCGCCGCGTGTGCCGACCCTTCGGAGGTTGCCGCTCCGGGCTTCGCGATCGTCTGGTGCCTGATCTTGTCCTGGAGTCGCATCAGCCCTTCCAGCAACGACTCGGGCCTCGGCGGGCATCCTGGAACGTGCACGTCCACAGGCACGATGAGATCAACGCCCTTGACGACGTTGTAACCGTACTGGAAGTACGGGCCTCCGCCGATCGTACAGGCGCCCATGGCAATCACGAATTTCGGCTCGGGCATCTGGTGATAGAGCCGCCTGATGCGGCTGGCCATCTTGTAGGTCACCGTCCCGGCAACGATCATCAGGTCGGATTGACGCGGGGAGGGTCTATAAGCGCCGGCCCCGAAACGGTCGATGTCGAAGCGGCTCGCGCCTGTGGCCATCATCTCGATCGCGCAGCAAGCAATCCCAAAGGTCATAGGCCACAGGCTGCATCGCCTAGCCCAATTGATGGCCCAGTCCAGCGAGGTAACGATCAGGCCCTCTTCGAATCGGTTCTCAATCCAGCTCATGTGCTCAGATCTCAGCCGCTGCCTTATTCGTTGCCGCCCTGCGTCACACACCCGGTGGTCTGCCCGCCGTTACCAGCCCTAGCGGTCCGGTTCTCCGGTGGCCACTTGGGCGTCCTCGAGCGCGCTCGTACCGGCCCCGGGGGGCTCCGGGCTCCTTTCCAGGGGTCTTCCCGTAGCACGCACCCAATCCAGATACCCGTATCGCCACAGATACAGGAATCCGACGACGATGACCCCCAGGAAGAACAACATGTCCCAAAGCGCCGCAGTGCGGATCTGATCGAGAAGACCCAGATCATTCGCCCGTTGCGCGTCTTGCGCCCCGAAGACCACAGCCCAGGGGTAAAGCAGTGCGATCTCAACGTCGAAGATCACGAACACCAGCGCCACTACATAGAATCGCAGATCGAACTGTACCCAGCCCGCTCCGATAGTCCGCTCCCCGCATTCATAGGTGGCGCCCTTCTCAGGATGCGGCACGCGCGATCGCATGAGGCGGTTCAGCAGCAGCACCCCCAGCACCAGTGCGGTCCCTGCTGCAACAAACACCAGCAACCCCGCCACCAAGGCTACGTTACTATCGACCCACCGTTGTGCCACCAGACTGCTCATCGTATCTCTCGAAGCCCGGTCGGCTCGCTCCGCTGAGAGCATTTCACTCGGCCGCTCGCAGAGGTCGTCTGTCAACCGGCCGCGGGTTTCTTCTTGGGTGCTTCCTCCAACGCCTTGAGCATCTGCTCGTGTCGCGCCCGCCCCTGTCGGATCAAGTCACGCTTGACGGCAGCCGCCCAATCCGGCAAGCGATCTGTTTGCATCCAGAACGGTTGCGGAGTCTGTAGGCCCTGCTTGGCCAGCTCGGTGAACTCTACAACCGCGCCCTGCCGGTCGTAGCAGGATATGTCGTGCACGCTGCCCATGTGCAGGCACTTCGTAGGGCAGGGATCAACGCACAATGCGCAGAACATGCACCTGGAGTAATCGATCGCATAGCGAGTCATGGCCCCACCGGTGGCCAGACCGGTGGCCTTGTCCACCTTCCGCGGACCGGACTTCTCAACGTAGATGCAGCGCACCGGACAGACCTTGGCGCACTGATCACAAGCGATGCACTTCTCAATCTCGTAATAGTGGAGGCCGCGGAACCGAGGCTGCAACACCGGCGCCACGTCTGGATATTGAACGGTAACCGTCTTGGCAAAGCAGTGCTTCAGCGTAATGCGCATGCCGATCAAGATCGTCTTGATCGTCAGATAGATGTCCCGCAAGTACTCTCTCATAGCACCAAGGGCCGGCTCATGTTACGAAGATCCGCCTTTATACGCACCGGCCAAGCGAATCGCAACGTCCCCACCCCCGAAATCGTTGCACGTCGGCCCGACCGCGTTCCCAATCCATCCAATGGGATCCAGCCGCACCACGGACACGCGAGCCACACGCGCGCGTGGCAGAGAACACCCGCGGCACCATAGGGCATGACAGCCATTTGCGCGTCCCAAGCCCACAGCTCTCAGAAGCGTAATCCCCTGCCAACGAAACGCTTGCGCTTCTGAACACCGCCAGCAGCTCGGCCTTGTCAATGGCCGGCCCCGCAACTACCATGCCACCGTCATGCCCGGCGCGAAACTCAGACGGGTCCAAGCAGTCTTGTCCGGACAAGAGCCCGATCGGGTGCCGGTGAGCTTCTGGCACCACTTCTCGAAGCGCGAGTGGGCCGGACGGCCGGCCGTCGATGCGCACCTCAAGCACCTGGAGCGATTCGACCTGGATTTTCTGAAGGTTATGAATGACAACGGGTACCCGCGACCGGCGTCTGGACCGGCCGTCTCGTCGGTTGCGGACCTCGGGGCCCTGCCCGTCTGCGGGGGTGACGAGTCGCCGTTCCAAGCTCAGCTCGATGTGCTGCGTCGGTTACGCGAGCGCGTCAAGGACGAGTTGTTTTTCTGCACCACGGTGTTCAGTGCCTGGGCCACGTTGCGCAATTTGACGCAGCCACCGAGTGATAAGCACGGTCCGCCTACGATCGATCTCAAGAATGACCCTCGCGACGAGGCGGTCACCGCGCTGCTGCGGGAGGATCGCGCAGCCGTGGCCGCCGGGCTCGCTACGATCACGGAGTCGCTGGCGAATTTCACGCGAAACTGCATTCAAGCGGGCGCCGACGGGGTTTTTCTGTCCGTCCGCGACGACTGGGTTGACACTGCCGCCAACGGCCAGGGGACCTACGACGAGATGGTTCGCCAGGCAGACCTGAAGATACTTGAAGCAGCGTCAGGCGGGCGGTTCAACATGCTGCATGTTTGCGGCCGGCCGTTGAACTTCGCCGCCTTCGCCCAGTACCCCGTTCACGTGATCAACTGGGCTGATCGGGTCACCGGGCCCAGCATCGCTTACGCACGGGATCGGGTCAGGCCCGCCATCTGCGCCGGGCTGGACAATCTGGGCGTGCTCAGCGCGGGATCGCCCCAGCAGTGCGCCAATCAGGCGCGCGACGCGATCCGACAGGCGAAAGATCGGCCGATCCTTATCGCGCCGGGCTGTACCTACGATCCCCAGGCCGTGCCCGAGGCCAATCTCCGCGCCGTCTGCGATGCCCTCCGCACGTCGGGTCGCAACTGAGGACAGCTGGAACCACGCCACATAGACCCTTTCAGCTGCGATCATTTCCGATTAGATTCTTGTCGCTGCCGTTTGGCGGGCACCGGCTGAGTGACAAAGGAGCAACGATCGTTGGAGCGAACGCTTGTTATACTCAAGCCCGACGCTGTACAACGGCGACTCGTCGGTCGGATCATCTCGCGATTTGAAGACAAGGGCCTCGCCGTTGTGGCCATGAAGTTTCTGCGTGTCTCACGCGCTCTGGCCGAGCGACTCTACGCTGTGCACAAAGATGAGGACTTCTACCCCGGGCTGCTGGACTACATCACCAGCGGCCCGGCGGCGGTGATGGTCTTGCAGGGCCCCCGGGCGGTGCAAGTGGCGCGACAGCTCATGGGCGCCACGTTCGGGTTCGACGCCCAGCCGGGAACGATCCGCGGGGACTTCGGCATCAGCATGAGATACAATCTCGTGCACGGCAGCGACTCGGTTGAGATGGCCGAGACGGAAACTTCGCTGTTTTTTGACGCGCACGAGCTGGTCGATTATGAGCCGCCGACGGCTGCTTGGCTCGGCAAGTCCGAAGAGACCGCTCCGCAATGAATAAGAGCCCTGCTTGCGCCCAACCGTGGGCCTTATGGGCTCGCGCACAGCAAGCAGTAGTGAGGACAGTATTCTCCTGACACGTACACGTCGGGTTGCAGCACG
>CAYGAN010000098.1:15127-16444 GCA_964347585.1 uncultured Planctomycetales bacterium | reverse complement strand
TGACGGGCCGGGCACCGATCTGTCCTTTATCTGGTTAGACGCCAATGGCAAGGGCGGGTTCCATCCGGCCGGGGCGATTTCCTTGCGAGTCCCTTGGCCGAGAACAATTGTGGCATGGCCCGATAGTTGGGTCAACGCCGGTCTTCAGCGGGCCGAGACCCAAAGCTGTCTCGCCGGAGCCGCCCAGCCACAGGTATTACGATCAAGCCATGCCGTTGTTTTATACAACCTGACCGGCAATGCGAATGCATCTGCGTACGTAATTTGACGGCCCCTGTCGGCTAGGGTGAGTGAGCATCTGGTCTGTACGGGCACTGGGTTTGGGAGTTGTTCTTGGTAGCGGTTGCCTGCCCGGCCCGAGGCCCTTGTTTAACTAACGCGTCGGCATCAGCCGCGCTGAGTACGGGTCACGACTGAGAAGACGAGCGTTTTATGGGACGATTCAGCAGAAATCATCGCGCGGGTTGATCGCAGTCAGCGCCCGGCCTAGACTGAGGACGCGAGGGTTGCGAACCCATACCAGACCCTTCCTCGCCTCAGACGGCCCTCAAGGAGGTCAGCATCATGCCGGGTGGGAAGCTCGCATCGTCCCCTGCTTGGGGAGCGGTCGTGCTCGTTGGTGCCTCACTGAATGGTAGTGCCTGTGTGAGCTTCAATTCGGCGTCTCCTCAAGCCGTCGCGAGCGTCGCCGAGCCCGATCCTGACGCGCAGATCTTTGTCATGCTCGACAACAGGTCGGGGGCGGACGTTGTAGTCGATTTCGTCGTGGAAGGCATCGACCAGCATGTTCCTGTGCATGTTGATCACCTCCACCCTGTGACATATGGCTGCGTCAGCTCGATCCAGTTCGCCGGGCTCACGACGATCGACCCGGACACCGGCCAACAACTGGCTCAGTTCGAGCTTCAAGCCGAACTGGTCAGTCCCGACGACTTCGCGTGTGGCGACGTGATAGTGGTGGCTATCCAGCCCGACGCGGTGAGCCTCTCGGTCGTCGGGCTTTAACCTGAAATGTGGAACGATCGACGGCAATTGGGGTCGGGGCTTGGCAGCGCGCGCCTGAAACAGGACGGACGTTCGGATTCGGATGTCGGGCTGGCCAAGTGAGATCCAAAGCTTAGCAAGGGCGTTCAGGATGCGGCGTTGCTACTTCCCTGCGTGCTGCCGCGGCCAATAGACGTAGTCGCCATCGGGTGACCAGACTTCCCGCGTGCCGCGAGGAGCCCAGTTGCGACCAAATCTTCGGTCATGCCGTCCAACATCGTCGTCGCCATCACAGCCGGCTGAGTAGAGCATGAAGCCGGTTTCTGTCTTACG
>CAYGAN010000098.1:0-15117 GCA_964347585.1 uncultured Planctomycetales bacterium | reverse complement strand
GGTAGAACAAGTCTTTTCCGGTGAAGGGATCGGCCCGCGTTGCGGGCGAGATGGCGCTAATGGCGGCGGGCCACTGACCGTGCTCAGCCCAATAGGCGTGGACCGCCAGAACGGCGTGGGCGCCTGCCTGTCGGGCAACGGTCTCGAAGTAGTGCATCAGAGCGTAAGCCTGCGACGGTAATAGGATATCGGCGACCATGGATGGCCGAGGGAGCATTGCGAATGGGCCGTCTCCGCTGGCCAGAGCGTGCACCATTGTGCTCCTCTTCGGATCGAGCGCTATGTAAGCCGGCTGATTCGACCAGGTGATCAGGTCTTGCGTCGCTCTGTCCATGGCCGCACAGACCTTCTCAGGTGGAGACAGCAGCGTCTGAAGGAGCCCTCTCGAGCGCGCCATTGAATTCTGGACCATCCACCGACTCCACTTGCCCTCCGCCGTGAACACATCTGCCATGCTCGGAAGACGCTCAAAGATCGGCAGGACCTCCCGACTGTAAGCGGCGACGTCGGGCGATTCGAAATCCGACGACTCGAGTGGATCAAGCACGTGACTGTAGGCCAGTGTACTGAGCCCCATGCCCACAAGGGACTGAATCAGAGTCCCCTGCCTCATCATGTGCCGCCCCATGTTATCCAGGGCGCGGATGGACTCGGCAAAGGTCTGCCAGTCCGCCTCGTGCCACGCGATGTGGGCCCGCAGAAGGAGCAGACGGCCCAGCGTGCGCTGCGACGCTGACACGTCCAGGTCCAGCATGAGCGTTGGGAACCTGGGATCCCACTTCAGATCGAACCAGCAGCGCTCCTTTCGCGCGGCGCGCACGATAAGTTCGACCGCCTCTTCACACTTTGCCAGCCAGGTGGTCAGCTCGGGCGAGGGCGGCTCATCAGGACGACCGAATCCGTAATCTTCCCACACCTTGGGCTTTTCGTTGGGCAGGGCGGCGGCGGCTTGCTTGTAGAGTTCGGCGACCTCGCGCTCTTGATCGCTGTGCTCTGCGTTGAGCTCAACGACGGGATCTACCGTCAGCGGGGGCACGCTCGGCCCGGCGTTTCGTACCGTGATCACATAGATGATGGCGATGCCGAGAAGTGCAGCGGCGACGATCGCGGCAATCTTGAGTATTCTCTTCATCCGAAGCCCTCGAGCCGCTGGAAAGCTCTACCCGCTGAAAGGATACGCCAGCCGCGCGGCGCTGCGATTATAAACCGGGTAATTTGTTGGAAGACGCACATGGAGGAAATGCCGGCATCGGCCCACGCGGAGCCTGACCCGCGAGGTGGTTGCCACAGCGGACGCAACGGGGGGTGCCGAGCACCGGCTGCCGGCCTATCCAGGCGGAGCGAACGTAGCGTCAATGGTTGATATGATTTCCGCCTCTGCTACGCCGGATTCGGCCATCTCGCTGGCCTGCAACGCCTCGGCCACGCAGATCGGACATTTGGCGCCATGCTCGTTGGGATCGGTGAAGCAGTCCAGCAGACTGGTGTGACCGACCGGTTCACAATAGCAATAGCATCTGAGCCTGCTGATCAGTTGGTGATGTTTGTCGGCAGCACGGTAAGCCTCACGGATCACTCCTTCGGGAAAACGTTCGGGCGGGAGCACCCCGCTGGGAGTTGTGGGGGCGCTGCCGCAACCGATGTCAGAACAGATCACAAATGCCCAGACACTTGCAGTCATGAAGTGGACGGTACGGCCTCTTAGGCGAATTGCGTTCGCTGCCATGACCGACGTTCTCCTGGCAACTGCGCAGCATTGTGAAGGTTTTGCGCCAAGCACCCTCTGGCCCGGGGAGGCACCGTGCAAGCTGCTGGATGGTACCCTTGCAAAGGACCGGAGGCAAGCTCGGCAGTTCTCACATGGGCGAGGCTGTCCAGCAATCCGGGTCGGTGAGATAGTCTCGGCGGGCTGGTCAAGCGGTCGCGGCGGGTTCAGCCAGCTGCTTGGCGATCAGCTTGCAGATCCGCGTATAGACATCGCTGCGAATCAAGTAGATGCGCAGCAGGTCAGCCAGCTCGCGGATCGCGGCCTCGACCTCGCCGAGGATGCCAGGCAGGGCCGCGACTTCCAGGCCAACTTGGTCCATCGCTGTTGCGCAGGCGTCGAGCACAGCGTTCTTACGGGGGTCCTCGCACAGCAGCTTCGCGATGAGTTGTGCGCCGTTAACGATCTGCGCTACCGGTTGACTTCCGTCAGCGGACGAATCGGACGGGCCGTCCGTGTGGTGTTGCCGCACCACCTCAACGACGGCGGGCGGAAGCATCCAGCGCTCCAGGAGCAACGCGGAGACGTCCGCGTGCGTCAGCCCGAACTCCCCCCGCTCGCGATCCACAATATTGTCCCCGCGCAACGGGGCATACTCGCGGGCGATGCGTTTATAACGGTCGGGCAGGCCCTTGAGCATCACGACCACGCCGATGTCGGCGAGCAACCCGGCGATGAAGGCTTCCTCACGGCACCTCGGAGCGAGGTGCTCGGCAAACCTGGCGGCCAAGACGGCTGTGTTGAGCGATCGTCGCCAAAAGTAGCTGAAGCTGAAATCACCGGTGTCGCTACTGTCTCGGCTGATCTGCTCAGTTATGTACCGACCCAGCACAAGCGTGCGCACCCGTGCAAGGCCCAAGAGAGTGAAAGCCTGTTTGAGCGAGCCGACTTGGCGCGTCACGCCGAAGAGCGCAGAGTTGGTCAAGCGCAGTAGCTCGCCGGATATACCGGGGTCCGTGGCCAGTACGTCCACTAGGTCATTTACTTTGTACTCAGGGTCCGCTGATATCTCGATGAATCGCGTCACCACCTGGGGCATGGTGGGCAAAGCCGCGGATCGGACGATTAGATCCAGCGTCTGCTGGCTTACGGTTTTCGGCTTTCGGCTATGCTTCGCCATCAGGCCGTGCTTCCGGTCCCTTTCATCGCTGGCACCCGTCGATCGCAACGGTGCTCCGCTTCCTAACTATCGGGCAATCGGTTGGGTGGCTTTGCTATCAGGCGCTGGCCTGGACCGAAGTAGTCCACGCCGCCTGTTCCGATCGGTTCGCCTGCACCCGATAATGAGTTGCTTTACCCGATTCACGAGGGCTGTCCCCGTCTGAACCGGTTTCTGGTCTAGACAACCGCTGATTTCCAGAGCTAACCGCAGCAGGGCGACGGCTGGAGCGCTGCTAAGCGGCTAGCTGATCAAGGGCTGCGCAGCAGGGGCGGACTGCGTTCGCGCCTTCGGCAGCAGTCCGTCGGCGTGTAGCGCCCCAAAGGGCTTGTTGATCTGGCTGCGATCCTGAATCATTCTGCACCACGGCTGCAAACCGAAGATAATCGACTGGTGGCGGCGTCGGGATGCCTGGAACCCCAGGACGGATAGCTGCGTGGAGGGGAGCTTGCCTCAACCGATTCTGCTCGCAGACGGGCAGTGAGGCCGCTCTCAAGAGCTTTGTCTTGAGCAGGGGCGAGCTGTCAACGTGGCTTTTCGCGCCTGGGCGGACGGAACATCGCCGACTTGACGAAGGCCAGGAACTGTTGGGCCGGCATATAGCCCGTTCGCTTGTGATATGTGCCGTCGGGAGCAACGATGACGAACGCGGGAGTGCTTCGCACTCTGTACCGGGCCATCATGTACTCTCGGTTTGGGGGCCAGTCACGTTCCAGTTGGCAGTTCACCGTGTTCGCAAACTGCTGGGCGACCTCCGGCCGAGCCAGGACCTCATTGTACATCCGGGTGCACTCCGGGTTCATCCAGTAACGGTAGTAGATGAACAGGTGTTTCTTCTCCAGGCTGGCCCGTTTGAGTGCGCGGTCGTAGTTGTCCTCCCAACGGTAATCCACGCACCCCGCGCAACATGCCATCGCAAGACAAGCACAAGCGATCGTGCGAATCACACGCTCAACAGCAACTCGGCGATTCGGCGCTTGGCTCATTGTCAACCGAGTGAGGAAACGGGAGGGTCAGGCCGCCGCCGCTGGACTGCGGCTGCGCGGCGAGGGGTCGTTGGTGATGAAGATTGTCTCCCAGAGGTCCAAATGGTCCAGCTTGTAGCGGAAGTCAACCTCCAGGTCTGTCAAATCCATCAGGTGCTCAAACGAGAGGTCGCTACGCCAACCGAGCTTCGTGCAGACAGGGCACAGCCACTTCTCGATCAATGCCATCATCCGATTGCCCGACTGGAAGTGGTTGATGATCACAATCCGTGCGCCCGGCTTGCCCACACGGCAGATCTCTTCGATAGCCTGGATGGGATTGCTGACGACCGTAATCACGTGACTGACCAGGACATAATCGAAGCTGTCATCCGCGAAGGGCAGGCGAAGTGCGTCGGCTTGCACCAGATCAACCGATGCCAGATGTACCCGCCTTGCCCGTCGCTTAGCGTATCGTAACATTCCTTCGCTGATATCGATCCCGACGACTTTGGCGCCTGGCGGGTACAGCTCTAACGACAGCCCGGTCCCGATGCCGATGTCTAGTACCGCCTGACCCGGAAGAATCCCCATCCGCGGGATCGCCAGGCGCTGTCGTCGCTGCACGATTTTCGAACACACTACGTCATAGAAATGCGACCAGAAGTCGTAAATGCCTCGCGTTGTTGGTTCGTTCATTATTCCACCTATGCTGCTGGCAAAGTCGGAAGTGTAGCGACCGCCCAATCCGGCTGCAAGACAAATCGCGAACACGAACGCCCCGACCGGCGCACCCCCGGGCGTTACGTCGCCAAGGAAAGGTATCCCCGAATGAGTGCAGGCCGTCTCCTGGCGTGCGACCAACGACGTTCGCCACGCCGCCCGTATCCATCCATCAGCGTCATGCCATGTTCTGGCCTGGCTCGCACACAGCGCGCTACAACCCTCGGTCCAGCACGCCAACACCCCCGTCTGCGGCTGCACAGTTCTGCCCATCCGGGCTCGTCACTACCTGTGCACCAGCCAGCTGACTGTGCGTACGCGTATCCGGCGGAGCCGCCAGATGAACAGAGCCGGGGCCCAGGACCGGCGGGGCAACGCTTCCGGCTGATCGCCGGCAGGGCACCCTGGGCTGCCCTGGCGAGAACGTGAACAGCAGATGACTCAGCAGCTTGGCCGCGGGAGCCTACTCGGCTGATCGAATCTCAAGCCCACGCCGAGCTTGACTTCTTCCTCGGCCATCAGTACTTCCGTCCGAACTACCGTGGCCTGATGGGCTTCCGTGATGGCCTCTGCCTGCTTCTGCACCGCGTCGAACAGGGCCAGTCGGACCTCATAGCGCTGTCCGACCGCTAGCCCGCACTTCGCCGACAGGATCGCGTGGAGTCCGCCGTCGCTGACGTTGTTGCTGCAACATCGCAGCACGGTCTGACCCTGCGCATCGATCAGGCAGACCTCACACTTCAGGGGGACGCGCTCGTGCGTGCGCTTGTCGTCGCCCTGGACAACAAGGCCCCACCGATGCATGAACTCGGTCCGATCCTCTTTCCTGCCGGACTGGCAGACGCGCTGTGCCGCCGTGGATGACATGTCCGCCTCCTTGCGTTCTTTCCCCGCGTGAATAGCCCGCGCTACGCAGAATTGCATGGTCGCGCCGGGGGGGCTGGAGAACTCGCTGCCCCGCGACGGATCTCAAGTCGAATCGATCCCGAACTCCTTGAGCCAGTCCCGCGCCTGGTCAGGACTGAGCCCCTCGTGCTTCTCGGCTGGCTCGCTTGGTCGTTTGATCGGCTCAGCCAGTTGCCTCAATACCATGCGACAGAATGCGTCGGAGCCAGCACGACGACACCTCCGCCTCTTGGCTGCCTTTTGAATCTGCCTGTCGCTGCTGACCACCAGCAGCCGCCGCGGCGCGGAGGACTCATCGATGTGTTGGATCAATACCTCGTCCGCAGTCCTGCCGGGGCCGCTGAACGCCACGTGCACCCGCCCGGACGGTTGCCGAAGCGATCGGCGTCTCGGCGGCGATCCATCAAATACGATTCCCAGTTGCTCGGCGTGCTTCTCGGCCCATTCCGCCAGCAGGTTGCAGAGGCCTGCGCGGCTAAGTTGCTGCCGTCCTTCCGTACGACGCGCCGCATGCAACAGATTCTGCCCATCGACAATTACGGGCATGAACGCACGTACCACCACCGTAAGGCTATCACCGGGACGGCCTCGTCGTCAAGCAGGTCACAGCCCGAATTGCCGCTTCGCAGCCCCCAAGGCAAGCGCTCACTAGCTAAACGCCGGCTCTGTCCTGGCAGTGATATGCGATCCCGCCCCCCACTATTGTCATGGTCGCCCGTCCTCGAACCTGCCAGCTATTGAATGGGCAGTTGCGGCTCTTCGATTGGAATGCGTTAACGTCGATGGTCCATTCGGCATCGGGCTCGATGAGCGTGACGTCGGCATCCGCTCCGGGGCGTAGGGTTCCCTTGGCCAGGCCGAGTACACGTGCGGGTCGAACGGCTAGACGGTCGATCAACTCCGGCCAGCCGAGCAGCCCCGGTTCCACAAGGGCCTTGGCAAACAGGGCCAGAGCCGTTTCCAGTCCAATGATCCCGAACGGTGCGTTGACGAACTCGAGCTCCTTTTCTTCGGCCCCGTGTGGCGCGTGGTCGCTGACGAGGCAGTCAATCGTGCCGTCAGCTGCACCGGCGAGGCAAGCTTCGACATCCGCCCTCGTGCGTAGCGGGGGGTTGACCTTGTAGTTCGTGTCATAGTCGCAGCAGGCTTCGTCCGTCAGCAATAGGTGGTGCGGGGTGACCTCAGCCGTCACGGGCAGACCGCGATTCTTTGCATCTCGGATCAGCTCGACGCCGCCCACCGTCGAAACGTGAGCCACGTGATACTTGGCGCCGCTGCTCCGCACCAGAACCAGATCTCGGTGGAGCATCAATTCCTCGGCGGTTGAAGGCATCCCCGGCAGGCCGAGCTTGGTCGAGACGTCCCCGCCGTGCATGACGCCACCCGAAGCCAGAGCGGGATCCTCGCAATGTTGAATGATCGGCTTGTCGAACATCGTCACGTACTGCATCGCCCGGAACATCAGGCCCGTATTGGCTACACCTGCACCGTCGTCGCTGAAGGCGACGGCTCCAGCACGGACCATCTGGCCTATTTCGGCCAGCTCCTCTCCGTTCCGGCCTTTCGTTACCGCACCGATCGGATGAACGTTGCACAGGCCCGCCCGAGCGGCTTGGCGGCACACGAACTCGATGGCGGCTTCGTTATCCAACGGCGGATTGGTGTTCGGCATGCATGCCACACTCGTGAAACCTCCTGCGGCGGCCGCTGCGCTGCCGGAAGCGATCGTCTCGTCCTCCTCGTCGCCAGGTTCGCGGAGATGGACGTGCATGTCGATCAGTCCGGGGCAAACGATCAGTCCGCGCGCGTCGATGACCCGTTCGGCCATCGCACTGAGCTTGCCGATCTGCCTGACCTTCCCGTCCGCCAACAGTACGTCGCAGGTCTTGTCCAAACCTTGTGATGGGTCAATCACCCTGCCGTTCTTGATCAGCGTTGTCGGCGTTTCCATGCTTTCGGCACTCACGTTCGCTCGTTCGAAGGATTCTCCCGATCAACTGGCCCTTTGCCTAATCAGCAGGCGGATACTACCCGGTCCCGATCCGCCTGACCAAGCCGACCAACGCCGTTGCCGCCTCCACCAATTGGCGCCCGGCCGCTGATGCCTTCGGCGGGACATCGATGCCTAGCTCGGCGAATTCAATCCGGTTGTCAAGCCGATCCGCGCGGAGGTGCGGCGAACTCGGTTCGTGATCCCCCAGTGCATCGATCAGTTGGCTGCCTGTTAGCTGGCCACTTGGATACCATACCCGTACCAGGAAGTCGGCATACCCCGACGGACACGGTATGATCCCGACTTTTACGCCGTCAATGACCCCTCTCAACTCCCAGGATCGAAAGTACCCGAACAGCCGCTTCTTCTTAATAAACTGCAGCTCGGATATCTGAGCACACGCGTCCGCGATGGCCTCAGGTCTCAGCCTACTTATTCCGAGTGTCCGCATTCCCGTCAACCATACTGCTCTGAACAGGTCATTGCGACAATTCGCCGGAACCGGCCAGGTGCTGGATTCGCGCGAATCTACAGCCCCGTTCCCATTGACATGCCGCTACGCGTCCATGTCGCAGCCCGCCTCGCCGGCTTGGTTGACGAGGAACAGAACGGCCATTCGCACAGCCAACCCGTTGGTTACTTGCTGAAGTATGGAACTGTGTGCTCCGTCAGCCACTTCGCTGGTCATTTCGATGCCGCGATTGATCGGTCCCGGGTGCATCACTTGCACGTCGGGCTTGGCTCGGGCGAGGCGCTTTCCGGTCAGCCCGAACAGACGCGTGTACTCCTGCACGCTCGGGAACGCCTGACTGGTCATCCGTTCCCGTTGAATCCGCAACATATTGATCACGTCAACCTGGGGGAGCACTTCATCGAGGTCATGGCTGATGTCAGCCCCCATCTTCTCGAAGGCTCGTGGGAGCAACGTGGTCGGCCCAACCAAAATGACCTTGGCCCCCAGTTTCGTTAGCCCCCAAAGGTCTGACCGGGCGACGCGGGAATGCGCGATGTCACCAACGATGGCCACCTTGAGTCCCTCCACGCGGCCCTTCGCCTCGCGAATCGTGAAGATATCCAGAAGTCCTTGCGTTGGGTGTTCGTGCTGTCCGTCACCGGCGTTGATCACCGAGCATTCGACGCACCTAGCCAGGTAATGGGGCGCCCCCGCCGCCGCATGGCGACACACAAGAATGTCCACGCCGAGCGACTCGATGTTGCGCGCTGTGTCGCGCAGACTCTCACCTTTCGCGGTCGAGGAGCCCTTGGCGTGGAAGTCCAGCGGATCCGCTGACAAACGCTGTGCTGCCAGCGTGAAGCTCGTGCGCGTGCGCGTCGAGTCTTCGAAGAACAGGTTCACCACCACCTTGCCGCGAAGCGCCGGGACCTTCTTAATGCTTCGCGTTGAGACCTCTTTGAAACTCGCCGCCGTGTCCAGGATGTGCAGCAGCTCCTCTCGTGATAGCTCCTCCAGCCCGAGCAAGTGCTTGCGCCGCCACGTGAATTTGGCGCCCTGAGCGTCGGGCGCCTGCGGCCCCGATCCTGCCTCATCTCCCAGCCTCGCACGCCGCCCGGTCTTCGTATCGCTCATTCGATCTCCACGCGCTCTTCCTGGTCGGACTCGCTCAGCAGAACCGTAACCGTTCTGTCACGCCGGTCGGTTCGGATGCCGACGAAATCGGCCTGGATAGGCAGCTCCCGGCCCGGTCGATCCACGAGAACCGCCAACCGGACCGCGCGCGGCCGTCCCAGATCCGCCAGCGCGTCCATCGCCGCGCGCACCGAACGACCCGTGTAAATCACGTCGTCCACCAGCACGATGTACAGCCCGTTGATGTCGAACTCGATCTCCGTCTTGCGGACGATCGCTGCCGGCCCGATCTCTGCGAGATCATCTCTGTACAGCGTGATGTCCAACGCGCCATGGGAGATGTCCGTGACGCCGTGCTCCTTGAGCATGCCGATCAGGCGCTCTGCCAGCACCTCCCCGCGCCGCCGGATGCCGATCAGGCCGATCGCGCCATCGACAGGCGCCTCGGCGGCGATTCGACCGGCTATCTCGCCGAGCGCCCGCTCGACTCCCTGCGCATCGAGGAGAATAGGCATCGGCGTCTCCTGCCTGGCAAGGATACCGCAGGCCCGCCGCCACTGGCAAGCACCAAACGTTTCAGGCGGATAGCTTGCTGTTCATGAGGCCAAGCGAAAGACGCCTCCATGCGACCCGCTGGCTCCCTAGCGGCCCGGCCTAACTGATCCTATCTGAGTAGCTTGTCAGGTAGGCGGTTGTCCCTCCTCGCTACTTAGTCGGAACGACAAGCCCACCAGCATCGGCGCCATCCGAGAACTGCGCTTTACCGCTCGCCGGCGTTCAGTGCAGCTGCGACGCGCGGGAACCGCTCCATGATCATGTTCGGTAGGAACATCGCGAATGCGTACTCGTCCTCGAAGTCCGGGTCCTTGTTCAACTCAATCACGTTGGGAATCGTCGCGATTCTGCTCATCGCGGCCAGAGTTGACGCGTCCACCAAACCCAGGAATGCCCCGCCCAGTGAGCCGTTTCCGATCGGGCGATACCGTTCCAGAGGAACGTCTGGCAGCAGTCCGGCGGTGATGGCGTTGGCGACGTTGATGTGCTTGGCGAACCCACCGGCCAGGTAGATGCGGCTCAGGTCGTCGTACGTCTTGCCGACGTTCTTGAGAAGGATCGTCGCTCCGGCAAAGATCACGGCCTTGGCTTGGAGGAGCCGCTCGATGTCCTTCTCCGTGATCACGACGTCGGTTTCGCCGTTCTCGGCCTCTGGTGCGGGGACAATCACGTATTCCAGCATGCGGCTCTGTGCCGAATTCACCGGCCGGACGCGCGGGCAGGAACCGCAAAGGCCGCGATTCAGGCGGCCGGCCTGGTCCATCAGCCCCGTCCGGCGCGCCTCAGCCAGGAAATCGATCAGTCCGCTCCCGCAAATCCCGCTGGGTCTGACGTCATCGATGACGCGGTAGCTCGTCGTGAACGTATCCGGATGAATCTGAAGTGATTCGATTGCGCCGGTCGAAGCGCGCATGCCGCAGGTCAGGCCGCTGCCTTCAAAGGCGGGACCGGCTGGGGTGGCACACGCCGTCAGGCCGTTGCGGTTGCCGATCACAATCTCCGCGTTCGTGCCCATGTCGATCACCAGTGCCGTCTCGTCGTGTGCCAGAATGTGCGAGGCAAGAATATCACTGGTGACATCCCCGCCAACGTACGCCGCGATGCTCGGCACCACGTCCACGCGGGCGCGCGGGTTGATTGCCACTCCGACCTCGTCGGCGCGAAAGCTGCCCGGAGACGTGACGCAAGGCTGAAACGGTATCCCACCCATGTTGACCGGGCTGAGTCCCAATAAGAGGTGCATCATGATCGTATTGCCGGACGCCGCCATGCGCACGATGTCGTTGCGGCAAATGCCGGTGCCTCCGCAGAGCACCCCGATTAACTTGTTAATTGTCTCGTCCACCACCAGCTTGCGGAGTTGCTCAACGCCACCCGGGCGCCCCGAGTAGCTGATCCGGCTGGCCACATCCTCGCAGTGCTGGAGCTGCTGGTTGTAGCAGCTGGCCCTGTCAACCACCCGCCCGTCGGACAGATCAACCAGGCAGCAGACCACCGTTGTCGTGCCCGCATCGACCGCCAAGCCGTAGATGCCTCCCGCGGCATCGCCCGGCTCGACGTCCGAGAGCTCCCACGCTCCGCCGTGACTGTGGACGGTGGCTGTAACGGTCTGGTCGCCAGCGGCGATGGCCTGGGGCAACTTCTGAAGCGCTTCGATCGTCGGGTGCAGCGGCTCGATCGCTTCCTGCCGAAGCGCACGAGCGATCCTCTCGAAATCGCTGGCAGAATTCTCGAGTGTCGCGCGTGGTACGGTCAGGGCGATCCTCTTGACGGCTGGCTTGACCTGGTACTCGGCCAGCAGGTCGAACTCGGCCAGTACCTGTTCGCCCGACTGCACCAGCGATCGCGGTGGGACGTGAATCCGCCAGGGCCCGGAAACGATCTTGGTCTGACATCCCAGAACGCGCCGCCGCTGTCCCATCTCCACCGTCAGGGTCTTGCCACTTCGCTGGAAAGTTCCCTGGGTTAAATCGACGGCACATCCGCCGCACTTGCCCTCGCGTGCGCACGAGGTATTCAGTACGATCCCGGCCTGATCAGCCGCCTCCGTGATCAAGCACTCGCAGGCCAGGTCCAACTCGGCCCGGCGGCGGCCATATTCGAAGCATCCCTCAAGGGCCATGACGTGCGGATTGTAGTCTATCCCCGCGGGCGATTGCGACCCTTGTTGTCGTGGTTCGGCGAGTCGGTCAAGCCCAAGATCGTCAGGGCCATGTAGTCATCAGCTTGGCAAGCTCGTCACGCGAGAGGCGGAAGATGAGGACAGAGCATCCGATCATTTCTTCCGGCCGATGGGTACGCAAGCGCGCCAGTAGCTTCATGTACGCCAGCCGCCGGGCCCGTCCCGCAACAACGCGCCAATCCTGCTCCGACCCGCCGCCCTTCTCTTTCATTTCAATCAGGTGTCTCTGCAGCGCGGTGAACTCCGATTCCAGCTGCTCATTCCACTCGCGCAGCTCGTGCGGCTGATAGACAGCTTGCAGCGCCGTTGCCGAGACTACGAAGGTTCCACCCGTGAACTCGGCCAGTGGTCCCGGCCGTTCACGCTCTGCGAAGTAGAACTTGAACGGGAACTCGAAGTAGCTGGCTTTGAGCCCGTAATACTCGGGTCGGCCGGAACCGAAGTAAGCGAGCTTGACATCCTCGTACGGCCTGTCCGCAAAATACCTCGCCACGTGCTTGAGATCTTGGCCCCAATCAACGTTGCTGTCGGACAGGTACTTCCATCCGTTCCGGGGCTCGCCGATCAACCAGTTGAAATAGGGCAGGTAGTCGGGCCACGCGCTGACGTTGGCCGCGACAAGACATGCTGCCAGCGCGGGAACGAGAACCCGCAAGACTCGCCACCTGTGGGCCACCCACCGCCCTGCTGCGCCGGCCATCACGAACATCACCGGGTACATCGGCAGGATGTGCCGATGCCCAATGTTTAGATGGCTCGTCACGGAAGCCAGTCCATACACGACCAGAAACACCCATATGGCGATGAGCGACAGCCTCTTGGCCGGCCCGGACCACCCGGTCGGTCGGATGCTCACCCCGACCCCCCTGCCAGTTCGCAGCCGCCACGCTGCCAGCGCGGCCAGCACTAGGATCGACAGCGTGGGCAACGGCGTCTTGATCCCGAAAGTCACTGGGAAGTAATACCACCATCCCTCTGTCCTAACCTGGCCAAGCAGAAAGGCCGCCCGGGATTGCGCCGACCACAACGTGAACGCGAATCCGTATAAGTAGGCTTCAGGCAACAGGCGCCGGCTTTCAGCCCATCCCACCACGGTTGCCAGGGCCGGGCGGTGCTGCAGAAGCTGTTGGATGGCCGTCAGATCTTCCCGGCCGTAGAGGCTCGTCAGCCTGCTTCTCTGCTCGGGACTCAATTGCCCCCGGGCGTCGATCACGTGCGGCGGACTGAGCATGTGGTCATAGTCCTGCCCAGGCGCATCGATGGCTGCGCGGTAGCGGAATCCGAACACAGACCAGATCGCCAGCACACAGAACACCGCGATGGACATCAGCACTGCCCCTGCCAGTGCCGCCTTTGCGGCCCGGGTGCTCACCTCGCGTCGCCCGAACAGCCCAAGTTTCGTCGGCTCCGGCCCAAGTACGCAGGCCACAGCGACAACGGCAACGACCGGCACGATGAGCGCTGCTGAGAATTTGGATAGGAACAATGCCGCGAAGCACACTGCCGCGGTTATGAGCCGGCTCCAGCTAACCCGCGCCATGACACGCACGAAGGTGAGCAGAGATGCCGTGAAGAACACCGCAGCTGCGATGTCGGTCGTTACCAGCCGGCCGTGAGCCATCATCGTTGGGGAAAAGAAGTATAGACAGGCCGATAGAAGCCCCCCGGCCGTGCCGAAGAGCCGCCCGGACCAGAGCCACACCAGCACCCCGCCGAGACACCACAGAGCCACGATCGGCAGGCGCGCACAGAACAGCATCCGATCGACGTCGTTGGGTCTGTTCAGCAGATCGCGCCCGAACATCCATTGCTCGCCGATCTCCCATGCTCTACCCTCGGTGGGGGGCATCTGAATCGTGAGCCAGTTCAGCGGGGCCGCCGCCACCAGCTCTGCCAACGGTGGATGCTCGGGCGTAAAGCGAAAATCCCCCATTCGCCAGTATGTGTAGCCGGCCGTCAAGTGTGACGTCTCGTCATAGGTGACTGCCTTGCGGGTCATGCTTGTGATTGACAAGCCGGCGCCGCACAGCATCATCGCCCCCAAAACCGCCCACGCAGGGACGCGCGCAATGCGCGGCTCCCGTCTGAGGTGGCCCTTCGCGCCGCTCCGGGCGTCTCCTACCGCGGTGGCCCGTTTGGTCCGCTTCCTCATGGCACCATTCTAGCCTGCTGCGACCTGTACCGGCACGCTGCCGGCGTACGCCGGTTGGTCATGAAACCCGGGCCTGCCACGCTCAAGCCAACAACCAGCGCTTAACCCGGCGGGGCCGTCAAGTACCGCCGCCAATCCGACATGGGCCTGAATCCTAGTGATCGCTTTGCTCTCGTTATGTCAAAGACGGGCGCGTGCGGGTTCGCCTCAAAGTACTCCGGCTTTCTGATCTCCGGCAGGTCCGGCCCATACATTCGCCGCAGCAGTTCCAGCGTCGGCGCTTTGGCGAAGGTCTGATCCGCACACAGGAAAAAGGCTCCGAACGGCGCGCGCCCTGACGGCAGCCGATACTCCAGGCCTAATCGGCAAGCCTGGGCCACGTCCTCCGGGCTGATGAAGGTGAAAAACCCCCTGGCGTCGTCGCGCTGCCCGACCGCGATTGCTTGAGGTATCTGCTCCGCGTTCCGCGCCAGCCACACCCAGCAGTAGCGCAGCGATACCGCCTCGATCCCATAGGCCCGTGCGTACTCCCGGCACATTAGCTCTCCAAAGTACTTGCTGAGGCTATATGTCTCATGTGGCCAGCATGGATGCTCCTCGTCGATCGGTACGTAGAGCGGGCGATGCTCGACGTTGTGAATCCCGAACCCCGTGGCCGATTCGCTGCAGCCGTACACGATGCGCTTGATCCCGTTCAGCCGCATGGCCTCCAGAACGTTGAACGTGCTGACCATGTTGACGTGCATCACACGGTCCGCCGGATCGTTGAACGGGTGGGGGACCGCGGCCAAGTGAATGACCGCATCGACGTACCTGACCGTCTCCAGCGCGGCCTTCAGGCTGGTCAGATCGATCTGCACGTGTGTCACCTCGGGGTGCTTGCGTGGTTCACGAACGTCAAGAATCGCGACATCGTGCTGCTTCCTGACCTCCTCGACGACGTACTCGCCAATGTCACCCGCTCCGCCCGTCACCATAACTTTCATGGCTTGCTCCTGGAGAACCGGATCGTCCGCACGAGCCCGGCGGACGCCCGTAACCCTCACCAACAGTGCAGAACCGAGATGCCGAGTTGTCCAACAATTCGCCTCGCCGCGATTTTGCCCCCATCGCTGCCGGCGACGCTCGG
>CAYGAN010000097.1:4140-16502 GCA_964347585.1 uncultured Planctomycetales bacterium | reverse complement strand
CAGCCGAGCTGTGTCGATGCCGGTCAGGGCCTCGACCAGCGTCGTCTTGCCGTGGTCGATGTGGCCGGCAGTGCCGAGGATGAGGAAGCGTCTGGGACTAGGGACCTCGACGGGGGAAGAGTCAACTTCCGGCGCCATGGTGTCATTATCCGATACGGCGGCACGATCACGCAACCTTCTCTTGGATGCCGAATCGCGCCCAGGCTGCTCGGTGGCGGCGCCGTCGCGCCCGGGGGTTGGCTTATCTTGGTGCCCGCTGGTGACATGAGACGCCTACCCGGGAGCGAATTCAGTTTGAGCGGCCGTCGGACGGGTTTATGATCAATGCACGTCTGTGGGGTCTCGCCATGAGCGTTCGGTTCGTCATTGGTCGCGCCGGTAGCGGGAAAACGGCTCACTGTCTGAGCGCGATCTGCGAGCGCCTGCGTTCCGATCCGGGGGACGGGGTCAAACTCATCCTGCTCGTTCCGGAGCAGGCCAGCTTTCAGATGGAGCGCGCCCTCATCGAGAGCCCCGAGATTCGCGGGTACCACCGCTGCGAGGTGCTGAGCTTCCGGCGGCTGGCTTACCGCGTGTTGGGCAGCATCGGCGGGGCAGCCCGAAGGGCCCTGACCAGTACAGGCCGCTTGATGCTACTCCGACATTTGCTGGCACAGCACGCCCCTTCACTGCAGGTTTACGGCAGATCGCGTGATGCAGTCGGGTTGCTCAAGCACCTCGCGTCCGGGTTCACGGAGATGGTCAATGAACGGATCGATCCGGCAGACTTGGTCGCCCGCTCCGAAGCCGATCGCACTGCGCGCCCGTTGCTGTCGGCGAAGCTGCATGACGTGGCGGTGCTCTATTCGGCCTATCTGGCGTGTCTAGGCGAGGAGCGGCTTGATCCGGCTCAGTACCTCGAATTGGCGCGTGAGCGTCTGGGGGACTGTGCGTGGCTGAACGGCGCCGAAGTCTGGGTCGATGGTTTTGCGGGCTTTACGGGACAAGAGGAGACCATGCTGGTCCGGCTCGCGCAGGTCGCGGCGCGAACAGAGATTACGCTGTTGATGGACCCGGCGGCGGCGGTCCTGCGGGATTCGACCGCGCCGGTGGAACCGTATCACCTGTTTGCTCGGACGGAGCGAACATTCTTGAGATTGCGAGAATCGCTCCGAGGGGCTGGGGTGGCGATCGATGCGCAACTGCTGCTCGATTGTAAAGTCCCTCCCCGGTTCGAGCTGGATCATCCGTTGGCGCTAATCGAGCGACGGCTGTTCGTGACGGCATCGGCGGCGGATATCCCCCCGTCAAGCGACCAGGACACACCTCAGGCGGCGCGCGAGGCAGAGCGGCAGCCGTGCGTGAGGCTCGTCGAGGCGGCGAACCGGCGGGTCGAGGTCGATGCGGCAGTTGCGCACATCCAACGGCTTGTCCAGCGCGATGAGGACGCTCTGCGCTACCGGGACATCGCCGTCATCGTCCGGAGCCTTGAGCCGTACCACGATCTTCTTTCAGCCGCACTCGACGCGCACGATGTGCCTTACTTCATCGATCGCCGGCAGCCGATTTCCCATCATAGTGTGGTTGAATTGGTGCGGTCGCTGACTCGCGTGGTGATCGAGGATTTCTCACGTGAGTCGGTCAGCTTGCTGGTGAAGACGGGTTTGCTGCCGATCAGTCAGGAGGAAGCCGACGCGATTGAGAACTACGTGCTGGCTCACGGGGTCCAGGGAGCGGCGGCGTGGCGCGACGGCGATTGGGCTTTCGTTCGTCAGATGAGCCGCGGCTTGAAAGAGGACGAACCGGCTGGGCCGGAGCGCGTCAGGCTCGATCGGATCAACACGACCCGACGTCGGATTCTGGATTCGTTGACTCCGTGGCTTCTAGCGGCGGAGCGCGAAGAGGCGGCTCCAGCACGGGATTGGGCGGTTGCTCTGTATGCGACCCTAGAGCGGCTTGAGGTACCACGCCAGCTTGAGGCGTGGGCGGTGCGAACTGAAGATGACGGCCGGATCGGCGAGGCAGCTGAGCACCGGCAAATCTGGCGCGAACTGGTCGAGTTGCTGGATGATATGGTCGATGCGGTCGGCGCCGAGCAAATGTCGCCGCACCGGTTCGCCGCATCGCTCGACGCCGGGCTCTCCGAGCTGACGCTCGGGTTGACACCGCCGACGCTCGATCAGGTCCTCGTCGGGTCGATTGAACGTAGCCGCCATCCGGAGTTGAAGGCCGTGCTCGTCCTTGGCTTCAATGAGCGGGTCTTCCCCTTCGCCGGCAGCGAGGACGTGATCTTCAGCGACGCGGATCGCGAACATCTGGCGTCGATCGGTATCGAGCTTGGCGCGACTCGGCGGCAGCGGCTGTTCGACGAGAAGTTGTTGGCGTACATCGCAATGACGCGTCCCAGTCGGGACCTCTGGATCAGCTACGCCGCGGCGGATGAGCAGGGCAAGAGTCTTAATCCGTCCCCGTTTGTTGACGCGGTCCTCGCGGCGGCGCCGGGCGTAACGCCGATTCGGATTGGGGATCCTGCGGCGACGCGCGAAACGTGGCCGATCGGCACCGCCGATGAGTTGGCTGCGTACCTGGCTCTCGAGCTGCGTCGTCGGCCGCCCCGCAGGGCCGACGACGAACATACCCGCGCTCTCTGGAACGGCGTTTACGAGACAGCCCGTGTCGATGAAGGTCTGAATCGTTGCGTTGCGGCGGCGTTGTCTTCCTTGGCGTACCGCAACCAGGCCTCGCTTGATCCTGCGGCCGTTTCGGCGCTGTACGGACGAGCTTTTGTTGCGAGCGTGTCGCGTTTGGAGACATTTGCCGCCTGTCCGTTCCGCCATTTCGCTGCGTATGGTCTGGAGTTGGAGCAGCGACCAACGTTCCAGATTGGTGCGATCGACCTGGGCGTGCTTCATCACGCCATACTCGAACGACTCGTCGGGGACCTGCGTAAGGAGGGACGCTTGCTCTCAGACATGGACGACGCCGAGATCGTCGAGCGCGTGGATGGTGTCGCCCGTGAGGTGGTGCCACAGCTCGCCGACGAGGTTGCTCTAAGCGACGCCAGGAGCACGTACATTCTGGATCGCAGCAATCAAGAGATCGCTGAGGTGTTGAAGGCTCAGCGTTTTGCTGCCCGTGCGGGGCAGTGTCGGCCGATCGCCACGGAGCTCGAGTTCGGCTTTGGGGACACGCGAGCATCGCTTCCGGCGCTGGAGATCAACACGTCCGGCGGGCACAAGCTCGCCATCCGCGGAAAGATCGATCGCGTCGATGTGGCCGCGGTCGGGGCGGACCTCGTGGGAGCTGTTATCGATTACAAGCGCAGCCGCGGCAAGCGCCTGGACCTCGTGGAAGTTTACCACGGCCTGTCACTTCAGCTGCTCGGCTATCTGTTGGCGTTGCAGCAGCGTGGGCAGTCGTTGACCGGCCGGCCGATCGAACCGGCTGCGGCTTTCTACGTCGGCCTGGTCCCGGAGTACAGGCGGGTCGATCACCCGAGCCTAGCCGACGAAGAGAAGCAAGCTCGCTGTAAGCCGCACAAGCCGCGGGGCGTGTTTGATTTCGCTCTGCTCGAAGTCCTCGACCAGGGTGCGCCGTTCGGGGGGTGGTCGGGGGTGGTATCCGGCTTTCGAGACAAGCGCGGCCGGCCAGCCCAGCTGAACAGGTCCGACGCTGTCGAGCAGGGCCAGCTCGTCAAGGTGCTCGATTACACACGCCGCAAGATCGCTGACTTGGCCGACGAGATGCTGGACGGAAACGTCGGTGTCCGACCTTATCGGCTGCGCGGATTCATGCCATGCGGTTGGTGCCCTTATGGCAGCGTGTGTCGGTTCGAGTTCGAGACGGGCTCGTGGCGATCTTTGGAGTGGCATGATCGCACGGATGCCCTGGAGATGATGGTCAGCTCATCGGACAAGCGCCGTGACTAGTCAGGTTTGGACAAGCTCGCAACAACAGGCGATCCACACGACGGATCGCAGCGTGCTGGTCAGCGCGTCGGCAGGATCGGGCAAGACGGCCGTCTTGGCCGAGCGGTGCGCGCATCTCGTGTGTGACCTGCCTGTAGGTCAGCGGTGCGACGTTGACCGACTTCTCGTGGTTACGTTTACGGAATCCGCCGCCGGTGAGATGCGATCCCGCATCGCCCGTTCGATTCGCGATCGCCTTGCCGGCCGTCCGACGGATGCGTGGCTACACAGGCAACTGTCTCTGCTTGACGCTGCTGACATCTCGACGATCCATGCGTTCTGCCTGAGGCTGGTGCGCGCGTGGTTTGCCCAGGCGAATGTTGATCCCAATGCGACTGTCATGGACGAGGAGGAGGCGGAACTACTTCGGCGGGAGACGATCGAGGCGCTATTCGCCAGGCTGTACGCCCGTGGTTCCGATTTGGCGCGGCGATTTCAGGGGCTTGTGGAAAGCTACGGAGATGGGCGAGACGCACAGATCGCCGAGTTGGTGCTCGATTTGCACGCCTTCACCCGGAGCCTCGTGCATCCGAAGGCCTGGCTGGACCGCGCGCGGGAGTGGGTCCGACCGACCGTTGACGGCAAGATCCCGCAGCACCTCGAGCGGACGCACCACAGTCTCCTGCGTCGTGAGCTGGAGTGGCAGATAGCTGGCTGTCAGCGATGCATCGATCACATCAGTGAACACCTGCCATCGTGGATGTTCTATGCGGATCGCATAGCCGAGTACACAGAAGCGCTCACTGAATGGCACAACCTGTTGATCAGCAAGATGAGCCCCGATGCGCTCGAAGGGACTCTGCATCGCGTCAGGAGCTTTGAGTTCCCCCACGCCCGAGGAGTCCCACGCGCAGCTGCTTCGGACGAGTGTGGGCGCTTGCAGAAAGAGGAAAGCAAGGAACTTTTTGAACGGTGTCGGCGCGATTTTGTGAACCGGCTCAGATGCCGGCATGCACTGTTCACCAGCGAGGAGATCGTGGATGGGCTGCGCCGTGTCGTGCCGGCGGTCGAGACGATCACTGACTTGGTGGATGGTTTCGACATCGCGTATGGGGATGCGAAGCGGGAACAGGCTTCACTTGACTTCAGCGACTTGGAGCGGTTGACGATCGGGCTGCTAGCCGAACAGGGCGACCCGGACAAGCCAAGCGACCTAGCCAGGCAGGTCCGGCGGAGGTTCGTCCATGTTCTGGTTGACGAGTTCCAGGACATCAACCCGGTGCAAGAGGCGATTCTTAAGCTTGTGAGCCGGGAGAACGATCCCTCGCAGGCCAACAACCTGTTCTCGGTGGGGGACATCAAGCAAAGCATCTACCGTTTCCGCCTGGCAGAGCCATCGATCTTCCTGCAGCGTCAAGCAGCGTTCAGCGGGGACGGCGAGCAAGGCGTCTGCATTGCTCTGCGAGACAGTTTTCGCAGCAGGCCGGCTGTCCTGGAGGCGGTCAATGCGATCTTCGAGAGGATCATGACGCCCGACCTTGGGGGTATCTCTTACGGCGCTTCAGCTGAGTTACGCGCGGGCTTGTCATGGCCGCAGCAGCTGGAGACGGCGTGTTTCGATCGGCCGGCCGTCGAGCTGCATCTGCTCGAAAAAGACGCTTCGGGGAGCGTTGCGGACGAGGCGGACGGCGACGTAGCCGTCGGCGACGCGGAGTCTATCCTGGAATGGGAGCGGATTGAGCGTGAAGCGTATCTTGTTGGGCGTCGCATTTGTCAGATGATGGGACAAGAACCGGCTTGTCCCGGGATGAGGGTCTTTGATCGCGCTGCGGATTCCCCTAGCCGGCTGGAGCCGCGACGGCTGCAATACCGCGACATTGCTGTTCTGCTTCGAGCCCCCAGGCACAAAGCCACGCGGTTTGCCGCTGTGCTTCGGCGGATGAACTTGCCCGTCTATGCCGAGCTAACCGCCGGCTACTTCGCCAGCTCTGAGGTTCAAGACGTGCTCAGCCTGCTGGCCGTGCTGGACAACCAGCAGCAGGACATCCCGCTGGCAGCTGTTCTTCGCTCGCCGATCCTGAGCGATCCGCTTAATGAGTCGGAGCTGGTCCGCATTCGACATGTTGGTGGCGGCATGCCTTTCTACGAAGCGGTGGTGACGTACGCTCGTCGGGGGAAGGATCGCGAGCTGCGCGAGCGTCTGCGCAGCCTGGTCACACGCGTCCAAGACTACCGCGGCGCCGTGCGCTGCCGCCCCCTCGCAGACGTCCTCTGGCGAATCTATCAGGAGACGGGCTACCTGGCCTACGTTGGTGGACTGGTCAACGGCGTCCAGCGGCGAGCCAACCTGCTCAAGCTGCACGAGCGTGCGCGCCAATTCGGTGCGTTCAGAAAGCAGGGCTTGTTCCGATTTTTGCGGTTCATAGAACAACTTCAGGAGCGAGAGCAGGACCTCGGCCCGGCTGCCGCCCTCAGCGAAGCGGAAGACGTCATCCGTGTCATGAGCATCCACCGGAGCAAGGGGCTGGAGTTCCCTGTCGTCGTGGTGGCCGATCTGGGCAAAGCGTTCAATCTGGATGACGCCCGCGGCCGGCTGGTCGTCGATCGGTCCCACTACATCGGTCCGAAGGTTATGGACACTGAAAGGCGGATCGAGTACCCCTGCCTTGCACATCAACTTGCATCCGAGCAGATCGTACTGGACTCACTCGCCGAAGAGATGCGCATCCTTTATGTGGCGATCACTCGCGCGCGCGAGCGCGTGGTGCTTGTCGGCTCTACCGACTTGACCCGCGTACAGCAGGAACGGGTGGCGTGGCGAACTTGTGGTGGCCCCTTGCCGGCGTTGACGCTGGCGACGGCGAGGTGCCCGCTCGATTGGCTCTTGCCCGCAATCGGGGCACAGCCGGATGGGAATGTCCGGTGGCCCGGCGATGAAGTGGACACCGGCGACGGGGCGCCGCTGTTTGAAGTTCAAGTGCACGACGCTGACGCTATTCGTGCGTGGACCACGCCTGATCAACAGCTGCGCGCGTCGAACGAGTCCCTCCGGACGGCGGCTTTGGCCGGCCCGCTCTCTGCGGACGAGCCAAGAGCGTGCGAGGATCCCGCAGTTGCATCTGTCTTCAAGCGTGTCAGGCACGTGTACCCGCCGGCGTCGATCACTGCTGTACCAGCCGTGATGGCTGCCAGCGAGATGAAGCGCCGATTTGACGTCCTTGCCGAACCGGATGATCGCGCCGGGCTCGTTGCGGGGGCGACGACCAGGGGCCTCAAGCCCCGCTTCGTCGAACCGGACGGACTTACCGGCGGCACGGTGCGCGGAACCGCAACGCATCTCGTCCTGCAGCACCTCGATATGACCGAACCGCTCGACGCCGGTGGAATCCGAACGCAGATCGATGCCATGGTTCGGGCAGGATTGCTGGCCCCCCCCGAGGGCGACGTTGTGGACGTCGAGGCCATCGAGTGGTTTTTTACGACATCGTTGGGCCGGAGGCTGCGGCGGGTCGGCGCGCGGATACGCCGAGAGGTGATGGTCGTTTGGCGACTCCCGCTAGCGGAGTACGATCCGGCTCTGCGGGGGATTGACGAGCGAGATGTAATCCTGATCCGGGGGATCATTGATGCCATGCTGCCGGGCGAGCGTGCCTGGGAGATTGTCGATTACAAGAGCGACGAAATCCCGGTGGAGCAGGTACCGGCGCGATCACAAGGCTACCGACGCCAGCTTGAGATCTACGCAAGGGCGGCGGCCACCATATGGCGCAAGCCGATCGAGCGTCGCTGGCTTGTGTTCCTGACGCCCAGGCGGATCGTGGATGTGTGATTCCTTCAACCGGTAGGCGCGGGGGTGAACGAATGTACGGGGACTGCCGTTTAACGGTTGATAGCGTTCCTGTTGCGTGGATGATTAGGCGGTCGTCTTCTGGGCTGGACACGTCGAGACGGGCCTCCCAGTGTGCCGTTTCGTTGCTGGCACACGCTGCTGCGCGGCCGCCCGATGCCTGTGGCGGCGGACTGGGCCGCGCAGGTGCCGCTCGACGCTCGCGCGTGCGTCGCCATGTTCAGGAGCGCCGCGGACCCGGAACGGCGCCGGGATGCGGTCCACTCTTGGACGTCCAGCAAGCATGCCGGCGAGTTTGTGTTGGGGATTCCTGGCAGCTCGAAGCTAGCTCAGGACGTGTTTGTCGCGTTCTCAAGAGCGCCGATGACTTGGCGGATCTCGAAGGGCTTGCGAAGATATGCGTCAAAGCCCTCTTGCAGTAGGGTCTCGCCTTGCCCTTCAGTCAGTCCGCCGCTCATCGCTACCAGCCGGATATTTCGCTGATCCGGGTTGCTGCGGATGTGGCGGCATAGCTGCTTCACGTCCACGTCAGGCAGGGAAACATCCACGAGTATCGCGTGCGGCCGGAACGTCTCCGCCGCCGCGCCGGCCTCGAAGGCGCCGGAGGCCGTCTTGACACCATAGCTTGCCTCACTGAGAGCCCGCTGGAGAAGGGCCAGCAAATCAGGCTCGTTGTCCACGATTAGTACCCGCGTCTCGCCAGTCTCGATGCCCTCCAGGGGCATGCCGTGGGCCTTCATGAAGCGGATGAGCTGTTGGCGTGGAATGCGGCGGTCTTTGCTGCCGGGTATGCGGTATCCGCGTAACTGCCCGGCGTCAAACCACTTCGAAACAGTCCGGGGAGCAACGTTGCAGATCTTGGCGACCTCCCCGGTCGTCAGGACATCTTTGGCCTTAGCCATTGGGAGTCGCTCTTCTTGCTTGTTTGCCGAACGGGTCGAAACCGTGCTCACGCTGTTTCCCTATGCTCTTGCACAGCAAGTCATTACATTCACTTCCGAGCGGCCACGCCTGATGTCGAACGTGGGCGAAGCCGCCTGGCGCTTACCTACCCGGCTAATCATCGGCAGCAGACGTGATAACATGAGCAGATTCGGCAAAGCCGGGAGAATAGCTAGAATCGCCAGCCTGCTGCCATCTCGCCAAGGGGGTATCCGCATCGGGCGTTGGGGAGAGAAAAGCGTCCGCCTCGACGCGGCGGGCTGCTGCCCTGGCAAATGCCTGTCTTTTGCATAATAGGACCTGCCAGGCGGCAAGGCAACCGGTGGCGGACCGAATGGACAAGATGAGCCCCGGGTTGGTTGCTATCTGCGGGCCTCGAGCAGAGCTGCTGTGCGACGTCTCGCGCTGGAATCCCGATCCGGATGGCCCAAGCTGAAGCGCGAGGTCGCACGCAAGAGGTGTGTGTCACTCGCGCCGAGCCACCCATGTCCGAGAAGGGACTGACGCGGCAGATTCGATTGCCTGGTTTCCTCCATGCGAAGCGTGTGCTCGCGAGCCGCCGCAGCCCCCTCTTGTGACCAAGGAGCGCAAGACCAGCGGCGCGACTGCCGGGTTCGTGGGGAAGGATGTGACTGGCCTTACGTTCCTGTTCAAGCTCCACCATCCCCACTATCCTGAGCTTGGCGCGGGCGCCGAAACCATTGATCTACGCATCTTGTGGGTACTCCGCTACTATGTGCCCCTCGGCGGTGTGTGTGTCCGGGTGGAGCTTGCGGCAGTGGCGGACTTCGGTATCCTCGTGCCAGCTTTGGGAACGGTGGCAGGTGGGAAAGGAAGGTTGTTCATGAAGGGCCGAAAGCTCAAGGTGGCGGTCATAGGGACAGGCAACATCGGTCAGGCCTTTCACATTCCGGGCTGGCAGGCGATCCCGGACGTGGAGGTGGTTGCGGCGGCGGACATCAGCAAGAAGGCCCTTGGAAGAGCGGTGGAGCGGTTCGGCATACCTCAAGCGTCAACGGACTACCGGCGAATCGTGCGGCTGAAAGAGGTTGACGTGGTGGACGTGTGCACGCCGAACAAGGCTCACCCGCCCGTCGTGCTTGCCTCGCTGACGGCAGGTAAGCACGTGCTCTGTGAAAAGCCGTTGGCGACGACGCCTGCTGAGGTCGAGAGGATGATTCGGGCGGCGAGGGCGGCTCGGCGTAAGCTGATGACGGCACAGACACAACGCTTTCGTCCGGAGTCGGTCGCGCTCAAAGCATTCGTCGAGAGCGGCGCACTGGGTAGGCGGTATTACGGTCGATGCTGGGCGATTCGACGGAACCTGCTGCCGACGGCGCCGGGCTTCATTGTCAAGAAGCTGGCAGGTGGTGGCCCGTGCATGGACATCGGCGTGCACATTCTCGACCTTGGCCTATGGCTGCTCGACTTCCCACGACCTGAGAGCGTTGTAGGCGTGGCACAGGCCAACATTGCTCACACCAAGCACATGCCGGGCGGATGGGGTGAGTGGGATCGCAAGCAATTCGACGTCGAGGATTTCGCTGCGGGGTTCGTTCGGTTCAAGGACGGTTCGTCGCTGACGCTGGAAAGTAGCTGGCTCGGGCACGTAGCGCAAGCGGAAGAACTGCGGTGCACGATTCTGGGCACGAAGGCGGGCGTGAGTTGGCCCGGGGGTGAGGTCTGGACCGCGCAGAACGGATTATTGGTTGACGCCAAGTTGACGCCGAAGTCCACGGGTCGCGGAGCGCATGAAAATCAGATCCGCGCGTTCTACGATTGCGTGGCCGATGGCAAGCCTTCACCGGTGCCGCCTGAACAGTCTCTGGACGTGATTAAGATCCTTGACGGAATCTACCGGTCTCAGAGAACCCGGCGCGAGGTGAGGCTGTAGGCTCAACGTCGGCGGAGGAGGCGGGCCGATGGGTCCGGAGCAGCGAGAGGAAATCGCCGCTGTGCTGAAGCAGCGATTGGAGACGGAACTGCTGCTCGGCGCGCGCGAGATACCTGTGTCGGTAGATGCAGTCGGAGAAAGGACTTCCTCGGTGCAAGTACAGAACAGCGAAGAGCAGGCGGAGCGGAAAGCCCGAGAGCTTCGGTTACTGGATGAGCAGCAGGTGTGCGGGTGTGTCAAATGCGCGCTGTCGAGGACGCGCACGCAGACAGTTTTCGGTCAAGGCAGGCCAAGTGCGCGAATCATGTTCGTCGGCGAGGCTCCCGGTTTTGAAGAAGATCGACAGGGTCTAGCGTTCGTCGGAAGGGCGGGTCAGCTTCTGACAAGAATGATCGCAGCGATGGGACTGGACCGTGAGGATGTCTTCATTTGTAACGTGCTAAAGTGCCGGCCGCCGAACAATCGGGCGCCGGCTACGGATGAGATAGCCTCCTGCTCGCCGTACCTGATCGAGCAGATCCGTATCATTGAGCCGGAAGTCATCGTCGCGCTGGGGGCGCCGGCGTCACAGACGTTATTGGATACTCGCGAGTCGATCGGGCGCCTTCGCGGTCAGTTCCATGATTTCTATGCTTCCGGGACGCCTATGATCGGCGATCCAATCCCGGTGATGCCGACCTATCACCCGGCCTACCTGCTTCGCAACGCGCAGGAGAAGCCCCGTGCATGGGAGGATTTGAAACTCGTGATGAGGCGGCTGGGGTTGCCGATCCCTGAGAGGCACCGATAGAAGTAGAGACCCGTGCGGCCAGCCATGTCCGATATTGCGCTACCGGGATGTTGGTCCTGATGGGGGGCGAGGAAGCCCGGGCGACCACCTGTTTGTTCCGATCCTTGCTAGCTAACGAACGGTTTAGGCCGCGTCGATATACCTGCAGGTCGCTGGAGTGGCCTGGATGGATGTCCCGGCCGTGATTCGGATGCCCACCGGGGGTTAGCCACGTATTGCGGCAGGGGCATGACCATCTCGTGGCCTAGGTGCCGGCGTCAACGAGTCATGGCGCGTACCAACTATATGTTGCGGGGTGCCGACAACGGCGGGTCGTTGTCGCTGCGGCTTAAGTGGTCGATCACAAGCGCGACTGTAGCCGGTGCGGCAGCGGTCTTTGCCTGCGCCGCGACGACGAGTCCGAAGATCGTCCCGGTGGCAGTCGCCGTCTCCGTCGGTCTGGGTTTCTTGACCGGCTGGATCCTTGGTGGTGCCGACGGATCTGCGCTGGGCAGGCTGGCTGGTGCGTTCGACCAGTTGCGATCGGGTAAGTACCGCATCAGGACGCCCGCGAGGGGTTCAGGCGATGTCCAGCGTCTGTGCCACAGCTTCAATCGCGCGGCCGTTGAGCTCGAAGCCTTGAGCCGTGCCAAGGACGAGCAGAACGTGCAGCTCAACCGACTGAATAAACTCAAGTCTGATTTTCTATCCATCGTTTCACATGATCTACGCACGCCGCTGACGTCGCTGAAGTTCTATGCCGAGCTGCTCATGGACGGCATGGGGAAGATGCCGTCGGCGGATCAACGGCAGTTTCTGCAGATCATGAACGCGGAGTGCGATCGACTCACGCGGCTGATCACGGACCTGCTTGACCTTCAGTTGGCCGATGGCGACCACTATAGGCAGAACGCAAAGAAGCAAGACTTGCGCGAAGCTATTGCTCACTCCGTCAAGACGTTCGAGGGGGCCGCTCACCAGAAGTCCATCAAGTACAGAAGCTGCGCAGTGTGGGTAAAATCT
>CAYGAN010000097.1:0-4130 GCA_964347585.1 uncultured Planctomycetales bacterium | reverse complement strand
CTGCGATGTGGCCGAGTCGCTGCCGAAGGTCGTTGCCGATAAGGATCGGATCATCCAGGTCGTCTCAAACCTTCTTTCCAACGCGATTAAGTTCACGCCCGAAGGGGGCCAGGTCAGCGTGTCTGCTTTGGCGGACAGTGACGAGTTTCGTCTGGAGGTGGCCGACACGGGAATAGGGATTCACCGTGACAATTGGGCGGCGGTCTTCGACCGCTTCACGCAACTTGCGGACCCGCAGACGCGCAAGACAGGTGGGACGGGGCTGGGCCTGCACATCGTCAGGCAGGTGGCCCACGGCGGCAGCGTCTGGGTGGATAGCGAGCCGGGGAAGGGGTCGCGGTTCTATGTCACGCTTCCGGTGGCGCGTCGGCAGCCGGGGTCCGTCGATTCCCCGGCTGAGCAAACTCCGCCGCCCAACCGCGTGCTGGTCTGCGACGCCGATCCACATCTGGTCGCCAAGATTGCCCAGACTCTAGGATCTCATGGACTTGATCCCATCCATTGCCACAGCGGGCATCAGGTGCTGGCGCTGGCGGGCCGCTGGCGGCCGGCGCTGATTATCATGGACCTGATCCTTCCTGATATCGACGGACTGGAAGTCCTCAAGATGCTGAAGTCCGAGCGGACGACGAAGGACATCCCAGTGCTCATACACACCTACGCCGAGAACGCCGATGCCGCGTTGGACGCTGGCGCCGTCGGTTATCTAACGAAGCCGGCCTGCAAGGACGAGTTGGTGCTGTGTGTGAAGTCGTTCGCGGCCGGCCGGGTCGAACGCCGACGAACGGTCATTCTGGCTCATCGCGATCAGCGAGTGCGCGATCAATTGTGCTACGACGTGCGCAAGGCCGGGTACTTGTGTGTGCTGGAGTCGGGCGCGGCGCGTGTCATCGAAAAGGTGCGCCAAGTACGCCCGAACGTGCTGGTAATCGACCTTTGGCTCGGCGGGAAGGAGGACTGGGACCTCATCAAGAAATTGCAGGAAGAGGTGGCCGACTGCCGTGCGCCGATCATTGTGCTGGTGCCGACGATCTCGCGGCGAGTGGTGAAACAGGCGCGTCGCTTCGATTCAGTGCAGGTGGCCGATGAGCTGCTCCTTGGCTCCGAGTTGGTATCGTTACTCGAGACGGTCCTGAGGGAGCCCCAGCGACGCGGGACGGCTGCTTGATGCGCTAATTGGTGTCAGATGCTCAAGGTCCTCGTTTGCGACGACGAAGCTCACATTGCCAATGGGCTGCGGTATTTTTTGGAGTCCCAAGGCTATCAGGTCCGGGTGGCCTATGACGGGGATGAAGCCCTTCGGCAAGTCGAGGCGGACATTCCCGACTTGCTGATCCTCGACGTCATGATGCCTCGCAAGAGTGGCTTCGAGGTGGTGGCTGAGCTGCGTGCCCGCCAGGCGATGCAGGGCACGATCATTGCCATGCTGACGGCACGCGGTCAGGAAGAAGATGTCCAGTACGCGCGGGACCTGGGCGTAACGGAGTTCATTTCAAAACCTTTCAGCCTCCTCGACCTCAGCAGCCGGATCGCCAAGCTGCTGGCAGCGCGCGAGGAACAAGCCGAGCCATCGTCGACTCGCACCTCCATGTGATCAGATTCGAGGTCGGTCGCGTGTTTTGGGCCGTCGCCGGGGGCGTCCTATTGGTGAGTTCGCGCATAGAGGGCGGGTCAGCGTCTCCCGCCGGCGTCTGGGCCATGCGTCTCTGCGCTGTCCAGCGCCTCCCCGTGGCTGGTGGGAAGCCGGATGATGAACGTTGTGCCTTCTTGAAGCTGGCTTCGGACGTGTATGCGGCCGTTGTGCTCTTGGACGATCTTCCTGGCCACGGCCAGACCGAGCCCGGTGCCCGCCTGGCCTTTGGTAGAGTGGAAGGGCTCAAATATCTGCTGGAGATGTTCCGAGGGGATTCCGCTGCCGTTGTCGCTAATGGTCAGTACAGCCTCCTCGGTGTCCGGATCGTACTCCGTTCTCACATTGACGACGCCGAGGGATTGCGGACAGGCTTCAATCGCATTAGTCAGAATGTTGAGAGCTACCTGATGGATGCCATCGACATCGATCGGCGCTGGCGGGAGGCGCTCGTCGAGCTCCGCTAAAACCATCACGCCCCGACCGTCGGCAGGAGCCTGGACGAGGTCAACCGCGTCCTGAACAGCCCGATTGAGCTGGGCCATGACCAGGCGCGGCTCGCGTGACTTGCTGAATGCCAGCATGTTTGTCGTCAAGTTGTAGATCTTCGCAAGGTTGCGCTGGACGATCTGCCAGCCCTGCTCGATAGCGGCAAGGTGCTTGCGGTTCAGGCCCATCTGCACGACGTCCGCCCCGCCTCGCAGCCCTTGCAGGATGTTCTTGATGTAGTGGGACAGATACGCCACCGTCTCGCCCGTCGCCGCCAGTCGTTCGCTCTGCATCCGCGACTCGACGAGCCTGGCATTCTCGATCGCCATCCCGGTGGCTCGTCCGATGGCTGTGATCAGACGCAATTGCTCCTCCGTGTAGGTGTGCGACGACATGGAGCAGTCGATGTGGATCACGCCAAGAACGTCGTCACGCGCGATGATCGGCACGCAGATCACGGACTGCAGGCCGTAGTTCTGGATGCTGCCGCTCTTCTTGCCGGATGTGAACCGCTCGTCCGTCATGGCGTTGGCACATAGCACACCCTCCTTGTTCTGAATGACGTGGTCGATGATGGTGCGGGACGTGCTTATCTGGACGCCGGCGGGTGCGGCTTTCGCCCGGTAGCGAACCACGCGGGGCGCGGGCTCGCCGGAGTCCGGGTCGAGCATGAGCACGAAGCCCCGATCGACCCGCATCTCCTCGAAGATGATGTCCATCACCCGCTCAAGCAACTGCTCAGCAGATGCGATAGCGCCTATCGCCTCGAGGAGCTGCGACATAGCCCGCCAGGCATGGGCGGCCTCAGCCGTCTCCGGCGCTGCGATGATGACACTATCCTCGCTGCTGGGGATGCTCGAAAGAATCGAGGAGTCCATTTGCTTGCTGCCGACGTCGAGATTGATCAGGTCTCGTGGGATAAGCTTGCCGGAGAGCTTTTGCACCGGTTGGTCGCCACCGTAAACCATCAACGTGCTGCCGACCTTGATCTGGTCGCCGTGCTTGAGGCGGACAGCCTGATGAATCCGTTCGCCGTTGACATACGTCCCATTTGAGCTGTGCAGGTCCTCAAGCACCCAGTAGCCGTCCTGCTGGCGAATCTCCGCGTGACGACGCGAAACGGTGTTGTCCGTCAGCGGGATCTGGTCGCTGTTACGCCCGAGCAACGCTGGCTCGCTGTGCGTATGAAAGTTGCGCCCCTTGTCCGGGCCTTGTAGGACGATTAACGCTGCCATGGGTGGTTCTCAGAGATCGCTCTCACGAGCTAACTCTCACGCAGGACGACGGTACCCAACGGACGCATCGCGCGCAAATCAAGCACCCCCATAAAGCTACGTAAACATTGGCACACCTAAGAGTGCTTTACTGAAAATAGTTTACGTTTGCCCAACTGAACTGTCAATCCCCAGCGGCGTCGGTGTGGTGTGCCGTTCTGTCTGCAATTGCGGGCAGGTACAGCACTGTCGCCCAAGCGAAGGCGGCAGCCTCCGGGTACTCCTGTCAAGAAGGGAGGTTGCACCCACAGAGACGCTGGAAGTGTGAAACTCTCGCTTGCACGATGCGGAGGCTCTCGCGCCCGTCAAAGCTGATTTCAGGCCCGATCCGCGGAAGTATGCTCGATGGCGGACCACCGCAAGGCGCGGATAGGCCAAGCAGAGGCCGTCCTGCTCGGGCCAGTGGACTCAGCCAGGGGCCCGGCGGTGCGTTGTACCTCGTGCTCAGCTGTGCAGCGCTATCTACGTGGGTCCGCGGCGCCGAACATGCCTTGTAATCGCTCGCTTTCGCTCTTGCATGGCGTACAGTGAGCGTCTTCGCTCCGCGCAGCGCGCAACCTGCTGTCGATGGCGCGGATCGCCGGCGGCTTATTGGGACTTGCTATCTTGGGGCGGGGTCTCCCGGGGCTGCCTGAGTGCTTTGATGGCTTTGGCGGCGGCTTGGTCGTCCGGGCGGGCTTGTAGGGCCTGCTCGTACGCCTGGATCGCCTCCTCGGGCTTTTCCAAGGCCAGGTAGG
>CAYGAN010000096.1:14679-16574 GCA_964347585.1 uncultured Planctomycetales bacterium | reverse complement strand
AAGCATCACGGCCATCGGACCAGACCATGCAGGTCGAATCATCTGATGGGGCATTTCAGACCTCCTGATGGAAGTGCTGTAAAGCTCACCAGTACCCCATTTTACCGCAGCCCGAGTGTCCAGGCGGCTCAGGAGTCGAGCCGCAGGTCGCCGTGCCACCGCCATCGGACGCCCCCACCCCACGCCGAACGACGGGGCCGCGCCTGAATCAGACTCCCACCCGCCCTCGCACGCCGATCCAGCCGCCAGCTCAGAGAGAACGGGGCACCTATGCGTGCCGTCGGCAGCTGCTTGCGCCCGTCGTGTTCCGCTACCCGAACGTTGCTGTCGTCCTTGTCCGCTAGGCTGGCGGACCTTGCGCGCAGCTGTCATTGTGACGCGCTGGCGGGCAAGATCTGAGGGGGTGGTAATAGAGTTGGGTGATGTTCTTTCAGATGCTCGAAGCGTGAATGAGATCGAGGCTGCATCGCGCACGGTCTATTTCTGATCGAGCAGGACCCTTTCGGGGTCAACGGGGCGGGGACGGTATTTGGCGACAAGCCGGCGGAGGTTGGGCTGATCGGGGTTGATCTCCAAGGACCGGTGCCAGTTCTCAATTGCCTGTCGGCGTAGGTCTGTCTTGCTGCGGTCGAGCAGGTACCGCCACATGGCCACCACCCCCAGGCCGGCGTGGGCACGGGCGAGCTTCGGATCGAGCAGCAGGCCCTTCTCGTAAGCGGCGGTCGCTTCCAGGTGCTTGCCCTCGCGGAAGAAGCAATATCCCAGACGCTCGTGTCCGGCCGCTAGGTGCGGGTCCATCTCGATGGCCAGCTCGAGGACCCTCTGGGCGATCCGGAATCGTTCCTGCTTCAGGTACGTGGTGCCGAGATTCACCAGCACCATGGGCTGTTGATTGTCGTGCTCGAGTGATTCCTTGTACGCACGGATGGCTTCGTAGTACCGGCCTTGGGCGTCGTAGGCGGCGCCGAGGTTGCTGTAGGCGTAGGGGCACTCCGGGTCGATCTGGATCGCCTTCTCGTAGAACAGAATGGCCTGGTCGATCTCCCCAAGTTCGTGGTAGCAGACACCGGTCTCCAGGTGCGAGTCGAAGTGGTCCGGGCCCAAGTCGCACGCGTGCAGGTAGGCGCGAACCGCATCTCCCAACCGTCCCAGCAGACGACATACCTGAGCTAGATCGAACGCGTCGTCGAAGCTGAACGGGTCGAGCTTGACGGCCATCTCGAAACTGGCGGCCGCTTTCTCGTACTCTCCTGTACGCCGATAGATGCGTCCCATTTGTGAGTGGGCGGTCGCCAGCTCAGGATCGAGATCGATGGCAGCGGCGAATTCAGCCAGGGCCTGATCCAGTTGCTCGGCCCGTGCCAGTGCCTGTCCGCACTCGATGTGAACGGCGGCCTGGTGGTGATAGATCTGAGCGCAGCCGCACACGCCCATGCAGACGGCGACAAGCTGCGGCGGGCCAAATATCAGTCGCAAACGAGCGGCGTGGTGCATCCGTGCACTACCCAGAATGTCTCACGAAAGGTGACCGACCCATCCGGATACGATCCAATCTTCTATCGGCACCCGCGCTGCAAGTCAACCAGAATTCCCCCCCTCGGCACCCCGTGGTCGGCGTGCGAGGCCCGGGGGGTCGGATTGATTTCCGGGGGCGGCGCGATAGGATTATGGCTGACGGGCTATTTGGCCGGTTTTGGCACGTCGAGGAGTTTGGGGCGTGCGATTTCTGGTGGCGATTCCTGTATTCAATGAGGAGCGCTACTTGCGCGGCGTGCTGGGGGAGGTGCGCAAACACAGCGACGAGATCCTAGTGGTCGATGACGGCTCGACCGACTCGACGCCGGAGTTGCTGGCAGCAGAGCAGGGGGTGTTCAAACTGCGTCACCTCGAGAACC
>CAYGAN010000096.1:731-14669 GCA_964347585.1 uncultured Planctomycetales bacterium | reverse complement strand
TGACGAAGGCTCTACAGACGCCATACCACGGTTGCTGGCCGCTCAGAAAGACGCCGTGACGGTGACTCATCCGGAGAATCGGGGCTACGGGCAGAGCTTGATCGACGCGTTCAACTTCGCGGTCCGCCACGACTATGATTGGCTGATCACGATGGATTGCGACGAGCAGCATGAGCCGTCACGGATTCCATGTTTCGTTGCAGCTGCCGACCAGAACGACGCAGACATCATCAGCGGCTCTCGCTATCTGAAGGTTCTGAGCGGCAACAGCCTTCCCCCGCCGGACCGCCGCCGGATCAACGGCATCATAACGGACATGCTCAACAACATACTCGCGCTGGGGATCACGGACGCGTTCTGCGGCTTCAAAGCGTACCGCGTTCAGTCGCTACGGGAACTGGCGATCACGATCCCGGGATACACAATGCCGCTCCAGTTGTGGGTTCAGGCCGCCCAGGCGGGGCTGCGGACCAAAGAGATTCCGGTCCGACTGATCTACAAGGACCCTCACCGCCACTTCGGGGGGATGCTCGACGACCCGGAGGCCAGGCTTCAGCACTACATCAGCGTGCTCATTAATCAGCTTAGCGAGGCCGGGCTGCTCAGGAAGTTGCAGGCGCGTTCGGAAGCTCGGTGCTGCCGGCCATCGGAATCATGCTAGACTTCGGCGCTCTCGAGACACCTCGCGGTGACGGAGAAACGCTCATACAGCCGCCCGCACGGCGTCTGCTCGAATTGCTGGATCACAACCGCAGCCTCGCCACTTCATACCGCGTAAGGGTGATCGATGTCGAGCTGAGTGAGGTGCGGCAACAGACCAGGCTGGAATTGACGGGCAGCGCTGACCAAGTAGTGATCGTCGCAGGCCACCAACCGGAGTTCTTCCACCCGGGGGTCTGGGCCAAGCACGTGGTGGCGGACTACTTGGCCGAACGGCTCGGCGGGCGGGCCGTCAATCTGGTTGTTGATAGCGATCTGCCCAAGAAGATCAGTCTGACCGTGCCGCTCTGTTCGCATGGGCACCTGACGACGAGGGAGCTTCTACTCCGCCGGGTCGATCGGCGACTGACCTTTGAGCAATTACCGGAACTCACCCGGCACGATGCGGAGCGCTTCGAAGCCGCCGTCGCCGGCGCGATGGGCGCGCGGTTCCAGGCGTCCTTCATGCCCGTGTTCCTGGCGGGGCTCGCGCAGGGCTGCGAAGGCGAGGATCTGGTCGGCCAGATGATCTCGGGCCGACGGGCGATCGATGCAGCCTTCGGTATTGACCTAGTGGAGCGACGCGTCAGTCGAGTCTGGGGAGGGCCCCTGCTGGCGGACATGATCCTGCATAGCCGTCGGTTCATGGCCTGTTATAACGACGCGCTGGCCGAATATCGCCAATCCATGAAGATCCGCGGTTCCACGCGCCCCATCCCGGATCTGGCCCGAGACGGCGACGTAGTGGAACTGCCGCTGTGGATCCATGGCCGCGATGAGCCGAGGCGCAGATTGTTCGTGCAGCAGCGAGGGGACGTGATTCGACTGTTGGCGGACAGAGAACCGGCCGGCGAGGCGGATGCAACAGCTTTGAGGCGATGGGACACGGCGCAGCAGAGCTTGAAAAACGCAACCGAACGGCGCATCCGGCCGCGGGCGCTGGCGCTGACACTTTGGGCCCGACTGGCACTGGCGGATGTGTTCATTCACGGCATCGGCGGCGCGAAATACGATCGGATCACGGACCGCTTGATGGAACTGTACTACGGCGTCGGGCCGCCCGCGATGATGGCTGTCTCCGCAACCGCGCGACTGGACCTACCGCGGCACAACGTGACGATGGACGATCTTCGCAGGTTCCGCGCGCGGCAACGTGACTTCCGGTTCAACCCGGATCGGTACTTACCCCGACCGGATTCCGCTAGGAACCTGCTTTTGCAGCGCGAGCAAATGATCGAGCGGTCCGAGTTCCTGCGCGCCCATGACCCGGAAAATCACAGAGCTCGAGAGACCACGTTCCAGGCCATCCGGGACGCAAACGCCGCGATCTGCGCTCGGGAGCCTCACATAGAGCACGAGCTCGCCGACCGGGTCAGCACGGCTGAAGCACAGCTCGCTCACAACCGCAAGGCCGACTCGCGGGAGTACTTCGTGGGCTTGTTCCCCCATGCAAGACTTGCCGAGCTGGCTTCCGAGCTGCGAACGGGAGTAGAGCAGGCTACGTGGCATGACGCAGGCAGCCCGAAAGCCAAGTCCTGAACGGAGCGATCTGCGCCGGAGGTCGGGAGCCCGGCCTCGTGGGGGCCGTTGGGCCACCAAGTCGCGGAACCGGATTCACAGGCACGGGGTTGGAACACATGGAGATCAGCGAGTGTAGTTTCGGCCGCCTGACCATTGACGGGGTCAGTTACGACACGGACGTCATCATCCACGCCGGACAGGTGCATCCGAACTGGTGGCGCAAGCAAGGTCACAGCCTGTGTGTGGACGACTTGGCGGCGATCCTGGCCGCTCCGCCGGAGGTGCTGGTCATCGGCCGGGGGCACATGAAGGTAATGCGTGTACCGGCCGAAACCCGTGCCCGGCTGGCTGAACGAGGCATTGAACTGATCGAGTTGAGTACGCCACAGGCAGTTAGACGCTTCGTCGAGCTGCTCGGCCAGAATCGACGCGTCTCGGCTGGATTCCACCTGACCTGCTAGGATCGCTGAGAACCGCGCGGTGCCTGGGGTGTCTGCGGGCACGAGGGTCTGCTAGAATGTGTGCATACGCGTGTGTTGGCGTGTTTGAGGGAGGAAACTATGCCTGACGACGCTCAGAGTGAGCCCAAGATCCATGTGGATTCGGATTGGAAGGCCGAGGCTCAACGCGAAAAAGAACGCCTCGATCAGCAAACGCGCGACGTGGGCAAGCGCGGACCGCTGCCCGAGCCGACCTTCGCGGAGATCGTGAATCTGATCGTGATGCAGGCGGTCGTCGGACTCGGAGGGCTGCAGGTTCCGGGGGGGGAGCGACTGCCGCCGGATTTGTCCGTCGCAAAACATCACATCGACTTGCTGGCAGTGCTTGAGGACAAGACCAAAGGCAACCTGTCGGACGAGGAGAAGGGGTTGCTGGACAATGCCCTGTACGAGCTGAGGATGCGGTACGTGGACGTGGTCGGCGGCCCGCCAGCGGGACCCGCTCCCCAAACGTCTTAGTGAGAGCAGCGGGGCCGCTGGACCACGCGGATCCGGTGTCAGTGCCCAGCGGGCCGGCGGGCCCGGATCGCCCGCCGGAACATGCCTGCCGGTCAGAAGGTGAGCAATCCGGTCCCCTTGAAGTGCAATGGCATCCGACGCGGAGTCGCACCGGGCAATCAACAGAACGCGACCGAACCGCCGGGTGCCCAGGCTGCAGACTTCGTTGGCTAGCAAGGCGCGCGCCCTCGTGAGTAGGTGACATGTTCATTCCCATCCGCACAGACAGCCCGGTCAAGCGAACTCCCTATGTCAACTATGCGTTGATCGTGATCAACGTGGCAGCGTTTCTGACTGTGGAGCTGTCCGGCTCCGGGCTACTGATGCGCCTCGAAAGCGAGATGGCGCTATCGGGCCGCTGGCCGGAGCTCTATCAGTTCTTCACGTATCAGTTCCTGCACTCGCATGAACAGAAGGTCCATCTGATCGGGAACATGCTCTTCCTTTGGGTCTTCGGCAACGCCGTGAACGGCAAGATGGGCCATGTGCCGTATTTGCTCTTCTACCTGGCCGGGGGGGTGTTCTCGGCGGTTGGGTATGCCCTGTTTTCTGAGAATCCGATGATCGGCGCGTCGGGCTCGATCGCAGCCGTGACGGCTGCATACCTGGCGCTGTTTCCTCGTAGCTACATCACGTTCTTGTACTGGTTTTTCTTCATAGGCACGATCGAGCTACCGAGCATGATCATGATCATCTTCAAGATGATCCTGTACGACAACCTGATTGAGCCGGCGTTGCGAGGGGGTGGACAGGTGGCGTACTCGGCTCACCTTGCAGGCTATGTCTTTGGGCTCGCGGCCTCAGTGGCGATGCTGTTGGTCCGGGCGCTGCCCAGAGATCAGTTCGACATTCTGGCCTTGTGGCGACGGTGGTATCAACGTCGAACGTTCGCCGATGCGACGAGCAGCCCGGAGGCCCAAGCACGGGCCCAGTACGGGCGCGTGGCTAGGCCTGTCGAGGTCCGCCAGGTGGACTCGCGTCCGTTGCGCGATATGACCCTGGACAAGATTACTGAACTTCGAGCCGAGATAGGCGAATCACTGGCCCAGAACGATCGAACGACGGCGGCGAATCTCTATGAGCAGATGATCCAGATCGATTCGGATCAGGTGCTTTCGCATCAGCAGCAGCTCGACGTGGCCAACCAGCTCTACACTCTGAATCGCCCGATGGAGGCTGCGGCCGCCTACGAAAAGTACCTCGTGCACTACCGTGGGACCGACGAGTACAACGACGTGCAGCTGTTGCTGGGGATCATCTACGCGCGCGATCTCCAGCAGTACCAAGCGGCAGAGAAGCACCTTGGCGAGTCGTTGGGAAAATGGTCCGACGAGCGTCGTCGGGAGCAATGCAGGCAGTGGTTGGAGGTCGCGTTGCAGGCGCTGGGTCGTCCGCTTCCGGATGCCTGAGCCGGCGGACTGCGGGCAGGCTCGGCCGGACGGCTTATGATTCACCAGCAGCCGCGGGACGCGCGCTTCCGGGCACACCTCGGCTCCTGTTCGACGAGGCTTCGCGACGGTCACCGAAGCAAAGGCGGGATTGTCTTTGAGCGACTGCGTGCGTACGATTCGCTAGAGTCGGGAAGGATAGTCAGCCATGGCCCAGATGAGCGTTGCGGAAAAGCTGGATCAAATGCGAGGGATTCTTCGCTCGTTGAAGCGCGTAGCGGTCGCGTTCTCAGCGGGCGTTGACTCGACGTTCCTCTTGAAGGCGGCCGTCGATGAACTCGGCTCAGAGAACGTCCTGGCTGTCACGTCCGACAGTGACTCAATAGCACGACAGGAACTGCAGGAAGCACGCGCTCTGGCCGAGCAGATCGGAGCCGAGCACGTGGTCATCGAGACGAAGGAATTCGAGAATCCCGATTACCTGGCGAACCCCGTGGACAGGTGCTACCACTGCAAGGCCGAGCTGTTCGCAGCTATCACGGAGTTAATCAACCGGCGAGGGTTCGGTGCGATCGTGTGCGGGAACAACGCGGATGACTTGCACGACTGGCGACCGGGAATCAAGGCCGGACAGGAGCGCAACGTTCGGGCGCCGTGTGCCGAAGTAGGTCTGACGAAGAACGAGATTCGCACGCTCTCGGAGGAAATGGGCCTCCCGACGTTCGACAAGCCCGCCACGCCCTGCCTGGCCAGTCGCGTCGAGCTTGGTGAACCGATCAGCCCGGACAAGCTGCACATGATCGAGCAGGCGGAGGCATTCCTGCGTTCGCTCGGATTGCGCGAACTTCGGGTACGCCACCACGGCAAGCTTGCCCGCATCGAGATCCCTGCCGATCGGATCACGGAATTCATGCAGCCGGAGGTCCGCACCAGAATCCACGAGGAATTGCGCCGGATCGGGTATACATGGGTGGCAATGGACTTGAGGGGATTCCGCAGCGGCAGCATGAACGAGCCTATTGCGTCAAGCAAACAACAACAGTAGGGTGAGTCGGGCGAGCGGAAACCGGCGACGAATGCCAGAAAGGTGTTCCAGCTTGTTCAGTTGCTCGGCTGGCATCGGCAGCAACGATCCATGCCGAAAACACTCTACCTGATCGACGGTCACGCGCAGATCTACCGCTGTTACTACGCACCATTTCGGGATCTGAGCACCCCGTCGGGCGAGCCCACAAAGGCAACGTACGTTTTCTGTCAGATGCTGTTTGGTTTGTGTCGTCAGCGCAAGCCGGACTACCTGGCTATGGTGATCGACATCGGCACTGAGCCGGTGTTTCGCACCGAACTGTTGCCGACGTACAAGGCGAATCGCCAGCCCCCACCCGACGACTTCCACCCACAGAAAGAGCGGATATTGTCGATTCTGGAAGCGCTCCACGTGCCGATCATCGGTGTGCCCCGGTTCGAGGCGGACGACGTGATGGCCACGATCGTGAGCCGGCTTGCCAATGAGGACGTCGAAATCTTCCTGGTCAGCAGAGACAAAGACCTCGAGCAGCTTCTGTCCGGGCGGGTACGCATGTACGACCCGCATAAGAATGAGGTCATCGGCCCGGCCGAGCTGGTGGCGCAGAAGGGTCTTCGGCCGGAGCAGGTCGTCGAAGTATTGGCACTGATGGGGGACACGACCGACAACATTCCCGGGGTGCCTGGGATCGGGCCGAAGACGGCGGCCAAGCTCGTCGCCAAGTACGGCTCGGCCGAGAGCGTAGCTCAGCACGCCGACGAGCTAAGCCCCAAGATGTCGGAGAACATCCGGGCATTTGCGCCGAATCTTCCGGCCGCCAAAGAGCTCGTCACGCTGCGAAGCGACGCGCCGGTGGATTTCAGTCTTCCAGCGTGCAGGTTCACAGGGTTACACCGGAGCATACTGCAGCCGATGTTCGAGGAGCTCGGCTTTTCGCGACTGCTTCAGCAGTTGGAGGATGGGGAGCCTCTGCTGCGCGGCCTCGAGCAGGAGACGGCGCATACGCCGACGCTGCCAAGAACTACTCACGGGCGCGGCCGCTACGAGTTAATCGACCGAGCCGACAAGCTTGCCGACTTCGCGGCTAGGCTCGCGACACAGCCAGCGTTCGCGTTCGATACGGAGACCACCGGCCTGCACCCCGTCGCCGCGGAGCTTGTTGGAATATCGTTCTCATGGAAGGCGGGCGAGGGGTACTACCTGCCGGTGCGTGCCGCGGTCGGGGATGTCTTGCCGTTACAGGCTGTCACCGAGCGCATCGGGCCGATACTGGCCGACCCGAGCATCAAAAAGTGCGGCCAGAACCTCAAGTATGACCTAGTCGTGCTCAAGTGCGCCGGCGTTCAAGTGAGTGGTGTTGATTTCGATACCATGGTGGCCAGTTCGCTGCTGGACGTCGGTGCCGCTTCGCACGGTCTGGACCACCTGGCCGAGCAGGTGCTCGGCTACAAGACGATCCGGCTAAGCGATTTGATCGGCAAGGGGCGCGATCAACTGACCCTCGATCAGCTCGATACGCGCCGCGTGTGCGAATACGCGGGCGAGGATGCCGACGTTGCTTGGCGTCTGAAGCAGGCCTTTGAGCCGAAGCTCACGGCGGCCGGACTGGAAGAGCTCTTCCGCCGGACGGAGATGCCCCTCGTCGAGGTGCTGGCGGAGATGGAGTATAACGGCGTGGCGCTCGATACGGATGTCCTGGCACGAATGAGCAACGCTCTGGCTGAGCGGCTGCGGCAATTGGCGCGCGACATTCATCGGCACGCCGGGCACGAATTCAACGTCGATTCAACCAAACAACTGGCCGAGGTGTTGTTCGACGAGCTGAAGTTGCGCGTGGTCAGGAAGACGAAAACCGGGCGAAGCACCGATGCTGAGACGCTGGCAGCGCTGGCGCACGAGTCCGGCCACCCGGTGCCCAAACTCATGCTGGAGTACCGGGAGCTCTCGAAGCTGAAGAACACGTACGTGGACGCGCTTCCGGATACGATCTGCGAGAAGACTTCAAAGGTGCACGCAAGCTTCCATCAGACGGCCACCGCAACGGGGCGGCTATCGTCGAGCGATCCGAACCTGCAGAACATTCCCATTCGCACCGAGACGGGACGCGAGATCCGCAAAGCCTTCGTGCCCGCCGGCAAGGACAATGTGCTGCTGACAGCTGACTACTCCCAAATCGAGCTTCGCGTGCTCGCCCACTTCTGCCAGGATCAGGCGCTCCTAAGTGCCTTTCACAAGGACCGCGACATCCATACCTTCGTGGCCTCACAGGTCTTTGACGTGCCGATCGAGAGTGTCTCGCGCGAGCAGCGAGGCCGCGCCAAAGCCGTCAACTTCGGAATCATCTACGGCCAGACGCCCTTCGGACTCTCACGCCAGACGGGGATGTCCGTCACGGAAGCCAGGAGGTTCATCGACAAGTACTTCAGTCGGTATCCCGGAATCCGCCGGTTCATTGACGAATGTATCGACATCGCCAGACGGAGGGGCTTCGTTGAGACGATTCTCGGTCGGCGCCGGCAGATCGAAAAGATCCACGCCCGAAACCGTCAGCGTGCAGCGCTTGCCGAACGCCTGGCGGTCAATACGGTCATTCAAGGATCGGCCGCGGACCTGATCAAACGAGCGATGATCGCCATTCATCATCGCGTCAAGCGCGAGCAGCGCCCCACGCGGACGCTCATTCAGGTGCACGACGAGCTTGTCTTCGAGCTGCCCCGCAGCGCTGTCGAGGCCGAGGCGGAGATGATACGTCGGGAGATGTCTTCCGCGATCCCGCTGGACGTTCCCATCCGGGTCGATATTGCGTGGGGCCGGAATTGGCTCGAGGGCAAGTGAGCCCGCGCAACTCCACTCCGAGTGTTCGGCCTGCAGGTAGTAGGTCCTAACTCGTCAGACCGGACCCCGAATAGACGCCTGAGCCGATCAGCGCGCAGCTAGAAGTCGTATTCATCGACGTTATCCCTGTCGAACACCAGTGGCGGGCCGAGCAGGACTTCATCGTCCCGCACGGTGATCTTGCCCAGTCGGCCGGCGTCGATTGTGCCAGGCTTGAGCTTGCCTTCGGCGAGCAGTTTGGCGGTGTAAACCGTCAGATAGCCAAGGTCGATCGGGTTCCACAGGACGAACTTCCGGACGGTCCCATCTTTGACGTAGGGCCGCATGGTGTTGGGCTGGGATAGGCCGGTCAGGAAGACCCTCTCGGCGGCCCTTTCCTGCCGCAAAGCTTCGGCCGCACCCGGCATCGCGACCGATGTGAGGGCGAAGATCCCCTCCAGGTCCTTGTAAGCCTGTAGGGCGTCGATGGTTCGACGCGTAGCCAGCGCCTGGTTTTCCTCGGTCGCGATCGGCTTGCCCGGCAAAAGGTTCGCCAGTTGCGGGTACTTGGCCTGGCGGTACTTTTCCATCCGGTCCATCCATATGTTCTGGTTGGCTGCGGTAAGCGAGCCGGTCAGGATGATGTATCTGCCGGTCGGCCCGATGCTTTCGACCATGACGTCCACCAACGTCTTGGCGATGTCCTCGTAGGTCGCTTGGTTGACGAAGAACTGGCGAGCGTCCTTGGCGGCGTCGGCGTCCCACGTGAGCACCCCGATCCCGCGTTCTCGCGCCTTGCGCAGCTTGTCAACCACAGCGTTGGGGTCGTTGGGCGCTATGGCGATTACGTCAAACCCGCGGGCCATCCATGTCTGGATAAGCGCGTTCTGCTTGACAACGTCATTGGTCGTCGGCCCGTCAAAGGTTAGATCGATGTCCAACTCGGCGGCCGCCTCCCGCGCACCCTTTTCACAGGCGTTGAAATAGGGAATGCCCACGAGTTTAGGCATCAGCCCGATCTTCAACCGGCCACTTGTCCTCGTGGAGCGTTCCCTGCAGCCGGCCGTGAACAGAACGAGTAAGGATAAGACACGCGCGACGCCTATCGAACTTGGTTTCATGAGTGTCCTCCGGTCCGCAGAGCCACCGCTATTCGCGGCGCCCGGTTGACGTGGACTCCGCCCGGGCCATCCTACGTTGCATCATCGCGTCCCTTCGGCGGGCCATCCATTCGTTCAGAACGGCCGTGAAGATCACAATCAGGCCGACGACGATAATCGTTCGTTGCTGCCTCAAGCCCGCCATTTCCATGCCGTACTGCATCATGCCAAGAATGAGTACTCCTAGCAACGTGCCGATGACCGAGGCACTGCCGCCGGTAATACGCGTCCCGCCGATAACCACACAAGCGATGACTTCCAACTCGAATCCCAATGCGGCATCCGGCTTGGCTGTCGCCTCGCGGGCGACGAAGGTCACCGAAGACAAACCGCAGATCAACCCGCTCATCCCGTAAAGACCAAGCGTCATGCCCCTGATGGGCACGGCACCGAAGCGTGCGGCGATCGGGTTCTCGCCCATGGCCAGTGCGTAGCGCCCGACCCACGTGCGATGGAAGAGGGCTACCCCGACGCCCGCGACCAGAACCCAACCGAACAGCTGTACGGGTACCGGCCCGATGCTCCCCTGGCCGAGCCATAGATACGAGTCGGGGAAGCCGAAGCCGTGGCCCGGTCGGACCAAATCTTGGCCGACCATGCCGAAGATGCCCATAGCCAGCCCCCGGTACATTGCCATTGTCGCCAGGGTGACCACCAGCGGCGCGATTCCGAGAGCGGATATTGTCAGTCCGTTGAACAATCCGCACGCCAGCCCCGTCAGGACACCCAGGCCCACACAGAGCCAGACGTTCATGCCGGCACCATGCCAGCAGGCCCCGATGACCATCCCGCTCAGCGCGAGCATTGACCCGACCGACAGGTCGATCCCGGCGGTGGCAATGATCAACGTCATTGGCACAGCCACCATGCCCAGCTCAACCCAGTAGCGTGAGCGCTCCATCACGTTTTCGAGCAGAAGGAAGTTGGATACCCTCAGGCCGAAGTACGCGACAATCCCCGCGAGGATCAGAACGAGCGCCGCCTCGCGCGAGGCCGACCGTTCAAGCCATTTTGTGCGTGCGGAGTTCACCGTATGCGCCGTAACTGCGCGTCCAGAACGACGGCAAACAGAATCAAGCCGCCGATGAACAACTGATGCCAATACGATGGGATGCCCAACAGCACAAGCGCGTTGTAGATCAGGCCGATCAGTAAAGCGCCGAGCGCCGTGCCGGTCGCCGACGCCGTGCCGCCAGTAATCGCGCAGCCCCCAATGACAGCGGCGGCGATGGCCTGCAATTCCATACCTTCACCGTCGTTCGACTGCACCCGGCCCTGGTATCCGGCGTAGAGCAATGCGGCCAGGCCGATCAGTGCACCGTTGACGGAAAAAGCCAACAGCTTCAGTCGCCGATCCGGCAGACCGATCAGCGCTGCGGCTCGGGGCGAGCCGCCGACCGCCAGCAGCGACCGCCCGGTCCTGGTGGATCGCAAGCAGACCCCCGTCGCAATGGTGACGAGAGCGGCGTACCAGACCAACTTGGGCACGCCAAGCCACCATCCTTCGGCGATGGCTCGGAAGGTCTCGGGCAGGCACGCTTCGGCACCGAAACCCCGCGGCACATCCTCCCCGTTGGTGACGGCCAGCATCACGCCGCGATAAACGCTTATCCCAGCCAGCGTGACGACTATCGGATGAACTCGGGCCGCCAGCGACGCCGTCGCGTTCAGCGCGCCGCACGCCGCTCCCAGCCCGACCGCGGCCGCGACGACTCCGCCGATCGGCCAGCCAGCCAGCGCTGCCTTGGCAGCTAGCGCTGCCACCAGGCCCAGCAACGAGCCGACGGAAATGTCAATGCCTCCCGAGCCGATCACCAGCGTTGCGCCAAGAGCCATGATGGCCAGGAGCGAGATGGATCGGGCCACGTGAAGGACGTTGTCCACGGTTGCGAAGGACTCGGCACGTAAGCTGACCATGACACCGACAATCATCAGCAAGGCAAAGAACAGGCCCAACTCACGCACCAAGCGAGCCACGCGCACGTGGAGCATCCGCCGCCCGAGCTTGCGGTCCGGCGCAGCAGCGGCTTCCGGCAGAGCGGCCGCGGCGATCGTCTCCTCGCCGTCCATGCGGGGGTCGAACTGCCCGGCAAGTCGCCCTTCGCGCAGGACGAGCACCCGGTCACTCATGGCCATGACTTCGGGCAGCTCGGAGGAGATCAGCAGCACCGTCTTGCCCTCCCGGGCGAGCTGCTCGATCAGTCGGTGGATCTCGGCTTTGGCCCCGACGTCCACGCCGCGCGTCGGCTCGTCCAGCAGCAGCACGCGTGGGTCAGTCAGTAGCCACCGGCCGACCACGACTTTCTGCTGGTTCCCGCCCGACAGCGTCTGCACCGGCTGCTCGACACCGGAGTAGCGCGCTTGCAGTTGAGCAAGCACGTGCCGCGTGGAAGCAGCCTCAGCGGCAGGGCTGGTAATCATGAACGTCGCCCATCGCCTAAGGACCGCCACGACCGTGTTGAGCTGCACGCTGAGCCGACCGAATGTTCCCTGGACGAGACGGTCCTCCGGCAGATAGGCGATACCGTCCCGCATGGCCTGAGCGGGGCTGGCGGCCGTGACGCGACGACCGTCGAGAACCACCCGACCGCTGGCCACCCGACGCGCCCCGAAGATAGCCTGCGCCAACTCCGTTCGACCCGCGCCGACAAGCCCATACAACCCGACAATCTGGCCGGCGCGGACCTCGAAGCTCACGTCAACAAACCTCCCGGCGGCGTCGGTCAGATGCCGAACCGACAGCACCACGCGCTCCGGTGCCTCGCGCGTGCCCGTCAGCGCCTCGCGTTCGTCCTCGGCCAGCCCAGCCCGGGCCGGACGCGCCACCGCGCGGCCCACCATCGCGGAAACGATCTCCGGCAATTCAATGTCTCGGGCCCGCTTGGTCCAGACGCGGTGGCCGTCACGAAGCACGGTGATCCGGTCCGACAGACGCTTGACCTCTTCGAGTCGGTGGCTGACGAACACGACGGCCACGCCCAACTCACGGAGACGTCGAACCTGCTCGAAGAGCGCTTCGACCTCTCGCTGGGTCAGACAGGAGCTGGGCTCGTCCAGGAACAGGATGGCCGCCCGCTGATCGATCGCCGCGGCGATCTCGGCGATCATGCGATGGGCTATGCTCAGCCCACGCGCCGGCTGCCGAACGTCGATCGTCTCGCCGAGTCTGGCGATGGCCTCGCCAGCCCGGCCGTAAGTGTGTTTCCAATCGATCGTACCGAAGGCAGTCCTCGGCAGGCCGGCGCCGAGCAACATGTTCTCAGCCACGGTCAGATCGCCGAACAGCTCAGCCTCCTGGTGCACGACGGCGATCCCGTGTGCGCGCGACGCCTGCGGCGAGTTGATCTCCACCGGCTTCCCGCCCACGAGTATCCGACCGGCCTCAGCCTGCACCGTGCCGGCCGCAATGCGAATCAGCGTGCTCTTGCCGGCCCCGTTCTCGCCCACCAGGCCGTGCACCTCGCCCGGCGATACGTCGAGGTCCACCGCTGTAAGGGCGCGCACACCGCCAAACGATTTGCTGATGCCTGACATCTCAAGGGCAGGAGGCGGCAACATGTGTCTAGCCGGTCTCGCAGGGCTCGCCGCAGGTCCCGAGCTCCTACGTCTTCTCGCGGGGGCGCCTCTCAAGACTCGGACGCCCTGACAGAGCCCCATTCGCTGAAGGCAAAGCCATCAGCGCTGGCCATCCGGGGAATGGCACCTCGCGCGGCCGCTGAGGATAGCCGCAGCAGATCGCCAGTGCCACCCTCCCTCAATCCGGCCCAGCCACTGCCGGCGGCTCCCCAGCGACGACGGCATCCGCTAGACTGCGGGCATGGTGCACGAGCAGTTTGGCCAGGCGCTGGATGAACTGGAGACGGCCGGGCTGAGGCGATGCCTGCGCGAGATCAGCTCGGCTCAGGGACCGCGCGTCGTGGTGGACGGGCGCGAGGTCCTTTGCTTTTGCAGCAACAACTACCTCGGTCTTGCCGACGACGAGCGCATCCTCGAAGCCGTCCGGCGAGCAATCGACGAGCACGGCTGGGGAGCCGCGGCCTCACGCCTCATCTCCGGGACGATGACGCCGCATAAGCGGCTCGAAGAGCGCATCGCTCGCTTCAAGGCGGTTGAGGCAGCCCTGGTTTTTCCGACGGGGTACATGGCCAACCTGGCTGCCATTCGAGCGTGCGCTGGGCCGGGCGATCTAATCTGCCTCGATAAGCTCAACCACGCCAGCATCATCGATGCCGCACAATCGAGCGGGGCGACGGTCCGCGTCTTTAGCCACAAGAACTACGAGAAGCTCGAGCGGCTACTGCAACGCAGCGCAAAAGCCCAGCGGCGCTTGA
>CAYGAN010000096.1:324-721 GCA_964347585.1 uncultured Planctomycetales bacterium | reverse complement strand
GCATGGACGGGGACCTGGCCGATCTGCCCCGGCTGGTTGAGCTCAAGAATCAGTACGGCGCACTTCTGTGTGTTGACGAGGCCCACGCTACAGGCATCTTCGGGGGGCGCGGCCGGGGCGTGGCGGAGATGCAGGGCGTCGAAGAACACATCGACGTGACGGTCGGGACATTGAGTAAGGCCCTTGGGGGGATCGGCGGGTTCGTCTGCGGGTCAGCTAGGCTGATCGACTACCTCGTCAACACGTCGAGGCCGTTCATCTACACCACCGCGATTCCGCCGGCGGCGTGTGCGGCGGCGAACGCTGGGTCGTGGCTGACCGCCAGGCGAAAGTGTTCGAGCGCGTCGCGGAAGGCCTGCTGCCGGAAGGCGGCGCGGCCCGCCGAGTAGAAGTGGTC
>CAYGAN010000096.1:0-314 GCA_964347585.1 uncultured Planctomycetales bacterium | reverse complement strand
TGTGCGGCGGCCGAAGCAGCCATCGAGATCGTCGAAACTGAGCCGCAGCGCCGTGGCAGACTCCTGGCGCTCGCTGCGAAGCTACGATCCGAATTGTCCGAAGCCCGCGGCTACAACATCGGCGTCTCATGCAGTCAGATCGTGCCACTGATCGTCGGCAACGCTTCAGACACTGTTCGCCTCAGCGACGAGCTGCTCCGGCGCGGCTTTCTCATCCCCGCGATCCGCCCGCCAACAGTCCCGCAAGGCACCGCCCGCCTGCGGATCAGCCTGATGGCCACGCACAAGGAACCTGATGCCGAATCACTCGTGCT
>CAYGAN010000095.1:10480-16610 GCA_964347585.1 uncultured Planctomycetales bacterium | reverse complement strand
GGCGGCCGCAGCTGCGATCGGAACCTGGTGCAGAACAACATCGTGTACGGCTGCCATCCGTTCTCGCCAACCGGGAGCGGGCTTTCACTTCAGGCAGACTACGACGGCTCCTTCAGGGACAACGTTTTCCGGTCGAATACCGTCTTCGATTGCGATTGCGGCATAGCCGTCTCCCAGCCCAATCCCGAGTACTCGGGCCCGGCCCGCGAGACCGTGATCGAGGGCAACGACGTGCGCGACTGCCTGGAGTGGGGGATCCTGCTGAGCGGGGCCAAGCAGACCGTGATCAGGAACAACCGTGTCCTCAACACGAAATTCGTCGGCATCGAGCTCAGGACCGCCAGGAACGGCGATCCGTCGATTGAGAACACGATCACAGGTAACTTCATCTACGATAGCGCGATTTGCGGACTGCTGGTGCGTAGCGGAAACGACCACAACGTCATCACGAGCAATATTCTCAGAGACAATTTCAAAGGTGAGATTCGTCTTGGCGATCTGCCACATGCGACAGGGGGGCAGGACCAGGGCGGAATAGGATTTCGAGGTAAGCCTCTCGGCGAAGTCTCCCACACCACGGTCACCGGCAATATGATCCACGAGACGATGAACTACAACAAATCGAACGACGGGATAGAGATTGGCGCCGGAAAAGGCAACAAGATTGCGGACAACACGTTCTGCTGGCAGCGCAATTGAGGTGCCCGCTCGGGGTTCTGCGGGGGAAGCCATGAGGCACGTCAACTCTCTGTGACAGCGGACACGTAGACAGAGATTGAGGTCCCGATCAGTCTCTGGCAGGAGACCGAGGCATGGCGAAGATTGCTGACATTGAGCCTCTGTTCATGCGCTATACTTTTCCCCCGCATATCCGCTACGAATACAGTGGCGGTGTCGTTGAGAACATGGAGCAGGCGAGATGATCGTTGATGCGCACTTGCACGCTTGGTGCCAGATCCACGGGACGATCGGCGGCGAGACGTCGGTTCAGCCTCTGCGCGGGGGCATGATCCAGATCGGCGGGGAGCCGGTGCTTGGGATGCCGGCAACGTTCCTAGATTGCGCGGCGCGGGTCGAGATGGCCATTGCCGAATTCGACGCGGCGGGTGTGGATATGGGCGTGATCGTTCAAGAATACGTGGACGGGGAGCAGAATGATTACCTCTTGGAGGTCTGGGAACGCTCACCGGAGAGGCTTTTTGTGCATGGCTTGCCCGATTTCTTTGAGCCCGATGGGGTCGTCGACGAGGCGCAGCGCCTGTTCAGCCGCGGCTTCCGCGGATTGAAGCTTCCCGCGGAGCACCTCTTGGGAAAGGTCAGGCTCGACGATCCTCGCTTTGCGCGACTGTGGCAGTGCATGGAAGAAGAGGGTTACGTCCTGGCCGCGGACCTCGCCGCCGGTGACGCCCAGGTCCCAGAGATGGAGAATATTCTAAACAAGCATCCGACTCTGCGCGTGGCGATCGGACACCTTGGCATGGTGACGCGAGGCGACTGGCTTAGCCAGATCCGGCTGGCGCGATACCAGAACGTTTATATGGAGTGTGGTGGTATCATCTGGCTGTTCCGCCATGAGCGGTATCCTTTTCCCGGCGCAACGGACGCGATTCGCCGGGCTCGAGACGAAATTGGGATCAATAAGCTGATGTGGGGATCCGACTGGCCCCGGACAATGGTGGACTTCACCTACAGGCAGAGCCTGGACTTCATACGCTTGGAGGACAACGCGCTAACAGAAGAGGAGAAGGAGGCGCTGCTCGGTTTGAATGCTGCCCGCCTGTACAATCTGCCCGAGCCAAGAGAGCCCCGAGCACCGGTAAGACTCGTGACGGAGGAGTAGGCAACGTCACTCGGTACGTTCTCCGTGGATGATGCGCCAATACGTTGCGAAACGTGAGGCTTAGGCCGTTAGCACTCGCTTGGGTATTGAACCGCACGCCAACACCAGTGAAAGGACTTCGACATCGGCGATGCCCTTCCGTGGCCGGAAACGAATCCACGACGACGCACCTCGCCCGCCCGGGATAGAACGCGATTACGCACTGGCCGACGTCCGGCACGGAGATGCGCAAAAGGTTGACGGGAGGAACAGCCATGGCCCTCAGGCGATCCGCCGAATCTCATTCCGGAACGCGGATACGGGCCGAGCGGCGCCGATACAGAGGCGCGCCGACGGTCTTTGTCAATGGCCAGCCGGTCCATGTCGGCGCGGTCATGTTCCGTAACGTGCCTGGTCAGGGCACACGATTCGCGCGGGAGATCCCCTCTCTCAGTGCAGCTCGGCCCACCGTCGTGATGGCCTTCTCGAGCTTTCAGGTCGGTCCTGACTCCGACTTCTTAAGCATCGAACGTTGGTACGACAAGACGTTCTCCCAGCATCCCGAGGCGCTTGGCGCCTGTCACGTGGGGCTCGAGCCCAGCATGGAGTGGGCCCTGTCACACCCGAAAGAAATGACGGTCTATGATCGGCCCGTGGATTGGGCAAAGGTCCGGCAGCGCGATGCGTCTTGGGCCTCGGAGGTATGGCGAGTGGACTCGGCTCGCCTTGTGCAGGAGCTAGCACGGCACTTGCACAGTGCCTTCTCCGGCAGAGTCATCCTTTACCAAGTCGGTTCTGGATCCTGCCACGAGAATTTCCCGCTTGTGAATCCTTACTTCGGCTCTTACGTCGGCGGTTGGTTCTGCGGCGACTTCAGCGAGCCAATGCTTCGCCATCTCCGGCGGAAGCTACGAGAGTATTATCGTGGGGATGTAGATCGACTTCGCAAGGCTTGGGGCGATCCGAAAGTCACGTTCGAATCCGCAATGCCGCCCGCTCGGGCCGAGCGGATGCGCAGCGAGTGGTTCAGTTTCCGATCACCGTGCCGGTCGCAAACAGCCGACTACTACCGTGCATGGTCGCAGGCCGTTGAAGATTGCGTGCTAATCTGGGCGCGTGCCGCTAAGCGGGGGACGGACAACGCTGCGCTGACAGCCAGCCCAATAGGCTCGATCCTTGACTGCGGCCTGAACGCCAACCTGGTGCACCACCTGATGAAGAACACGTTCGCCCGGGCGCTGTCGAGCGCCGACCTGGACATGCTTCAGTCCCCAGCCTCGTACGTGTTGCGAGACCTGGGGCGAGGCGATACGTCCTCAATGATTCCGTTGGGAAGTGTCCGTCTGGCGGGCAAACTGTGGCTGCGTGACCTCGACAGCCGCACGAGCCTTGTGGCCGAGAAGTCGGACGATAGCCCCGTTGGAAGCCTGTGGCGTTCGCCTCGCACAGTCTGGGAGGACCAGCAGCTTCTCAAGCGCGACACGGGCTACTCGCTGATCAAGGGCGGCGCCTACTGGTGGCATGAGATCGAGCCGCGCATGTACAGCTTGCCCGAACACCTGCGAGTTGTCAGACGGCTCGAGGCGATCGCTCGCGGAACCATCCACGCGGATCGTTCCACGGCGCCGGGCCTCGGAGTGTTCGTGGACCACGAGTCGAACTTCCATCAGGCCAACTCGAATCGCCTGATCTACGCCATGAACTATGAGGCAAGGCGTTTGCATTGGACGCACGCGGGCATGGCCTGTGAGACATATAACCTCAATGACGCGGCGGATCCGCGCATGCCTCCGCACAAGGTGCTCATGGTGACCAACGCGTTTCGGATCACGGAGTCGCAGGTGCGCGCGCTTCGCGCTCTGGCCAGGCGGAATGAAGCTACACTCATCTGGCTGGTGGCTCCCGGCATCCAGGCAAACAATAGATTCGATCTGCGGCGCGCTTCTCGGATCACCGGTTTTCACCTGCGAGCAGCCGACGTTGAAGCGCTACCGCAAGTCTCGTTGGTGCCGGCCCGGCATCCGTGGAGTCAGCCGCGGACGATGGACGGCCGCACGTTGACCCGGTTCGGTGGTGGCCTGCACGAAGACGACGACTCGGGTGCACGCGCCGTGGGGCCGTTGTTCTATGTGGATCGATACAACGAGAACGACACGACCATCCTCGGCACGTTGGACGTCCTAGCCAAACCCGGCCTAGCCGTCCGCCGAATGGATGGTTACGTGACGGTGTACTGCGCTGCGCCCTATGTTCACAACGCGCTGCTGCGTGCGATCGCTAAAGACACAGGAGCGCACCTTTACCTGGATACCGATGATTTAGTGCATGCGGCGGCGGACTTGCTGCTCGTGAATGCTCGGCGTTCCGGCAGGAAGATGATCCGCTGGCCACGACGCGCCGGGGTCGTGCTTGATTTGTGGACAGGCCGCAAAGTGGCGCGTGCGGCATCACACTGGTCCGTCACAATGAGGCAGCATGAGACTCGGCTGTACTTCGCCGGCTCAGCCCGAGCCGCTCAGCGGATTCGAGATGGCATGAAATGCCAGTGCGGCGCCTAGGACAGCATGCAGAAAGACAAGCCGGGCGTCTCACCCGACCTTCTATGACCGTCGGATCGAGCGTGAACTGATCCCGATGGCCCGAACGTACGGCCTGGCAATCCTGCCGTGGTCGCCTCTGGCTGGGGGATTCTTGACCGGCAAGTACCGGCGAGGCCAGCAGCCACCTCCGGACGCCCGCATGCAGCCGCACGCGACTTACGCTGAGAAGCTGCTGACCAACAAGGCCTTCGACGCCGTAGAAAGCTTGGAGCGGATTGCAGAGCGGAAAGGGTGTACCGTGGGCGCGCTCGCACTAGCATGGTGTATGCGTCAGCCCGGCATCACATCGCCGATCATCGGACCGCGCACGGTGGAGCAGCTGCAGGACAATCTTCGGGCACTGAACGTTGCCGTGTCCGATGACGATCGGAGAGACATCGACATGGTCGTCCCGCCAGGACACGCGGTCGTGAACTACTATAGTGCAGGTTTCAGCCCACACAGATTGCGCTGGTAAGCGTCGCGTATGTCCGACGCGACGAGAGCTGAGTCGCGAGAGCCAACCGGACGGCCGCCCCGCCTGATAATCGCAAGGCGTCTGGACCTTCCCGCTTGTGCGGCGCTCATGAGTCGCTCGTGGTCGGCCGTGCGTCCGTGTGCTCCACGACAAGAAGCAGATCCTTGAATACCGGTACCCGGCGATGCCAGACCCACTTGCCGTCGCTGTCCGGACTGACCGGGCCGATTTCGTACTCCTCTGCCGTCCCCGGGTCAAACAGGAACGCGCGGTAACTTGCCAGCGGGTCAAGCCGCACGACGACCGGCTTACTCACTTGGGGAAGATAGACGATCCGGCACTGTCCTGGGATGTCCCCCGCGTACGGGCCGTAGTAGTCCTGGTCGGTCCAATGAGGCTCCACTGAGTCCGGCGCCGGCGTCAAACGCCACCAATCGTACCGCTTCAGCAGCCGTCGGCCGATGCCCACCTGCCTCGAACCCGGCAGCGCACACGCTTCCTGCCAGGGCGTGTTCCCCCAACTCATCCCGTGCGGCGATGGGCCGTACGGCTCCCGTGGCGTGCTCATCTGCCAGACGCCGTTTGCGCCGTAGGTGTGACCGGCCGCACCGGAAAGCATGCACGCCCAAAACATGAAGCGCTGGACGTCCTCCCAGCTTGAGCCGCCTATCCCCTCGTAGCAGACTTCTCCGTTGACCACCGGCTTGCTCGGATGCTGCGCCACGGCCTCGGTGACCCGCGCGACGGTGTTGGGGATGCTTCGGTGGCCTCCGTGTCCTGTCTGGAGCATCTCGATGTCTGCCAGGTCATCTCCCACGATCTCCCGAGAGCCGCCGCTACCGGGATGTGCGGTGACCGGATGCCCAAAGGGATCCACCGCGCGCAGGTAACGCGCCACGTCAGTCCAAAGCTCCTGCGTCCGTCGGAGGAAGCTCTGCCGCTCCTCGTCGCCGGCGAACTCCCTAAGGTACCACGGCATGAGCACTTCACCCGCGACGCACCAGATCACCGGATAAGCGCCCCACCGCGCCACGAGGTATCGCCAATGCTTCTTCAGCACCTCCGGGCCGGCGAAGTCCATGTAATAGCCCCAGCACCCGACGATGCACGGCACGAGGCCCGCCTCCACCAAGTACGCGATCCGCAGGTCGGCCAGATCGAAATAGTCCGGCCGGATCCGTGACCAGCCCTTTTCCCAGGGAAAGCCGGCTTCATTGCGGCCGCGGTCGTCAAACGGGCCCATGTCGGGATAGA
>CAYGAN010000095.1:10026-10470 GCA_964347585.1 uncultured Planctomycetales bacterium | reverse complement strand
TAGAGCCCTGCGACAATCTGGATGAGCGAGAACCCCTTCGCAACGCGGTCCACGGCCAGCGTCCGGAACTCATCCGGCCAACGGAGCCGCCTGCATAGACCCATCCACCAAGTATCGCCCAGCCAGAAGAAGGGCGTCCCGTCCACGTGCTCCAAACAGCGTCCGCCCTGCCGGACGCGCAGCGGGCCATGCGTTAGGAGACAGTTGTGGCCCTCGTATGGCGCGACCTCTAGCTCGCCCTCGCGCCCGTGCAGGTCTGTGTTGCCCGCGTCCGAGCAAACCGTACGGTAGTGGTGCCGCCCCGCCACAGGTGAGGCGTACCGCACGCGCCACATGTCTCCTCCCGACCAGAACGCGGGCGTCCGACGCTCCATTGGGCGTGCGGCGCGGGGGCCTCTTCCGCCCGGACATGACCGGCCTCGGCGGCACCACGCGGCGGATGGT
>CAYGAN010000095.1:0-10016 GCA_964347585.1 uncultured Planctomycetales bacterium | reverse complement strand
ATTCCTTGCGGGTCGGTGAAGACGACGTCCAGCTCAACGCTGTTGAATGGGTCGTCGTAGGCCCGCTCCGATCGAAGGGCGAACTCGGTCACGCAGTTTTGCATCCCGAACATCACAGTCCCGCTCTCCGGTTCGCACGAATCAACGAAGCCAAGAAGCCCACGTAACCACCTCTCGGACCTCTCCCGCGTGTTCCAGCCCCTGCCCTCAGGCAGTCAATCCTACCGCGGGGCCTGCGTCCAGCAACGCCGACCGCGCGAAACATCGAGACCGTCGCCGCGGGGCGTACTCAGGCGAGCCCAGTCCGGGATCGGTCCGTCACGGCTGGGATATGACCACGCACTCTACTTTGGTGACCCTCGCGCATCGCTTCATGACGTATCTCTTAAGCGCCAACGCTGTGAGTACCCCGTGCTCCTCGCCCGCCGTGAGCGCCTGCCGTGGCTCGGAGAGGCCCGGGTCAACACGGAAGACCGAGCCCGCACCCGCAGGCCGTTTCCCGAGACGGCGAGCACCGCCAGTGAGTACCTCCTGAGCTCGAAGCCGCCAACTTGCCCGTGCATGTTCAAACGCAGCCGGCGCCCGCTGTCGAGACGTCATAGCCAGTGGGCGCGTCCTAAATCGTCAGCAAGCACTCCCGGTCGCTTACGCCGTCCGGTCCGGCGTGGGCCGACCCGGCGAGCAGCTACCCAGCCGGCGTATCCACGACGAGCGCAGCAGGAGCACAAACCCGCCCAGGAGTCGGTCAGCGGTGACCGCGCGCCCTAATCTGCTCCTGCAGCCTGAAGCAAAGCATCGATTGACGCGTCCGGGTTCTCAAGAGGCAGTGTCAAGCGTCTTCGACAGCGCGCGGATTCGAAGATCGCCATGATAATCTCCGTCGTCGCCAGCCCGCTCTCGCCGTCGATCAGCGTTTCTCCGCCGTCCGCAAGTACTCGAACGATGTCGGCGAGGGCCTTATCGAAGTACGCAAGCCCGTGGAAGCCCTCCGCTAACGTTGGTGCCTGCGTAGCCGAGTCGCCCGCCAGCCGCATGCGCAGCGTCCCTGTTCCCTGCTGCGCACTCTGATACAGCTCCACGAAACCTTCAGAACCATCCGCCCGCAGTACGGGCTCGTCGTAATCAGGATGCCCCATCTCGATGATCCCGGTCGCCCCGTTGTTGAAGGCCATCACACCCAGGGAATAACTCTCAATAGCGTGGTCGTGGTAGGTCTTGTGCTTGCGAACATCCGCTTGCCCAGCCACCCACAACGTCGAGGGATCGCCGGCGAGGAACCGAATCATGTCCACCAGATGCGTGCCATAGTCCAGCAGCGTCCCATCCTTGAGCGTACCTCTGATGTGGAGCAGGCGTCCTATCTTGCCATCTGCGATGACTTGGCGCGCGATCTGAAACGGCTGACCGTACCGGCGCTGGTGATTCACGAACAAGCGACACTTGTTCTCACGGCATGCACGGAGCATGTCTACGGCCGTTCCGTAGCGGTGGGCCATCGGCTTTTCGCACCAGATCGCCTTCGCGCCACGCGCCGCGGCGGCAACCGTCACCTCGCCATGTACCGGCAACCATGTGCATACACTGACGATGTCCGGCCGTTCTCTGTCCAGCAGCTCCCTACTGTCGGTGTACGTGTTGCACGGGCCGAAACGGTCCCGGAAACTGATGACGTTCTTCTCCACGACGTCGCAGCACGCAACCAGCTGCGTGTCTTTGCATTTCAGGTATGCCTCGGCGTGCGTGTAGCCGATCGCCGACGTCAATCCGCTCGTAGGGCTCTTCGCGCCGCATCCGATGATCGCGCAACGATACGCTGTCATTGTTACTAATCTCCCGGAAGGTCTTGCCCACCATCATGGCGGGCATGTCCCGACGTAGGCCGTGTCGGGCAAACGCTCGCCATGCTACGCCGCAATGACCCTCGACTTGAGGCGCCTCGGGACTAGCCCGCAGCTTAGTGATATCCCGTCTCGTTCACCGCCGTCCGTATCGCGTTCCAGTAGTTCCCCACCGGCTCCATTGCTTTGCCGCCGACCCAGCTGGGCGATGCCTTCTTAGGGTCCTCCTTGTACGCCCACAGCATCCACAGCTCGTTGAAGAAGAAGCCATCGGCGTCGGCAAGACACCGAACGATCCCCTTCCGCATGAAGGCCGACGGCTGTTCCGGCGCAATCACAAAGCCCGGACAGTACAGCACGTGCACATCCTCGTTGTCGCGAAAGTACTTAACCAGCTCGTCGAACTTGGCGTAGAAGGGATTCCAGCTTGGGTCGGTAATCAGAGGCAGGTACGGGGACGGGACCCTCTTGGTGCCCAGCCCCTTGAACAGCGCCTCGCCAAACCAGCTCGCCATGAAGCGCTTCTTCGGAAGGTCGTCGAGCGAGGTCTCGAACACCTCCAGCGTAGGAAAGATGCCGTAGAACCCGAGAAGCAGATCGGGGTTGACTGCGTGCGCTGCCTTGCGCAATTCCTCTGCCCTGACTCGCGCTCGGTCACAAAGCAGTTCGTAATACGCCTCCAAGGCGCCGGCTTGCTTCAGGAGCTGGTAGCGATCCGTCGCGCAGACGTGCTCGGCCTCGATCGAGGAGTCTATCGCCTTGAGGAACTTTCCAAAGCAGTCCTCGCAGAAGCACTTGTCGTAGTTGTAGCTATCGAAGGAGCGCCCGTTCGGCGCGCCGTAATGCTCGAAATCCATCGCGTATCCCACGATCGATTTCAGCCCCCCGCGGGTTGACCATTCGGCCACCTGAACGGCCTGGCCGACCATCGACTTCCAAAGCTCCTCAGCAAACGGACACGGCGTGGGCTTCAGTCGCGTGCCCTGGAAATCCACCGCGCCGCGGTAGTCCTTGCCGAGGTAAGAGAAGGCGTTTCTGTCAAAGACCCCGTCCTTGTTATCTGGGTACCAGTACCACGCGGTCCAGATGATAAGTCTGAAGCCCTTCTTTCGAGCCATCTCGTTCAGACGCCGAAGATCGGACTCAACCTTGCTGGCCCGCGCGTCCCAGTGCCAGCTGGCCAACATGTGACTGTTGAACCCCGCCGCACGGAATTGATCGGCGTACTCGATCAACTTGCCTGTGGCCACCGGGGTGTGACTCGTCCGGATCTTCTCCTTGCCGGTCCAGGCCAGGACGGGACTCAGGCTCTGCTCGGCCTGGGCCTTGATAAGATCGGCCCTCCGTGCCGCTTCGCGCTTCTGCCTGTCCTGACGCCATGCCTTGGCGCCGTCCGAGAGCTGTCTGACCCACATCCTCTCCGCCTCCTGCTGCGCAGCTCGCGCCTCGTCGGGCTCGTAATACGCTTCGAACTCGGCAACGTACGCCGTACCTCCCTTGCCCCCGGTTTGAGCTATGGCACCTGGACCGGCCTTGGTGATTGTCAGTTGCAGGCGATCCGTGGTGACGGTCTCGAAGCGCAAGGTATTGACCAACCGATGATTGTCCCGCACCGGATTGGTCCATTGCTCGCCGCTCGGCACCACGCGTTTGTAGGCTCCGGCCTGCGGGTCCCAGTGCGCGAGTTCGAAGTCCACCAATTCTCCGTCGTACTTGAGGTGATAGATGACCGCCTTGTTGACCTTCGCCTGGCGGGAAAGCGTCACCTGCCAGACCGCCGGGTTGCGATCGTTGACCTTGTGCTCCTTGTCGCTCATCCAGCCCAGGCCAGTGGGCGCCCCGTACTCGTCGTACCAGTAGCGCACGCCGTCAATGGCCTTGTCCGCCGAGTAGCGCAGGCCACGCGGATCGACCATATCGCCGTTCGAAGATGCCTTCGCCCCATTCACCGCAGCCGCGAGGTTCACGGGCGCTCGCCCAGCAGCGTCCGCACTCGGCGTAAGCCACGCGAATAGTACGCCCCACGCGACGACGGGCTTCACACTCTGTCGGTACTGCATCAACTTGTCTCCTTAGACCGTGCCGGCCACGGCCGGCCCGCCTCGGCCATGGTAAGCGTCGAGCTCATAGCACACGTACATTCCGAATCGCACAGCTCCAGTCACGCTCGCCGGGCCTGCATCAAGTAGGGCGTGCCGAATGCTGGATTCACAACAGCCACTGCCCAACCCATCGCCCCTCCGCGATCCGCATGGTCCAGCCGCAGGAATACCGCCAGGCAGCGATCGCAACGCCACGACGGCTCGGTGCGTCCGGACTACGGTTCAAGAGCGCCTGCGAAGTCAACAGCGCCCGTTTGCCCGCGCCCGCAGGCGGATCGCCACCAGCAGCGCGATCATCGCGATGACCGCAAAGAGCTCAATGAGCACAAAGGCGTCGAGAAGACTCGCGGGTTTCATGACCGAACATCCGATCCTCTAGGCACGAAAGCGTTGCCACTTGGTGTCCGGGTTCAACGCGGATGAACACCGTCGTCGCGTCCGCTTGGGCTACGTTCGGTGGTAGCCCTCCAGCGTCAACTGGGAAGCAGCGTCCTCATCCAATACGAACGTGGCATAACGGTGGAGCTGAAGGGCACTGGCCGGGCACGCCGAGCTGACTGGGCCTTCCAGTGCAGCCGCCACTGCCGCGCACTTGCCCTTGCCAGTGGCCAGCAGAACCACCTTGCGGGCGTTGAGTATCGTGCCGATGCCCATCGTGATGGCGTAGCGAGGCACCTCGTCGAGGCTGCTGAAGAACCTTGCGTTGTCCTCACGGGTCTTGGCGGTCAGGGTCTTGATCCGCGTCAAAGACCCCAGAGAGCTGCCAGGCTCGTTGAACCCGATGTGCCCGTTCGCGCCGATGCCGAGGACTTGAAGGTCGATCCCACCGATGTCCGCGATTCGCTTCTCATACTCCTCGCAGAACCGCTCGATCGCTTCCAGGTCGGCGATCGTCCCATCCGGCACGTGGCTGTTCTTCGGGTTGATGTTGATGTGGTCAAAGAGCTGCTCATTCATGAACCGCCGATAACTCTCGGCATGATCCGGCGCCGATCCCACGTACTCGTCCAGGTTGAACGTGATGCACGTCGAGAAGTCCAGGCCCTGCTCCCGATGTCGGCGGATCAACTCCTCATACAGCGGGATCGGTGTACTGCCGGTCGCTAAGCCAAGCACGGGACTGACATGCCGTTGCATCTCGGCCTCGACCAAGTCGGCGGCTCGCTCGGCCATCTCCTGTTCGCTTCGCGCGACAATCACGAACATCGCGATCCTCCCAGTCCTGCTTCTTCATCCGTTGTCCCACGAACCCTCTCCGCCCGCAGCCCGATCATCACCAGCGCTCGCCGCATGCCCAATGACGCGCACAGCTCACGACAGGCGGACGCTCGCCGAGGCTTTGCCGCACCCGCCGTAACGCGCGGATGTGCTCTGCCACACGCCGCGCGGCCCCAGCCGCTGCGACCTCTCCAGTTGCTCAAGCTCCTCATGCCACCTTGCCCTGCTTGGCCCCGCGCTAGCCACTACGAGAATCGCACCTCAATGTAGTTCACGCCCGACCTCTTCAGAGCAGCGGCAGGAATGCGACTGCCGAAAGCGTGACCATCTAACGTGACGCAGTCTTCGCCCTCCAGCGACCGCCGCAAAGCGACCTGGACTGTGCGCCCTCGCCAGACTTTACGTACTTCGTAGCTGTCCCAGTCCTCCGGCACGCACGGCGCTATCGCAAGCGAATCGAAATCCGCATATACCCCAAGCATCCGCTCAATCGCCCTGCGGTACCACGCCACAGAGCCGCTGAAGTTGCTGAAAAGCTGAGCGCCGTACGAGGGGTGGTCCGGTCCGACGGTGAAATTGCACTGCTGATGCCTTGGGCCGGTCGCAATGTCCTGCACCATCGCCGATGGGATTGTGGACAGAAGGCGCCGGTAACAAGCATCGGCTCGGCCGCGCGTTATCAGCGCGTACAGATAGAACGCCTCGCCGTGCGTGTAGATGCTGCCGTTCTCGCACGTCCCTGGCTTCTGGTCGGCGATCCGTCCGACCTCGGCCCTGCTCACTGCGGTGTACGGTGGCGCCAATAGCTTGTGCCCTATCGGCGTATCCAGCTGCTCAAGCGAGCGCCAAACCTGATCCTCCCTGCCCGCTGCGCGCGCAACACCCGTGAACAACGCCCACGCATTGACATTCAGGTGGATCTTCCCCTCGCGGCTCTGCTTCGAGCCGATCGGTGTTCCCTTGCCGTTGATCGCGTAGATGTACCACTCGCCGTCCCAGGCTTGCTCGTTGATGCGATCCGTCATGACGTCCGCTATCTGCCGCGCCTCGGCCGCATCCTGGCGACGCCCCAAGTAGCTCGCCAGCTCCTCCATCTTGCGCGCCGCAAACACGCACGCGCACGAAACCCATACACTTACCCCCCCATCGCCCCCGATACCGGACAGGGCGTCATTCCAGTCCCCGTAGCCGATTCGACACAGCCCGTGGTAGCCCGTGCTGTCGGCGAGGTACCGTATGGCACGAAACGCGTGCTCATACACGGTCCCGCTCTGCGACTCACTCGGCTGCCCACTATCCATGTCGAAAAACGGCACTTCTTCGTCCATGAAGGCTAGATCGCCCGATTCCTTGACGTATTGCGAGACCGCGTCGGGTATCCAAGAACAGGAATCCACATATGTCCGCAGATCGTGGCCTGTCCCGGGAATCTTCTCATACTGACGCAGCGCGCTCCCGTCTCCTGCCTGAAACTGAAGAGACCGAAGCAGCATCGTTCGCACGTACGAAAGATCGCAGTCGCAGACCCCCAGCAGGTCTTGGAGTATGTCGCGGTAGCCGACCTTATCCAGAGCTCGGCAGAGGCGCGCCTGGTTGCAGGCCTGATACTTCGACCACACGTTCAAGTACCGGTCCAGATCGGCGCTCGGCGTCCTAACCATCATCGCCCCAACCCGGCGGGTCCAAGCTGCCCGCACGGACGAGTGTGTCTCCTGCGGCTGCGACAGCACCTCTCGCCGAACCCGCGCCAAGTAGCCCGCCCGCTCGGACGGCTCGTGTGGACAGGCGCCGTACGCACAGATCCACTCCGCCGCCTCGCCCGGATCTAACGCCGCGTTGAACTGCGCCGCCGCCACCAGGCCCGCATAGGGCTGAAATCCGAGCGAGTCAGTGCACCGGCCCTGACGAACGCGATGCGGGACGGCGCTGCGGCCTCCTACACCGGCGAAGGCCTCGCCACTCATGTCGAACCCTTCGAACCGTGGCCTTGCATAGAAGAATGCCTGCCGGCGATGACGATTCCCCTTGTCATGGTTCACGAAAACCATCGCGCCATCTTGGATCAGACCCTCGCACACCACTCGCGGCACGAAGTAGTACGAGGGAACGGAATCGATATCGACCCGAAGATGCGAGAACCACGAAAAACGGCGAGGTCCTTTGCCGACGTTCTTGATCCTTACGCGCCAGACTTCCAAAGGCACATCAGGATGCACGCACACTTCCAGCTCCGCCGCCAGCTGTTCCCGTTGCGCCTGCACCAAGTGATGACCGAGCCCTTGGACACACCGGGCCTCCGTGTAGGCGGCCGCTTCAAGGCCATCGCGCGGAAACATTGGCCACGCATTCCCAGCCTCATGCACGAAGAAGCTTCTGATATCCTGCGGCTCTGGCCCAGTTGGCACGTAATTCGTGTCGTGGTGGCTCGTCATCCGGCCGGCCAGCACACTTTCAAGGCAAGAGAAGCCGCCGCCGAACTGGTCCCAGAAGCTGCCCCAAATGCCAAATTCGCGCGAATGGGTAGACGCCATAAGGTGCAGACAGGGCCTCGGCGTCTGAAGCGACGTCAGCACGACTTCGCTGTCGCTCAGGTAGCCGTTCCCGTCACGACGGTCGACAAAATGGCAGTAACGATCCAGCAGCCCTTGCCAGTCCGCCGGCGGGATGCCATTGCTTAAGCATCGGCCGGCGCGCAGGTTCTGGCGCGCCGCTCGGAGAGCCCGCTCAACGCATCTCTCCGTGGCTACGGGCGTCAAGCGATCGACCACGGCCACGGACTGCCGTGGACCACGCGTCCCTTCTCGCCCACCACCAGCGAACATACCGCCTCCGCTGCTTCCCCGAGCCCTACGATGAGCCCAGCCGCGCCCCCACGGTTGGCTGGCGAGCCAAGCGAGAAGGAAAAATGGGCCGGAGCACACTTGCTTCCATCCTGAAGGATATTATACAGCGGCCAGCCCTCGGGTGCCAAGCCACCTTGACCGCGACCCTTTGGCTGCAGCGTGCCAGCGACTTGCGACCGAGCTAACCGTGCGCCGTGGGAGCCCCAGAGCTGGACAGCAATGGACTTCTAATCGCAAGCCAGGATGGGCAGCCACGACCAGCTTAGACGCCAACAGGTTACGAAGGCCAGAGTGATCGCGGCCGCCGGTCAATTACGGTTGCTGTCGGACGAGGCGGGCGCAACGCACGGGCGGCCAGCGTTGCGCCCTGTCGGGAACCCACGCCAGCTCTCCAGCGCGTCCCCAGTTGACTTTCCTTTCACTTCGACGGAAAATTACCGTACAGGGCTGGCTGCTTGAGACCTGCCGAGGAACACTTCAACCATTTGTGGGAGAGCGCGGCGCTGCCGGCGATCCCGCTGAGGACCGGCTGGAATGAGACCTTGCCAGAAGGACAGCACCCGATCTGAAGCCCGCAGCTGTCGTGGGCAGTCCGAGGTCTGCATCGCTAGGTCGGCCTTCACACTCATCGAACTTCTCGTGGTGATCGCCATCATTGCGTTGCTGCTGTCCATCCTACTGCCCTCGCTGGGCGCGGCCCGCGAGCAGGCGCAGCGAGTCGCCTGCGCTTCAAACCTCAAACAGCTCAATCTGGCCATGCGATACTACGTCGAAGACAACGGCGTTTACCCCTATGCGCACATGGACATGTTCGGAGGCAAGGCCGGGACGTGGCCAGACCGGGAGCGAGGTGATCGTCGCTTGAATCCGTACGTGGCCGAGGCCGTCGAGATCTTCTCTTGTCCGGCAGACGCGGGTGAGCGTGGCAGGGACAACACTTTCGAAACGATAGGCACGAGTTACCTCTATAACTGCCGAGGCAACTGGAACCATCCAGGTCACGGTTTGGGCTGGTGCCACCGCGAGTTCGTCTCGGACCCGTCGATGGTCGTCGAGATTGGGGACGCGACGCTTATGACATACTGGAACAGCACGGACGAGGACAATCCCTGGTTTCCGCGCCCGCCTCCGTATTGGCACGATCCCGACGAGCCGTGGACGAATACGAGTTTCGTGGACGGGCACGTCACTTACGTCAAGATGGCGTGGTTCGCGGCCGATGAATTCCCCCGTTTCGTCGGCCCGGGCCTCTGGACCTTTCCCGCGAAGCGAGATTACATCCACTGGCCGTCGTATGGCTCGCAGTGCTGGGACGATCATATCGCTCGATGGGGAACTGTCTTTCCGAGGTGGTAGCCGCGAGAGGCTAAATCGTCATGCGTGAACAGGGGAAGCCTTGGGCTGATGTATCGCGGGGCCATCGGTCTTCATGTCCCAGGTGGGGGTCGGCCTCGATCCCCGGCTCCTCAATCGATCCGGTCGCTGGCGCTACGCCTCCGCGGCGTCGAGGTCGAGGCGCGCATCCGATCAGCCGGCATCTCAAAGGGCACGGCAACGGCAATCGCCGGGGCGAACTGAACCACCGCGACGGCGAGCAAGACTGTTTTGCCAGTCATATTGCGTGTCTCCATGTTAGGGATTCTCGGGGACATCGATCCAGCCGCCGCCAAGCTTCTGCCAAGTCTTCATCGGCACCGTCCGCGTTAGAAACGGCTGAGCGCGAGGTACCTTCGGCTCGACGTACACCTGTGCATGCAAGGGTGCCGCGTCCTTCGTGGTTGCGCGAAGGACGGGGGACGGACTTTGTCAGCCAACCCAGACGCGTCCTTCGCCGAGCCCTCAGCCTTGAGCCTTCCTGTCGCCCACCCACGCTCTATGTGGATGGGGCACCCGCGCGGAGCCAGCGCCGCCCGCACAATCAATCCGTGCTTGCTGGTCGTGGAGGGACGCCCTGACCAATGCCGAGGGTATCGAAGCCGCCTTCGATGGCTTTACGAACCGCTGGGTCCTGTGTC
>CAYGAN010000094.1:0-16732 GCA_964347585.1 uncultured Planctomycetales bacterium | reverse complement strand
TCAGGTCGGAGTTGTTCCTTCATGGTCTGCATCGGCTTGCTGTGCCTGTCGGCTTCGCTGGGCTGTGGCAGGACGCGCACGCGAGCGGAGCGTATCCACGGGCCTAGCGCTGAGTTCGTCATCAATGTGGGGGGCACCGCCGACCATCGCAGGATGGGCGGCTGGCGAGAAGACCCCAAGGCCGAGCACAACCCCACCCGAAGGCTGACGATCAGCAATCTCGGTGACCGGCCGATCATCAACCCGCGGGTTACAGTCGAGGGCGGACCGGACTGGTTCAACATCGACCACATAGTGAATGAATTCTCGCGGCCCGGGATGACCGACGAGGAGAAGAGCTTTGCACTGTGGCAGTGGTGTCGGCACCACATCGAGGGCGGACCGACCTTCGAAGGTCCGATCTGGGGCCAGACCCGGAGCATGACCCGCTTCATGAATGCATTCGGCACAGGGGCCTGCGGCACTTATCACGTCGTCATGCCCGTAATCGGCAAGCAAGCGGGACTGCGCACCTACACAGGTTGCTTCGCGGACTGTTCGCATGCTGTGCAGCGCGAGTTCTACGACGGCCAAGACCGCTACTTCGACGCGCACATCGCCCACCAAAGGGGCCAGCCACGCGGCTGGTTCGCACGGAAGCTGAACAACACCGAAATCGCCGGCATCGACGACATCATGGCGGATCGGTATCTGATCGATCGTGCCGGCGGCGGACCGGGACGATTCGGCTACGTCGCTTATTTCGGCCCCGGGTGCAGCTTTCATGAGGAGAAGTCGGATCGGCGGGACCCGCACGAGATGGCAATCACCCTGCGGCCTGGCGAACGCATCTGTTGGCTGTGGGACCTGAACTGCCCGGAATGGAAAGCAGGCAATGAGACGGCAGCAGCGAGCATGCACGGCTCGGGATACGTCGAGTTCGCTCCGCGGCTGCGCGAGTTGGACGCGTTGCGCGACAGTGCCGTGGCCACCAACGTTCGATTTGTTTCCAAGGCCGGTCGAGCTGCGGCGACTCCATCCGACGTCAACTCGCGGGCGAACCTGGCGTACCGCGTTTGCTGCCCATATCCGGTCACCAAGACCACGGTGGCCGGGGAGTTCGACCTGGGTGATGGCGGGCAGGCGGCGCTGAGCTATTCCTTTGACGGGAAGCAGTATCAGCCTGTTTGGGAGTCAGCGGGAAACGGGCAGCTGTCGGCACAGGTGGATGTTCCCGATGCCCCGCGCTTTCACGAGCCAAGATTCACGCACGAGCTCTGGTTCCGCGTGACGCTGGGCGGGCGGGGCAAGGCCCTGCCGGCCGTCAGGAAGCTTGTCTTTCGAGAATACTTTCAGGTTTTCCGCCCTTCGCTGCCGAGCCTGCACGCGGGGCGCAACGTGGTGCGCTACCGGGGCAAGCCTGATGTGGGGCCGGCATGGACACGACAGGTCGCTCGTGCCGGACGAGCCGGTCTGGCGAACGGCGGCTTCGAGACTCAAGTCGAGCCTGGCAAGCCCCCCACCGGCTGGACGTCCTTCGGCAGGACCGACGGAGCGCACGTGGGCCCCTGGTTCGCCAAGACATGGCCCCTCGAAGGCAAGGCCATGTTCGGCGCCGCCGCCGACTGGGACATCAAGACCGGCGGTGTGTACCAGCGCGTCCATTGGCGCGGCGGGCGGAGGGTGCGGGCCGCGGTCTGCATCACCACACGGGGAGACAACACCGAGACCGCCGGCTGCCGCGTTGGCCTCGACCCTACTGGCGGGACCGATCCCGGGGCGTCCACTGTCGTGTGGAGCGCCTACGCCCGCAGCCCTGAGTGGAAGCGCATCGAGACCGGCTTCGTGGACATGCCCACCGACAGGGAAGACATAACCGTCTTCCTCATGCACCGGCACGCCGCCGACGGTGGGCGGTTCAATGTTACAGGCTTCGATGCATGCGTCCTTGAGGATCCGGATACGCCGCCTGCCCCGGGGCCAGAGCGCTCTGACCCTAGTGATTTGGTTGTTGTCGAGTACGAATGGCAGGACGTGCCCAACCTGCCCGTGCCCGCAGCGCCGGCCAAGCCCACGCATCCAAGAGATGGGGGCCGGTTCGGCTTCAACGGGATGTTCCGCTGGTCGCCAGCGGCGATCGACGGACGGACCACCATCGACAATTACGAGATCTACATCTCGCCGCGCCCGGACCTGGCTTGGCCGGTGATGCCGAACACGCACCGTTACACGGGCTCGGGGGAGCCGGAATTCGTACTCGTCGCGCCGGATGTTCTTCGGCCCGGGGCGACCTACTATTGGCGCGTGCGCGGCCGGAGTGCGGACGGCGTCTGGGGCGACTGGAGCGATACGTGGTCTTTCATCGCGGACGGGCCGGGGGCGCCACTGCACCTCAAGGCGGCATACGATCCTGAGACTGGATCAGCCGTGCTCAGTTGGAGCCCCCCGCAAGTCGGCACGGAAATCGATCATTATGAGGTTTACGGCAGCGGCGAACACGGCTTCTCTCCGCTTCGGGCCCCCGAAATCGGCGACATCTTGGGCACGAAGGTGCAACGTCCCGCGACGCTCATAGCTGATACCAAGCGGACAACATGGGACGTCTCATCGCACCCGGAGGTTTACTACCGTCTCACCGCAGTGGATCAGGACGGCAACCGCAGCGTGCCCACTCCTATCCTGGAGCTGCCTCATCCTGCGCTGCTGCCTATGGAGCTGCCGCCGGCTGTCGTCGGGGAGCCGTACACAGCTACGCTCGTCGCACGACTGCGCACAGGAAGGTACGCCGTGTCCCTTCGTGAGGGCGTTATTATCGACGGTGCCGACGAGCCGACATTCTCCCTTCAAGGCGAGAGTAGCCGTGGATGGCTGACCATCGAGGCAACAACGGGCGCCCTCTCGGGCGTGCCGTCTGAGCAGGACGTCGGCGTGCAAGATTTCGCTGTAACGTTGGCCGACGGTCGCGACGGCAAGTGCACCAGGCGGTATCAGCTCCAGGTGGTGGCACCCTAGGGCACGCTAGCGGCAAAGCTCAAGGCGGGTTAGGCCCACCCACCCGTAAACGAATTGCGCTGCTCGGCCCTGGTTCACGCCGGCACCCGGAACGCGCGCTAAGGGGGAAATGAGTTGCGCAGCGTGAGTACCTCAGGCTTGCGTCAACCGATCTGGCAGCCGGGAAGACGCTCCTGCCGGGGCTGACTGCGCAGTACCTGCCCCGGTGGGGCCAGGTTCCCGAAGCGGCCGCCAGCTAGGAAATCGTTGCTAGGGCGCCCGACGGTGGAAGTGACCTCGCCGGGGACCTTGGGACATGCTCCGTCTGTGACGACAGTAGCACCGACACGTGGTACAATCGAGTTCGCCGGGGCCGCACGGCGTTCTCATCCTGCGACGACGACTTCCTCTGGCAGTTCAGTCTCGCGAGCGGTAGCATGCTTGATATCGCCGCGCGAGCGCTGGCCCCGGCCATCATAAGGGGGGTTACGAGGCACTCGACATTGCGGGGCAGTCCCATGAGCGCAGAATCCATCGCTGAAAGGCTCGATGACGCATTCATCAACTTGCTGGTGACGGAGTTGTCGGCCACCGAGATGCCATCAGCAGATACAACCGCTGGCGAGATATCTGCTGGTGGGACGAGAGAACCGGGGCAACACGCGGCGACCGGCTCCGTGGTCCGATTGCGGTTCACCATGGACGGCAGCACCTATAGCGTCCTGGAGATAGGGGACGCAATTGTCACAATCGGCCGGGACCCCTCGAATGCCGTCGTGCTGACAGATTCACTCGCCAGTCGGTTCCACACGCACGTCAGGCGAGAGGCGGACAGCACGGTCGTGGAGGATCTAGGCTCGCGGAACGGCACTATGGTCAACGGCAGCAGGATTAGGAAGCGCAAGCTGGCAGTCGGTGACGTGATTCAAGTACCCGGCTGTCAACTGCGGGCCGAGTAGCCAAGGCACTGACATGTCAGCCCTGTGTAGGATTCTCTGTGCTGTTCACGGCGGCTCCGACCGGGGCTGGGCGGTTCCTCGGACGTTGCCTGTTCTGGGTGAGGGCGCTTTGGATCGATTCATCGATCCGGTCAGCCTCTTCGTCCTGACAGTCTGGCTTCTGGTTTGCATCTACTGCGTCGGCTGGTTCAACAGCCGGTCGGACGCGTCGCCCACTTGGAAGCCCTACCTTAACCTGGTTGTCTTGCTGACAGGCCCCATCGGGTTGGGCGTGATTGCGTGCGTGGAGCACAGGGTCTTCGCAAGAGGAGGCGTTGGGCGCCTGGCGGAGGTACTGCACGGGCTGCTGCGCCGGGACGTGACGACTCAGTCAGTTAACGTGCCCCGGATCGAACTGTGCAGTTCGGATGGAGTCAGCATCTCGACTGCCCAGGGGGCGCATAGTTACTTACGTGAGCCGGCAGCGCGGCGAGCTGTCGAGACCAGCGAAGAGATCGTCTTGCGAGCGATCGAGCAGGGGGCATCCGATATCTTGATCGACCCAAGCACGGATCGCAGCTATCGGCTTCGGTATCGGGTGGACGGCTTTTTGCGCGCGATCGATCGTCTCGATGCGGAACTGGGCAGCGCGACAGTGAATGTTCTGAAAGTGCTAGCAGGAATGGACATTGCCGAGCGGCGCCGGCCACAGGACGGTGCCTTTATGGGGCGCCTTCCGCAGCACTCGGTCAACTTCAGAACAGCCACTGCGGGTACACTATACGGGGAAAAGATGGCCGTGCGTGTGCTCGACAGCAAAGCTGGCCTGATTGAGCTCTCCCAGCTCGGATTGAGCCGTGCACAGCTTCATAATCTGGCAAGTCTGACGCGCAGATCCGACGGCACGTTGATCGTGTGCGGGCCTACCGGCAGCGGAAAGACCACCACGTTGTACGCCCTGCTGGGCCGGCTTGACGCTTCCTCTCAGAACATCGTCACCATTGAAGACCCCATCGAGTACCCGCTGGAGAATGCCAGCCAGCGAGCCATCAATCCGAAGGCCGACATCACCTTCGCCAACGCGTTGCGATCGATCTTGCGTCAGGACCCCGACGTGATCATGGTAGGTGAAATGCGGGACACGGAAACCGCCAGAATGGCACTGCAGGCCGCGGAGACCGGCCATTTGGTGTTCTCCACGCTCCACAGCAATGACAGCCTCGTGGCCCTACTGCGATTACTGGACCTCGGGGTCGAGCCGTTCCTGATCACCGCGGGCCTCAGGGCTATCTTAGCTCAGCGACTGGTTAGGGTGCTCTGTCGGCAATGCCGTCGCAAGGCCGCGGTCTCCCCCCAACTCGCTGAACAAGCGGCTCAAAGGGCAATACCTATCGATTCGCTCTATCAACCCGTCGGCTGTGAAGCTTGCGCGGGGACCGGCTATCGTGGACGGACGGGGATCTTTGAGCTGTTGTTGGTGGAGGAGCAGGTATCGGAAATGCTCAGGAGTGCTCCGTCTCTGAGCAGACTGAGGGAATATGCGCGTGAATCGGGGCTCGTGACGTTGAAGCGCGATGGCATAGCCAAGGTGATCGGAGGGATCACGAGTATCGATGAGGTCGTGCGGGTCACCGCCAAATAGCTGCGGGAGTCTTAGCCTCGCACCTTCACAGGGGAAACATACCATGGCCTTGCTGGGTGCTCTGATCCTAGCGGCAATCTTAGCCTACCACGGGGTCAAGGCGGGGTTGCTCGTGAGCCTGGCTCGATTCCTGAGCGGGGCCCTGGCTGTGCCCGTGGCGGTGGGCTTCGCGGCCCCACTGGCAGGGGTTGTAGCCTTCGAATCACCCTACACGTACGGGGCCTCTTTGCTCGGGCTTGGGTTGATGGCGTTCCTGATTCTACACGTGATCAGCTCGAACCTCCTGCCTGATACACGCGTCGAATTCCCTAAGGCGCTTGAATGGCTCGGCGGAGGCGGACTGGGATGCCTTGGCGGCTTGTTGCTCGTAGGATTCATATCCACGGCGGCACTGGCCACGCAGCTACCGGAAGAAGCAGAGTTCCTCATCCCCTCAATGCGATTGTGCGCTAACTTCGCTGTGGCTGATTGCAGGATCGTGGCAATCTTTGCCCCAGGTCGTGAGCCGATCAGCCTCGACGCCATCCTCAGTGCGTGTGGCCCGGCCGCCGCAGCACGCCTCGGCGGCTAATGTCCCAATGGCAGGCGTGGCCCAACGGGCTCCGCCGGGCATGGAGCCACGCCGCCGCCTCGCGGTACCGTTTCCCGGAGGTTCCCGGCCGGTCCTCACTCAGCGGCTCGATGCATCTCAACGGCCACTTCGTTATCGGTGACTCGTCTGAGCACGACCTCGTGCCGTCCGAAGCGGTACCGTATCTCGTCCGGTCGGCCGATCAGAGCCCTGATCTCTCGATACACCTCGCGAAAGCCAAAGTCGTCGGTAAGGACGAAGCGGCCTCGGCCGTGCCGGATCACGTGGACGCGCGACGCGCGTTGGTCAAACCCGTGCCGCTTCGCCAACGGCCCCCATGCCACACACACTGCTCCCTCCTCAACGCAGCGGCGGATGGCCACCATCGTTTTCTTGCTTACCTGTGTGCCGGTCAGAAACAGCAGCGGCACATCCTTCAGTAACTCGTACCCCGCAGTGTGGTCGTACACGACGACGCCGTTGAGCGGCACAAAGAAGCGATGTTGATCCGCCTGCACCGGTCGCGTCAGGTATGACGCTGCCATGTTCTCTTTGACTGCTCGTTGGTACCCTGATGGCCGCACCCACGCCTTGTAAACCGACAAACCATCCCGTCCCGTCTTGCCGAAGGTCAGCAGGTTCCACAGTCCCAGCCACGCCTCTGTGTCCCGCTCGCTGTGTAGCTTCTGCGAGCCGTACAGCCGATCTTCCCAGTCGGCCGTGTATCGCTGACCGTGGCAGGTGTCCTCGAAACGCACGATCGCGATTTGTGGCGTCACGTCGCGGAACGTCCAGGAGCGCGGATGTCCAGGCAGATACTCCCGGCAGAACCGACGCAGCGTCTCGCCGTGCGGAGTGAGTTGATACGCCTCGTCTTTCACAACGGTCATCAGCGAGAAGGGGATTCCCTGCTGTCCTGCCGGTTTCAGGTTGTATCCTGCGCCCTCGATGTACACGCGATCCACGCCGAGCCAGTACGCTAGCAGCAGGTTGCTCTTCAATTCCTGGGGCGGGTGTCCTGGTATTAGATCCCAAAACCAGAGGTCTATGTCCGCCCAGAGGTCCCGCCCGTACTGCTTGGCCGCCCCCATCGCGATTGCCAGACTCACCGACGAGTAGTATTCCTTGCAGATCTTCGGACAAACCGTAAAGCCCGCCCGAGCCGCTGCATGCAACAGTACCGGCCACACGTGTGTGGCCGTCACAGGCGCACCCATCTTCTCATACCGATGCTGCAGGTTGCGATAACCGGCCAGCGTCAACTCGTAGGCTTGCGGCAAGCTCTCGAATGTTGCAAAGTCTGCTAGCGGCACCGGACTGTAACTGTTCAGCAAACGGCAGTGATCCAGTTCGTCGAACACGAGGCCGCGAAAGCGGCTTTTCGCTCCGGCGCCGTTGTGTTCGACCGCGTGTCGCACGCACGTCTCGGGAGGGTCGAGATGATGAGCCGCGATCGAGAAGTCGAGAGCGAGCGACGCGCACAAAGCCATCATCTCTTGATTGACCGCAATGGCGTCGCTGTCCTTGTCCCACTTCGTGGCTCTGACATAGTAATTGATGTAGCTAATGCCGAGGTCCTTGAGGCCCGCCTTCACCGCTGGCGTCACCGGCACCTGCGAAGGCAGCTCAATGCCAACACTGAACCCCGACGAGTCCGTACGAGCAGGCTGGGCGGCAGTGAACAGGCAGACAAGAATGGAGGCAGCATCTCTCGCCGTAGCAAGCATTAGCTCTAGGATACCGTAAGGGTTGCTTGCTTCAACGATGTACTATCCGGGCAGGGGTATCGCCCGATCCTGGAGCCCTGGGGACTCCTACGGTATGTAGCAGCGCGCGCAATTCGCGTTCGCCATCAAGCCCATCTGCAGGAGCAGCTGGGCGCGGGACGCCCAGTCAGAGTCTTGAGCTACGCGCGCGGCAGGATAGGCGGTAATATGCATAGCACGGACGTCGGGCGGCGACGAGGATCCTGACCACCGTGCAGGATTGATCTTCATAGGCGGGCCGTTTATGGGCAGCGTGCGTCGGCGCGAGTTCATCCGAAGGACACTCGCCGCTGCTGCCGCTGCAGTTGTGACCCCGGGAGGACAGGCGTTGGGTGCCGCTGGAAGGACACAACGCAAGTCTATTGCCGCTCGTGCGGTGACACGCGGTCCCAAGCACCATTTCTTCGGCTACTACGACAAACAGCAGTGGGATGCTAGGGGCCGCTATCTACTCTGCCAGGAGGTCGGGTTCATCGACCGGCCGCCCACGCCGGACGACTCAGTCACGGTGGGCATGGTGGACCTTGCCGCGGGCAATCGCTGGCATCCGTTGGCGGAGACCAAGGCTTGGTGCTGGCAACAGGGAACGATGCTTCAGTGGGTCGGATCAGCGCCCGACCGGCTGATCATCCACAACGCCCGCGGGGCCGACCGCTTCGTCTCAGTTGTCCGCGACGTAAAGACTGGCAAATCCCGCACGCTTCCGCTGCCCGTGTACGCCATCAGCCCGGACGGCAAGCAGGCCCTCAGTCTCAACTTCGCCCGGCTCGGTCAGACGCGGCCCGGCTATGGGTACTACGGTCTGCGCGACCCATGGGTGAACAATAATCACCCCGGTGCCGACGGCATCTACTGGATGAATCTTGAGTCCGGTGAACATCGAATGATCGTTTCCTACGCCCAGGTTGTCGATATTCGCCACAATCGGAGCATGGACGGGGTCAAGCACTGGTTCAATCACTTGCTGTTCAGCCCTGATGGGTCGCGGTTCATTTTCTTGCATCGCTGGAAGTCGGGAGGCGGTATGAAGACACGCATGTTCACGGCCAGACCTGACGGCTCAGACCTGCATGTGATTGCCGACCACGGTGTGGTCTCGCACTTCATCTGGTGCGATCCGGGGCATATTCTGGCATGGTCCCGTGAACCTGAGACAGGCGACCGCTACCATCTCTACACGGACAAGACCGATAGGGTCGAGGTCGTCGGCGAAGGGATTCTCACCGTGGATGGCCACTGCAGCTATTCGCCCGACCGGCGCTGGATTCTGACCGACAGCTATCCTGATCGTGAACGAATGCGGACGCTCATACTGTATGATCCCGCGGAACGCCGCCGCATCGAGATCGGCCGGTTCCTTTCGCCCGCCGGGCTGGAAGGTGAAATCCGATGCGACCTCCATCCCCGGTGGAGTCGCGACGGAAGAGGCGTCTGCATCGACTCTGCCCATGAAGGCAACCGCCAAGTCTATCTGCTCGATGTTTCGTCGGTTGTCAAAGGGGATTAGGAATCACTGAGGACGGAGGGCCATGCAAGAGATGGTCGCAGGGCTCTTTGGGCTGGTGTGCGCCGCGTGGGGCGGGACGGGCAGTGTTGCGTCGGATGGTCCGCCCGGGGAACCGCGAACGCAGGAATCGGCCCGCACAGCGCAATGCGGTGTGGCGGCCCGGTTTGTGCCTATGCAGTTGCCGCCGGCGAGCCCGGGGTCGCGCCAGACGATCGCGGTCGTCTTGCGCCTCATCTCAAGCAGGACTTGCACGACGGCCACGCACAGACGCGCGGTAACGGTGACGATGCGTGCCCCGCTCGGTGTTTCGGTGAGTCCGCCTCGGCGCACCGCCTCTCTGGAGCCCAGCGCCGACACTCCGGTGTTCTTCAAGCTCAAGTTTACCTCCGAACCATCGCCCGAAGCCGAGCTTGCGGCCGTGGTGGACGAGAAGGTCGTCGCCGCGCTGACGCTCGGCCAGGGCTACGATCTGGAGGCACTTAAGTGGAAGATCAAGCATGACCCCGGCGGCGTGGGTTTCCCACAAGGCTGGATGAGGAGCGACTTCGACGACTCCGCTTGGGGTGACCGGTATCTGCCCTCCCTGTGGAACGATATCGGGCTGACGTATCTGCGTGCGCGGGTCTTCATCCCGGATTCATGGCGCGGCAAGGACATATGCCTTCGGCTCAGGGCCGTGGACGATAACGACGTCTGTTATCTCAACGGCGTCGTGATCGGATCCACGAATGGCTGGGACGAGCGTCGGCATTACCGAGTGGCTTCTGAAGCGATCCGCTTCGGGCAAGACAACCTGCTATGCATTGCGGTCAACAACATAGCCCACGGCGGCGGAATATACCGCTCGCCGAACTACCTCGGCGTCGCCGTTCCAGCCCCATCACCTGCCGCTCCCGTCCAACTCGGATCACCCAGGCCGCTCGGCGAGCCCTCACCGCTGCGGTCGATGCGCGTTGAGGACGGCGTCCTGCTTTACGGGGACGGAAAGGAAGTCGCACTGTGGGGTGTGAACTACTACCCGCAGAGCTGGCACCAGTTCGAAAACATGAAACGGCTCGGGGTCGATATGAAAAAGGCCATTCGCGACGATCTGGACGACATGAAGCGGATGGGCGTTGAAGTGATCCGAATACACGTATTCGACCGCGAGATTTCCGACCGTTGCGGCAGCCTCATTGACAACGAGCACCTGGACCTGCTCGACTACTTGATATCAGAGGGGACGAAGCGCGGAATCTATTTCTTCTTCACGCCGGTTGCCTGGTGGGGCGGGCCGAACGAGAATCCGGACAGTTTCTCCGCACGCACGCCCAAAGAGTACATGTTCTGCGACGATTCTGCCGTAAAGGCGCAGGCCAATTATCTGAGGAACTGGTTGAGTCACGTGAACCGCTACACGAAAAGACGCTACAGGGATGAGCCGGCCGTCTGCGCGTTCGAGATCATGAATGAGCCGGTGTACGTCGATTACAACGCTATGGTGGACCCGCATGCGTCTTATTACGAAACGAGCACAGACTTCATGGGTCCATTCAAGGAACGGCTCCTACGGAGGTGGCGCGTGTGGTGCGCCTCTAACGGAGTGCGAGACGAAAAGCGCTTTTTCTCGCTCTTTCGATATTCTCTGGTACGAGACTACCTGGGCACGATGCACGCGGCGATTCGCGGGACGGGCGCCATGCAGCCGGTAGCGTGTGCGTTGTTCCAAGCTGAGGGCCAAGAGGATCTGGTCTCCGCGATCGCGGATTCCCCATGTGAGGCCGTCACCACGGGCGTTTACGCGGGGGATTTCAACACGGTCGGCGACGGAGTCAACTACCTGCCCTGGGCGAGCAATAGCGCGCTTGATGTAAAGCTCAACGCAAAGGCGAGGCTCGTGTACGAGTTCGACGGCATCAAGACGTTCGGCTCCTACCTCTACCCGGCATTCGCCAGGCGCTTCCGCAACATGGGCGCACAGATATGCTGTATGTTCCAGTATGACTCACACGTGACCGCGGCGTGGAATCTTGACTGGGACGCACACTACCTGAACTGGTATTACACCCCCGGCAAGGCGGTCAGCTTTTCCATAGGTGGACGGGTCTTCCACGAACTGCCTCGCGGATCGACATATCCTAAAGCGGGAACGAATCAGTGCTTTGGGCGCTGCGCCGTCTCATTCGACCGTGACGTGAGCATCTATTCGGGCAAGACCATCTACATGAACTCGGCGCCTTCTCAAGACTGGCAGCCGCTTCCGATTCCGACAAGGCCATCGTTCCTGACGGGCGTCGGTGACTCACCGTACGTCTGCTACAAGGGCAGTGGTGTCTACACGTTGAAGATTGACTACGACGAGTGCATGGCCGAGCTTACCATCAACCCGGATGCCAGAGTCGTCGGTGATCCCTGGCACCCTCGTCGGGGAAAGAAAGCGGTGGTTCTGAGCGACGAACCCCATGAGTTCACCCTCGCCATTCCCGGAATTACACTCAGGAGTGTTGCCGCACACAAGAAGCGGGACGGTCAAATCACTGACGTCGAAGTTAAAGGCAACACCTTCGAGGTAACACCGGGCGTTTACGGTCTTGAATGGTAGCCCGGTTGTAAGCGACGAAGAAGGCGGCAACGTCGCAACGTGCACAAGCGGTCTCGGCCCGGCACGTCTCGCGAGCCACCCAGCCGGCAAAGCTGCCACGGTGGAGGATTTGAAAGAGGCGAATAGACGGGCCAGGCTGAGCTGTCAAGCCCCGAGCAGGTCAGCTACTTCCCGGGCAGTCGGCATGGATGGCTGAGCGCCAAACTTCGTGCAGGCGACGGCGCCGGCAGCGTTGGCGAAGCGAACGGCCTCGATCAAAGTCTCGCCACGCGCCCTCGCTACAGCGAGCGCGCCTGTGAATGCGTCGCCGGCCGCGGTGGTATCAACAGGTTTGATGCGATGAGCCTGAACGTGCTCGAACTGATCCCCATCGAAGACCATCGCGCCCTGATCCCCAAGCTTGAGCACGATCTGGCGAGCGCCCAGTCTGGCGAGCGTGGCCGCGACTGCCTTGGCACCTTTAGCATGCGTGGTGATGGGTTCGCCAGTGATGATCTCGGCCTCGCCCTCATTCGGTGTGATGATGTCAGCCTCGAACAGACCCGGAGGTGAATCGGCGACGGCTGGGGCGGTATCCAGGATCGTCTCGACGCCATGCTTGCGACACAAGCGAATCGCGTGGACGACAGTATCGATCGGCAGCTCCAACTGAAGCAGGCAGACCCGCGCGTCGGCGATTACACCTTCGACGGCGTCCAGGTCCTCTGGCACGACGCGGTAGTTCGCGCCGCTGGCGACGCAAATGGCGTTCTGCGCCATTTCGTCCACCACGATGAAGGCTACGCCGCTGGCAGAGCCCTCGGTCACAATCACGTTTGCGACGTCCACGTGGTTGGAACTGAGCCCGGTCAGCAAACGCTGCCCGAAGTCGTCGTCGCCGACCCTGCCGACCATGGCGCACGCCGCGCCCAGGCGCGACACGGCCACCGCCTGATTCGCTCCCTTGCCGCCGGGGATGGTTGCGAAGTCTCTACCCAGGACGGTCTGCCCCGGCGCGGGAACGTGCGGCGCTTTGACCACCAAGTCGATATTGATGCTACCGACTACGACCACGGAGAATTGCTTGGCCATACGGGAAGGCTCCCGTGGACTCCTCGCGGGAGATCCCGGCGAAAGAGCTGCCCGACCGCGATCCATCGCCCTGGGTCGGACGAAAGGATACATGACCCGGTGCGCCCAGTAAAGCAAACACGCTCTGGAATCCTCGTTGCGGCGGCTGGGTCCGTGATCTGTGCGTCACGACGACCAACGAGGATTATCACCGCGGGCCGGCGCCCACTGGCCAGACACTACCCCTGCGCCAATCATGATCCGTAAGATTCCCGACGGAACGTGGGTCCCGCGGCACGGTTGGGCATTGCGCCTGTACGCAAGAGAATCGGGGAGCTAGAATGTTTCAACCGTGAAGACGAGCCGTCCGCGAACTGCTGTCTCTAACGGTCGTAATAGATGCGTGTTAGGCGCGTTGCTGAATTCATGCATACGCCTGTGAGGTATCGATCCGTATGGTACACGGTCACGTTCAAGAATCGGTGCGGGCTGAGACGGGTAAGGCAAGTGCGCTGCTGATCGCCACGTTGATGGGCGGGGTGCTGGTCCTGGCCTCGTTTTTGGCCCTGTGGCTGTTCCGGGATGCTGCGACGGTTGACCCAGCCGGCCGGCGGCAGAACGTGTACGCAGACATCATCGCAGCGATCGGCGCGATCTTACTGGGAGCACCACTGATCTGGCACGCACTCAAGCATCTCTATCTCGGCCACTCGCACATGGACGTTCTGGTGGCGATGGCGATCGTGGCCGCTATGGCCGTCGAGCGCTACCAGGAAGCAGGCGTGATCGCGTTCTTCATGATTCTCTCGAACCTGATCGAGACGCGCACGGCCCTGGGCGCACGGGCTTCAATCGAGTCTCTGATCCGCCTTACTCCGACCACCGCCCGTCGGCTCACGTCCGACGGCCGGGAAGAGCAGGTCGAGGTCAAGGATCTTGCCCCCGGCCAACTCATCCGCGTTCGCCCGGGAGACAACATTCCTGCAGACGGCGAGATCGTGACCGGCGAATCAAGCGTCAACCAAGCCAACATCACCGGCGAGTCCATGCCTGTTGACAAGCGTATCGGCGACGAGGTGTTCGGAGGCACGAACAATCTGACCGGGGCGCTGGACATCCGCGTCACGAAAGCAGGGGCGGATAGTACGCTCGGGCGCGTCCAGAAGCTGATCATCGGCGCCGAGCGGACCAAGCTGCCGCTCATGCGACTGATCGATCAGTACGCAGGCTGGTACACCCCCACGATCCTGATGCTGGCGGCCATTGTCTGGTTCTTCACGAGCGACATTCACCGGGCCATCTCGATGCTGGTGGTGGCCTGCCCGTGTGCGCTGGTGTTGGCGACGCCGACGGCGATGGTTGCAGCCCTGAGCTGCGCCGCGCGATTGGGCATACTGATCAAGAACGTGATCAATCTTGAGTTCGCGCGGAATCTGACGGCGGTCGTGTTCGACAAGACCGGCACCCTGACCACCGGCGAGCTGGCCGTCACCTCAATGAGACCTGCCCCGGGAATCGACGGAGCGGACCTGCTTCATGCTGCAGCTTCGGCGGAACAGCTAAGCAAACACCCGGTGGCCCGCGCGGTGGTCGCGACGGCGGACCGGGCCCGACTGAAGCTGAGCCAGCCGGCAAAGTTCACCGAGGCCTCCGGCCAGGGAGTCAGCGCGCGCGTGGGGCAGGACCGGATCATGGTCGGCCGCCAAGCCTGGCTGGCACAGCGAGGCGCCGACATGAGCATTACGTCCACACCGGATTTTCAGGAGGCCGAAGGACTAAGCATGCTCTATGTGACGCGCAACGACAAGTGCATCGGCTGGATCGGCCTGGAAGACCGCACGCGCCCGGAGGCCCGCCAGGCCATTGACGCGCTGCGCGGTCTGGGCGTTCGTCAATTGACCATGGTTACCGGGGATCGCTGGTCGGTGGCGCGCCGCGTCGGCAACGAGATGGGCTGCTCCGACGTGCAGGCTGAGGTCCTCCCGGGTCAGAAGCTCGAGCTGGTGGATGACCTCAAACGTCGTGGGCACCGCGTGGCTGTGGTGGGCGACGGTGTAAACGACGCGCCTGCGCTCGCCGCCGGAGACCTCGGAATTGCGATGGGAGCCGCCGGAAGCGACATCGCGATCAACTCGGCCAGCATCGCGCTGATGACGAGCGATCTTTCGCGTCTGCCCTTCCTGCTGCGCCTGTCGCGCGCTACGACCTCGGTGATATGGCAGAACCTGATCTTTGGGCTGGCCTACATCGTCGTCGCCGAGACGGTCGCGGGCCTGGGGCATCTGCCGCCGATGCTGGCGGCCGTCTTGCACACTGTAGCCTCGGCGATGGTCGTTTTTAACAGTGCTCGACTCGTGCGGTTCGGGGAAGAACTGCACGCTGCCCCTGTCCCGTTGGCGCGCGAGCCTGCGCCCGTTGCGTCCCAGCCTACGCCGGCTGCCGCCGTTTAGACTGAACTGTTGCTGCGTCGCGGATTCGCGATGACTGAGGCGTGAAGCGGCGCGCGCCGCAATCCAATACACGATTGTGCCGCCGAGACACCGGAGTAGTCCCGTGCATCGACATCCTCGCAGAGAACCCCCGGAGCCGAAGGCTGCGCGTGTGGCTGGCTGGTCGTGGTCGCTACGTAGCGTGAGGCTCGCGATGCTGTGTAGCTGTTGGCTCGGCGGCTGCGTCGAGGACGGGAATCGTGACGTGAAGCTGCCGGTCGGCACCGACAAGGTCCGCGGCGAGCCCAACGATACATTCGAGGACGCCATCAAGGCCCTCTACGATGCCGACGGTGCGGCGCACCTGCTGGGCAGGATCAGGATTGCCGAAGACGTTGACGTGTACGATCTGGGACCCATGAGTCCCGGCGATCGCGTCATTGTGGACGTGGACACGCCGACCTCCGAACTCGACGCCACGATCGCGATCTTCGACGCTGACGGAAGGCTATTCATCGACAACGATGACGAGGACTTGGCCGCCCGCCTGCTCGACCCCTACGTCGATGAAGTCATTCGCCACTCGAGCAGCAACTACTACTTGGGCATCACGAGCTCGGCCTTCGCACCCGGCGTCGGCTTCTACACGATCACGGTCGTCGTGACCCGCGACGGACCGGTGCCCCCGCCGCGGCCGCAGATTCTCCTGCTCGACTTCGACGGCGGCACGGTGATGATCCCCTCGACCGGGACGTTCACGGTCGGGCCCTTCGACGCCGGTCAGATCGACCGGGCATACGCCGACAAGACGGACGAGATCAAGGCCAGGATCATCGAACTCGTCGAACAGGACTTCGAGCCTTTCGAGGTCTTGGTCCTGAACACGGACGAAGACGAGCCGCCGGCTCCCGGGACGTTCTCGAGCGTGTTCTTCGGGGCTGAGAGCGAGGACGCGTACGGCATCGCCCAACAGATCGACCACTACAACAGCGACCCGGCCGACGCAGCCATTGTCTTCACCGAGACGTTCGGGACCGGTGTGGCGCGTGGTGGCGACGAGCCAAGCCACGACGAGATCGCCACAGCTATTGCCAACGTGGCCAGTCATGAGGCCGCCCATCTGCTCGGGCTCAACCATGTCGCCGACACGACGGCGGTCATGGACTCGACGGGCGGATTCGACTCGCTCCTGTCCGACCAGCAGTTCAAACTTGCCCCGCTCGACTACATGATCTTCCCGCTCGGCGAGCAGGACGCGTTGCTACTTCTGGCCGAGAT
>CAYGAN010000093.1:15844-16785 GCA_964347585.1 uncultured Planctomycetales bacterium | reverse complement strand
CGGCTGCCGGAGCGTTGGGATCCGCTGCCAGGCACGGCAGAACACCTCCTGAGCCAATTCCTCCGCCTCATCGCGGGCGCCCGTCAGGCTGTAGATGTATCCGATCAAGGGCGTACGGTATCTGTTCACCAACACCATGAAGGCATCGGCATCGCCGCGGCCTGCCTCAGCGGCCGCCTCTGCGTCCGTTAGCTCAACGTCAACTTCCACTCTTCTGAGGATAGACGCACGGACCTCGGTTTTGCGCCATGGAAAATCGCGAAAATCCATCTCGGGACGGGATGCCTGCCCGCCGGCTCATTAGATGGTACACCCGTGGAGCCCAGCGTACCAAACGACACTTTCGCAGGCGTAAAGCTGACCTGCCACGCGGCCGCGTAGGCTAGGCCAGCTCCCACCCGGCCCGCCGCTGACTTGCGCTCCGGTGCTTGCGAGCGCACGCTTCAAGCCAGCTTCTCAAGGCGCTCACCGCGCATCACGGGCACGGAATCGTACAAGTTCAACCGTGCTGCGTGCTTGACGTCGGCGTCGAAACCTGCCTTGCGGAGTTCTCGCCCGCTCCCGCACTCCCGCACGATTTCCTCCAGATCGCTTCGGGCCTGCAGGAAGGCACCCTCGCACACCCGTGCCTCGGGCGACTTGGCGTGTGTCAGATACGACAGGATAGCCCCAGCACCAAGGTAGTCCTCGACCGCCACCCGCATCTCACCGTCCCCGCCGCTCTGCCGCCGCCGCTCCCCACACGCGATGACCGTCGCGGCCAAGTCCGTCGCGTCGAGCAGTTGCGAAACCGCAACGGCGACCGGCTCGGCATTGACCAACGCGCTCACGAACAGGTGCGGCACCCGTCGGCCGTACCGGCAACACGCCGCACCATTCGGGCCCGACAGCGTGATCCGCGTTCCCGGTTCCAGGCCAAGGTAGGTTAGCGGTGACAGAGA
>CAYGAN010000093.1:4858-15822 GCA_964347585.1 uncultured Planctomycetales bacterium | reverse complement strand
CGCCATGATGTACCGCGGTCGCGACCGCCGTTGAGAAGCTCAGCGTATCGACGATGACGAGAACATTGCCCCTTTCAGCAGCCTGCTGACAACCGCACGGGCCCCAATCCAATCTACATCGGTACGGATGCTGAGAGAACGTTTCGGAAGTCACGTGCCGGTCCTGGGGCCGCCCAGCGCAGGCGCCACCATGCGGTTCGGTCAGTGAGTCGGTTGACCGGGGGATGCCGGAATCCGCGAGGAGCTACGGCTTCTCTTCACAGACGCAAACGGCTTTGCCGCAGCCGGGGCAGCCCGAGCCGTACTTGTCCTGAACGGCCTTGTCCAGATCGATGCCTTCCACGTTGGCCAGGGTCGCCAGCCACGCCAGCACGTCGGCGAATTCGTCAGCTTTCCTGGCGGCGCTTCCCTCGGCGATCGCGCCGGCCAGCTCGCCGATCTCCTCCACGAGCCAGAGGAACGTCCCGGCCGAGCCGCGCCGGCGGTCCTTGTGCGAATACATCTTATCAATCAGTTGCTGGAACTCGCGAACATGCATACTTAGGCTCGCCCACCTCCTGCTCCGAGCAGATTTGTCAAAGCCTATCAGCGCGCCGCAGGCAACTTAGCAACTACTTAGCAACTGTTGCGCATACCGTATTACCGCGAGCCAAGCAAGACCTTGGCCGGCGAATCCGGGTCCAACTCGACAGCCCTGGCGGCTGCGGCTCGGGCGTCGTCGGGTCGGTCCATCTTATTAAGTGTGAAGGCCAGTTGAGCGAAATGCTCGGCCCGATCGGGGGCGAGCATACAAAGGGCTTGATACTCCCTGACCGCCCGCTGAAGATCGTCGATCCTTGCACAGACGCGGGCCAGGTCCTGGTGTGAGGCTTCCAAGTACGGATCGATCTGGATCGAGCGCTCGTACCACAAGGCAGCTCCGCCGGCGTCGGCTTGCGATTCGCAGATGGCCCCGATTTGCCGTGGCAGCCCCGGATCGTCCTGCTGCCGGGCCCAAAGCCCGATCAGCTCCGGGAGGGCCTCGGCTGATTCGCCGCGATTGAGGTAAACCTCTGCCAGATGCTCATAGCTGGCCGGATCCAGCGGACACAGCTCCTTGAGTTTCTGATACCAGCGGACGGCCTGATCGTGATCGTCCCGCCTAAGACCGCCCTCGGCCAGCAACTTAGCGGCTACGCGACTCTGGGGGTTGAGTCCGATAAGCCGCTGCAGGAGCCCGCCAGCCCGCTGATACAGCTCATCGCGCTGGGCTGCGTCCTTGATGCGACGTGCTCTTGTGGTCAAGGCGATGGCGCCAATCCTCAGGGCCCGGATCTGGTTTTCATCCAGTTCAAGCGCCCGCAAGGCGCTCTGTTGAGCAGCGTCGAGATCGCCTTCGAAGTACCATGCTTCGGCCAAGCGGGCATGCAGGCGAGCATCCGAAGGTCTTAGCAGCAGCATTGCGCGAAGCTTGATAGTGTTTTCGATTGGGTCCGTGCGCAGTCCCCAGCTCTGCACTTGCCCGATCGCCCACGTCTTGAAATCCGCGATGAACCGGCGCGTGCTAACGCCGACGACCGTCCCGAACGCCTCCTCCTGGCCCTTGCCCTCGGCGAACAGTTTGATCATGCGATTGATCACCTCGCGGCCGTACCTGTCGATGATGTATTCACACATCCATTCGCTCTGGGCATAGGCGAGCCACCGCTCGTGAGGTCGTCCGGGGCGGACGAAGCCCCAGTCGATGGATTCAAGATCGAATAGCCGGCCCCGCCTGACCGCAACGGTCAGCAGCTTGATCCACGCCCAGCTCCGAGGGCTTTGTTCCTGCCAAACCGCCAAGCCCTCCGTGAACCAGTGCGGAATGCGGTTACGGCTGGCTGACAGCGTGACGGTATGGGTGAGTTCGTGGCGCAGCACGTGGGTCCAGTTAAACGCCCGGCCGGCCGTTTCGCGGCGCGGTGCGTCCATCGCGATCACGCGGCCGGTGCACGCACCAACGGTGTGGATCCACGGCTTGGCGGTGATGCGAATCGCCAACTCGCGATGCGAGGGGAAGACTTCGACGATCGTCTTTGCCGGCGGCTGGTGTTGATACCGGTCGCATATGCTCTGATAGATGGCCTCGAGGTACTCACTGAAGTACGGTGCGATCACACGATCACGACCGGCCTCGTACTTCAGCGTGAAGTGGTCACTTACCCGCCGGTCGAAGCGTTCAAGGGCGTCGAGCAGGTTCAGCGTGTTGTAGGTGCGGGCGTTGAAGTTGTCGAGCGCCCAGGCCTTGTCGAGCTCGATTCTGGCCTTAGCCTCATACCCCCATTGCATATACATCATGCCCAGCGCCGTGCGGGGGTTGGCCCGTTCGGGCGCACACTCGATGGCCTTTCGATAACGGTCCTCCGCCTCAGCGAACTGCCGCCTCGCCGCAAGCCACTCGCCGAGGATGTAGTGCATGCGCCCGCAGCACGGATTGATCCGCCCGATGCGGCTCTGGAACTCCTCGACCGCATCGATGTTGCGCAGGACAAGATGTGCCGCCGCGGAGATCGACAGCGCGTCGATATCGTTTGGATTGACCTTGAGGGCTCTACGACATTCGTTCAGCGCGCGGCCATATCGGCGCTCGGTCATCCGGAGCAGAGCCAGTAGGTTGATGGCCGGCACGCAATCTGGATTGATCGCCAGAGCGGCTGTAGCGTGCGCTTCGACGCGATCGAACTGCCAGCGCTCCAGCGCGATTGCACCCAGACCGACGTTGGCTTCGGGCAGATTCTTGTTGATCGTCAGGGCCGCGCGAAAGTCTTCGTCAGCCTCTTCGAGGTTGTATTTTTCCAGCAGGAGCTCCGCCGCAGCCAGCCGGGCCGGCCAGTAGTTGCGAGCGACTCGCTCATAGGTCGGTTGGAAGATCTCGTGAAGCACGTATCGAACGCGTCGGTTCAAGTTCGGGTGCCTGGCGAGCACCGAGAAGCGGTAGAAACCCCGTCCGGCGCAGGTGATGTCGGCAGGCAAGGCCGGCAGCCGCCGCCGAGTGCGCAGCAACGAATCGAACCAGCGGTAAGCCTCGATCGCGTCCTGTTTCTTTCCGACGATCTGATAGAGCTCGCCGAGCCGCAGTCGCGCCGCAAAGTGGGCCTCGTTGATCGCCAGAGCTGCTCGGCAGTGGTCAATCGCTTGAGAGTACTGACCCAGCCGCTGGAGCAGGGACGCAATACTTTCTTGCCACCCGGGTGATTTGCGGCCGGGGCCGGCAACCAGTCGCAGCGTCTCGACGGCCCGCGGATAACCACCCGTCTGCTCCGCGCATCGGGCCAGCCCGACGGCAGCACGGACTGCCACTTTCTCGCGGCCCAGTAGAACTCGATACTCCCGCTGCGCCTCCGCGTAGGCTCCGCGCATGAATAATGCGTCGGCACGAGCCAGCAAATCCAGCGGGCTGGCCGGAACAGATGCCGGTAGCGAGGCAGGTACCGTGGGCTCGCCTGGCCCGGTCCGCGAGGCAACAACCCACGTCACTGCGCAGCTGAAGACGAGCAGCAATCGCACCGCCATGTCACGCTCCCGCTCATCCGCAGTCGGCGCACGGGACGCCGGCTCAACGGGCTTATTCTATCCTTGTTGCTGCGCCGACAGTATTCCGACATAATTCGGTGCCGCGTGGCCGCGGCGCAGTTTCCGCCGAGAATCTGTGCTATGAGCATCGGATGGATCATCTGGCTGACCGTGCTGGCATTGATCGGATTGGCATGGTCGGTTCGGCACGTTGCGTTGCGACGCGCGCGCCGGCACGATTCGCCGCTGGCATCCGATTCGTACGACGGGCCGCCCCCCGACGCGCCCATGATCTCGGTGCTCGTCGCTGCGAAGGACGAGCAGGAGAACATCGAAACGTGCGTCCGTAGCGTTCTCGCCCAGGACTATCCCAGCTTTGAAGTTGTCGCGATCAACGACCGCAGCCGCGACCGCACCGGCCAGATACTCGATACCATCGCTGCCGAGGACGGCAAGCTGACCGTCGTCCACGTCAAGGCTCTGCGCGACGGATGGTTCGGCAAGAACAACGCCATGCGCGAGGGTGCCCGGCGAGCTGCGGGCCAGTGGCTGTGCTTTATCGACGCGGACTGTCGGCAAACGTCTGTGCGTACGCTGTCGATGGCGATGCGGCACGCGGCCGCCAACCGCATTGACTTTCTCTCCGTCCTGCCCGTACTCGAAACGCACGGCGTATGGGAGCGAATGATCCAACCGGTTTGCGGCGGCATGCTTGTCTTCTGGTTCCGGCCCGGAAGGGTCAACGACCCGCGATCCAGTACGGCGTACGCGAACGGCGCATTCATGCTGATGACCCGCGAAGCCTACGAACGAATCGGCGGGCACGAGAAAGTCAAGACGGAAGTCAACGAAGACATGCACATGGCGAGACTCGCCAAGCAGGCTGGCCTGCGACTGTACGTAGTTCAGAACCGCGACCTGTACCAGACCAGGATGTACTCACGACTCGGCGATATCTGGCGCGGGTGGAGCCGAATATTCTACGGGTGCTTCGGGACGCTTCGTCGCCTGGCGATCTCGGCCGCGGTGATGCTTGTCATGGGCGTGCTGCCCTTCGTGAGCATGATCGTCGGTTGGGCGATCGTGGCGGCTCGGGGTTGGAGTGTCGCGGAAGAATGGCGACTGATCGCCCTGATGGCCACTGCGGTCATCATGGTCCAACAGAGCGTCATCGTCCGGTACTACCGGCTCAGCCAGGCCGACGTCCGGTACGCGCCAGCCTACATCGTCGGAGCGCTGTTTGTTCTCGGCATGCTGGGTAACGCCATGCTCAAGGTCACGGGCCGTAGTGCCACCAACTGGCGTGGAACGGTGTATCGCGGACGTCAAGTAGCTTCCGGCGCCCGAAAGGCAGAGCAATGATCGCCGATCTGCTTGAATCGCTTAAGGCCACGCACGTCATCGTTGTGGGATCTGTCCTGCTCGTGCTGCTGGTCATCCTCCGATCAATTCGCCGTGCGCGCCGACGCCGTAAGCCGCCGAAGCTGCATCCCAAGCTCCAGAAATACGCGGGCGTGTCGCCGGAGCTGGCCAGGGAGCGCCGTCTGCAGGCTGAGAAGATCATCTCGACCTCCAGCACCGAGCGCGTCGCCGGATACGACATCGTCCAACAAGTGGAGGCCGTCTTCGTCGAAGGATTCCGCACGCCGGAGGAGGCCATTGAAGGACTCAAGGCCTCCGCGTCACTCAAAGGGGCCAACGCCGTAATCAACCTGCGATACGACAGAACCGCCGCCGGACGGTGCTCTGCCAGCGGAGATGCCGTGGTCGTCAAACGCAAGACCGATCAGCCAGAGGGATGAGGTCATATGCTCGCCGCGCTTCACAAAGGTGCCCATCAGTTCGAACTGATCGCCAAGCCTCGTCCGGCAATCCGTCGAGGGGAGGCTCTGGTCCGCGTAATGGCGTGTGGGATCTGCGGCAGCGACAAACACGACTGCGTTACGCCCCCGCGTCACCCCAAGACACCGGGCCATGAAGCCGCCGGCATCGTCGAGAAGGTCCACCCGGACACGAGCCGCTCGGGCGAGCAGGCCGTCGGTGCAGAAGTCGTGATCGATCCGGGCATACGATGCGGATCATGTCCGGCCTGTCGGCGTGGCGACGATCACTTTTGTGACCGCTTCGTGGTGATCGGATGCCGCGGAAAGCATCAACCGGAGGGGGCGTTCGCGGAATTCGTCCGTGCCCCGATCAAGAACCTCCTGCCAAAGCCGCGACGCGTCTCCTGGCCCGTGTCGACGCTCACCGATCCCGTCGCGGTCGCCCTGCACACGCTCGAGTTAGCGGATATCCGAAAGTCTGACCGCGTCGCCGTGATTGGCGCCGGCACAATCGGTCAGTGCCTTGTGCGCGTGCTGAAGCTCAAGAAGCTGGGGCATGTGACGGCCATGGACGTGGTGGCTTCAAAGCTCCGCCTGGCACGACGAGGCGGCGCCGACAGGGCTATCCGCACACCGACCATGACCAAACGAAATCAGGCCGGCTTCGACGTGGTCGTCGAGGCCGCCGGCGGCGAGGCGCCGACCTTCCCGCAACTGGCGCTGCATCTCACGCGGTTGGGGGGAAAGATCATACTCGTCTCGCAGCGCCCACCTACACAGATCATCCCCAATCAGCTGTTGTTCGGCGAGATTACTTTGATCGGCGTGCGCGGCCAGCGGAGGGCCAACTTTATCCAGGCTCTGAGACTGCTGCCGCGTCTCGAACTCGCACGGCTGATTACGGAGCGGTATGCGCTGCGGGATTTTCCGACGGCCTTCGGGCGTGCGTTCGACCCCAACGCAGTCAAGGTCGTCGTCCACCCGAATCCTCCTGCGGAATAGACTCGGCGACGGATGGTCACGGACGATCAGAGCCCTGCCCGACCAGCTAGGCGACGGGTCAGCCTGACCGGCTCTTGTGTAGGCGCTGGCTGTCTTCGCCTGTGGTTGTTGCTTTATCCTGCGTAGAATAGCGGTCGCGGACCTCGGACGTCCGTCTGTGAGGACTCACGAAATGCCGCTGAAGGAAGAGTTCGCCAGGCTCCGATGCGAGTTCATGCCAGCGCCGTTCTGGTTCTGGAATGACGAGATGTCTCCGACGGAACTGCGCCGCCAGATCGGCGAAATGCACGCCAGGAACATGGGCGGGTTCTACATGCACGCGCGCATGGGCCGCGTCACACCGTACATGTCCGAACGATGGATGGAATGCATCCGGGCGTGCGTGGACGAAGCGGCACAACTCGGTATGGGAGCTTGGATCTACGACGAAGACGGCTGGCCCAGCGGATTCGGCGGCGGCGCGGTGAACGGACTCGGCGAGGACTACTTACAGAAGTATGCCCTGGCTCATCAGATCGCCATTGATCCCTCTCAGGAAACGATCGACCTGCCCGTCATGGACGGCATCCTGGCGGTCTTTACCGCCGAACAGTCCGACGGCAGGTTCACCCGGGTCGCCCCCGTGGACCCAGATAGACTCACCGACGGCAGGCTTGCCATCAAAGGGTTGAACAGTGGTACGATCATTTGCTTCAGCAAGGAACTACATCGCTACCGTCGCTTCTTCTGCCCAGAGTGCTACGCCGACGGATACGTCGATATCCTCGATCCCAAGGTCGTGGCCGCATTTATCGAGAAGATCTACGAGGCCTACAAGGACCAGATCGGCCGCTATTTCGGCACCGTCGTGCCCGGCGTGTTCACTGATGAACCTTCGTACCACGAGCTCGACTGGAACAAGAACGATGTGCGCCTGCCATGGTCAGACGTGCTGTCGGACGCGTTCCTCGCCCGATACGGGCGCCCATTGACCGATGTCCTGCCGGACATTGCCTACGGCCTCGGCGATCACTTCCGCGCGAGATGGTGCTACTACTCGTGCCTGGCGGAGTTGTTCGCGAAGAACTACTCCAGACCTCTGGCCGAATGGTGCCGGAAGCACGACCTGGTATTCACCGGACACTACATCCTCGAGGAGTCTCCGCGCGCGGCGACGCAGACCATTGGCGATCCGTTCCAACACTACCGGTACCAGCAAGCGCCCGGCATCGACCATCTGGGCAAGAATCTCGATCTCTTCGAGTTCTGGACGTCATCGCGCGTGTTGGTCAAGCAAGCAGCCACCGTTGCCCACCAGCTCGGCAAGGAACGGGTCCTGTGCGAGACGTTCGCCGGCGGCGGCTGGGACTTCGGAATCCTCGAACAGAAATGGATGGGCGACTGGATGTACGCGCTGGGCGTGAATCTCCTATGCCAGCACGCCTTTCACTACACACTTCGCGGGTATCGTAAGAGAGACTACCCGCCGTCGCTGTCATTCCAGCAACCCTGGTGGCAGCTGAGTGCCGATCTCGGCGCGCACTTCAGCCGACTGGGGTACGTGCTCACACGCGGGCTCAGACAAGTGAACGTGCTCGTGCTTCACCCACTGGAGAGCTTCTTCGCAACGCACGACGTGGCCGGCCATCCCTGGCCTAACGACGTCCTCAACGAGGCCCTCAAGGCTGTCGTCCAGCATCTCCTGGCCCATCAAATCGATTTCGACTTCGGCAACGAGGCACTTATGGCTGAATTCGGGCGAATCGAGGGCCAACAGTTGCTTATCGGCCGAGGCAGATACGACGTTGTCATCATACCCCATAGTCTTACCTGGCGCAGCTCGACCGTTGCGCTGCTCGAACAGTTCGTCGGTGCCGGCGGCAAGACCTTCAGTATCGAGCCATACCCGGAACACGTGGACGCGGTAGAGTCCTCGCGGATCGTAAAGCTGGTCGCCAGGACCGTTAAGCTCGGCCGATGGGACGCTCCGGGATTCGAGCGGACACTTACCGAGCGAGTCAGTGCTGCTGCCGATCCGCCGATCATATTGGAGTCGCTCGACGGCCTGCATCGCGAGGTGGTGGCGATGCACCGCGTTGACGGCGATACGCACATCTTCTTCCTTGCCAGCGGCGCGAAGGAGTCTTTCGAAGTGACGGCGCGGCTGCGCGCCCCGGGCACACCCGAAATCTGGAACTCTGCTGCCGGTCAGAGCTGTTCGATCCCGCACGTGCGGACCGGCGACGTCTGCCAACTGCGTCTGAGCTTCTGCTACGGCACGTCCTTCCTGATCGTGTTCGCCCCGGAGGCGCAGGTGCGTGCGGCCGAGCAACATCCGACACGCAAGATGGCCTTGTGTGGGCACGGCGACGAGCTTGACTATCACCTGGACTGCCCGAACGCATTAATTCTCGACCGCGGCCGTCTTATTCTCGACGGGCAACCCACCGACCTGATTCCCACGATCGAAGCTGGGCAACGCATTGCACATGCCGCGCACGGCACGCCCGGGAAGCTCATCTTTGAGTTCCATAGCGACCAGCCGATCAGGGAGGCCACGTTGTTAGGCGAGACCCCAGAGCGCTTCAACGTGTCTTTCAACGGCCGGTCGGTGCCCCCGGCTAGCCGAGCGGGCTGGTTCATCGACACGGCTTTTCGAAAGATCGCATTGCCTGGCGGCCTGCGGCGGGGCATGAACCGGCTGGAGGTATCATTTCGATGTGACCAAGGCCTTGAGATTGAGCCCTTCTACGTCCTCGGGCGGTTCGGCGTGTACCACGCGGGCGGCACCTGCCGAGTCTGCGAGCTGCCGTCTCGGCTGCGCGTGGGATCGTGGGTCGACCAGGGGCTGTGCTTCTACGCCGGAAGCGTTACATATCAGCTACAGTGCGACATTCCTGACAAAGCCGGCCGTGTCTGGCTGACGTGCGACAGCTTCCGCAGCGCTCTCCGCGTGGTCGTGAACGGCTGTAATTGTGGCACGATGCTGTGGCCGCCCTATCAACTCGAGATCAGCGACCACGCTCATGCAGGCAGCAACCGAATCGACCTGGTGGTAGCCAACAGCCTCCGCAACTTCCTCGGCCCGCATCACGTGGCCGGCGAGGATGACATCCAGTGCATTGGCCCGCATACCTTCTTTGAAAGGAAGCGATGGGTCCAGGAGTATCGATTCAAACCGGCGGGCTTGCTTGGAGCAGTCACGCTGCGATGGCAACAGTGACGGCCAAGGGATGGTCAGCGGCTGGGTCCGATACGGTTAACTGCGCCGGGCTCGGCCTGGGGTGTCAGTCAGGGGTCGCAGCACGGTGTCGAGCACGTCAGCGGGATCAGCCCACGCGCTGGCCCGATCACCGTGCTGTGGGGCGGCGACAATGATGCGATCTGATCGCCTGCTACGCGGAGCGGGCCGCGTCATCCGCGCACGAGCCCGGGTGTGCACGTGAACGACCGTGGAAGGCAGCGGCTGCCTGCAATCACGTTCTGCCGTGTACACACCCGGGCCAGCCACGATTGTCGTCACTGATCATCCGGCACGGACCAGCCTGAGGCACCTGTGGCGCGCTCGGTAACGCGGCTCTTGGCTTAGGAGGTAGTGTTCCCGCTCCTGGCTCCTTCTTGCACTTGCTTGTGGTACGCTCAAGATGGCGCCAGGTTCGCTGATCGCTTCGCCGGGATCAAGGCACCCTATCGCGAGAGGCCGACGAGAGCAGCCGTTTCGTGACCGGTCCGAACCGGTCACAAGTGCAAAGACCCACCGGCAGCGTTGGCGAATCGCGTGACTCAGGCGTTATAATGCCGCTTGCCTCGTCTGTTCGAGAGACCCGAGTATGCCTAAGAAGCGCGTTTTCATTATAGGCAACCCCGACAAGCCGCACATCCGCGACCATGTTGAGAAGCTTTGTGCGTGGGTGGCGGAACGAACCGACGTCGTCGGATCAGCACTGACGTACGACGCCGACGGCACCGCAGCCACTCGCGCCGACTTGGTCATTGTGCTAGGCGGTGACGGAACATTACTAAGCATCGCTCGCTCGTTGGCCAAGCAGCAGGTACCCCTGGCTGGCGTGAACATCGGCAAGCTGGGCTTCCTTGCCGAGTTCTCCATCGAAGAGCTAAAACGCCAGTTTGATCGACTGCTCGCCGACGACCACGCCATCAGCGAGCGCATGATGCTCCAAGCCGCCGTCACGCGCGACGAAGGCGCGGCGTTCCGCGGGCTGGCTGTCAATGATTGCGTCATTCAGGCCGGCCCGCCCTACCGAATGATCGAACTGGCGGTCGCAGTCGATGGACAGCATCTTACCGATGTCGCCGGGGACGGGCTGGTGATTGCCACGCCGAGCGGCTCGACCGCCCACAACATGTCCGCGGGCGGGCCCATCCTTCAAGCCACCGTTCAAGCCATCGTCCTCACACCTGTTTGCCCTCATTCGCTTACCCACCGTCCGCTCGTCGTAGAGGCCAACTCGGTGATTGAAGTCTCCGCCAAGCACGTCAACGAGGGCACCACCGTCAGCCTCGATGGGCAAGTCTCGTTGCCGCTTCGCAGCGACCAAAGGCTCACGGTCAAGCGGTCCTCAGAAACCTTCAAACTCGTGCGCAATCCGTCCCGGCCGCCCCCGGCGG
>CAYGAN010000093.1:1452-4848 GCA_964347585.1 uncultured Planctomycetales bacterium | reverse complement strand
CTGGCTCAACACCTTTGTCCACGTTGACGTTGATTAGATGCCCTTGTCGACAACGCCTTCGACCAAATTGATCGAACGCCTTGGCACACGTTGATCACCAAACTCAAGTGGGGCCAGCTGCCCACATCCTGGTAGAACACCTTGGCCACACAGGCGGCACGTGCGGGCCGGGCCCGTCGACGGTACGAAAGCCATCCAACCGCCTGGACCGGTCTGGTCATCCTCGCCACTTCCCCGGTCACCGATCAGAGGCCGCTTACTCTTTGGCGTTGTTCCTCAGCGTGTTGTTCCTCACCGTGTTGAATCGGACACTACACTGCCCATAATATCCTTTGGGAGAAGGGCCTCGATGCCGTGCGGTAGGCGAACAAGCGTATCGATCCCATCAGGCAGGAGCAGCCACGCCTTCACCCTGATCGAACTCCTTGTGGTCATCGCCATCATCGCGCTGCTTGTTTCTATTCTCTTGCCGAGTCTCGCTAAAGCACGGGAGCTGGCGAACAAGACTGTGTGCGCCGGGCACCTTCATCAGATTGGCATCGCCCTGAACCTCTACGTGCGCGACGAAGGTTTCTTTCCGGCGCATCACACGACGTACGGTTTCTTTGAAATGCTCTGGCCGGCGCGGCTGCTAAAGCACGCGCGTGGCGCGGCAGATCTGTTTAATTGTCCCTCTGCCCCAGAGTGGACGGAGTGGAATGGTCAGGACCCGCTTGACGCAGGTGCTTCCCCCTTCGCCTACGGCTACAACGATTGGGGCACGTGGGAATCGTGGCAGAATGGTACACAGACCTTCCTGGGCCTCGGAGCACACGCCGGCCACGAATGGTGGGGCGAGCTCCCGGAGGACCGCGTCCTGGTACCCCAAGACATGATCGCCGTCGCCGATAACACGCCTGACTTCCAGTGGGACGGTGCCATCGATCCCGCGGACGATTTTCTCGCGGAGGCCGAGTGGCCGGGCAATCGGCATCTGGACGGGGCCAACGTCCTGTTCGTGGATGCACACGTGACCTGGTACCTGCAGAAGTGGCTGATCGAGCCGGACTTGACCACGGCGATGCGATGCCGATGGAACAACGACCATCGGCCGCATCCTACTCCGCCTGCCCCGTAGGGCGCCGGCCAAGCCCATTCTGCGTTATGACAACGGCATCCAGGGAGAAACACATCAGTGAAGCAGCTTGCTGTGGTGGCGTTAGTCATCGGACTCGTGGTGCTCACGAGCCTGATCGCTTACCGATCATTCTCTGGCCGGTCGTCCGGACCGGCCGTGATCGACCTGCTCTGCACCAACGCGGACTGCGGGCACGAGTTCAGCATGGCGCCAGGCGAACTGCGAGACGCTCTGAAAGCATCCAATCGGCGGGGAGTACTCTGCCCGGTCTGCGGCCAGCCCTCAGCCCGACCGGCGTTGCGATGTCCCCACGAAGACTGCCGACGGCTTTTCCTACGGAATCAAGCCAGAGCCCGCGAGCAGGACACTTCCCCCTGGCCAAAGTGCCCGCACTGCCAACGCCAGCTCCCGCCGCCTAGCGTTGATGCGGCCGAATAAGCATCGGCGCACCCATGCCGGATGGCGCGACCAGTTACCAACAGATGCTCTTGCTGTCGAAAACCGGCCCGTCCGTGCAGCAAAGCTGATAGCGCCATCCGTCGGGGGCCGTTGTGTCGTGCACGCGGACAACACAGGATTGGCACGTGCCCACCCCGCAGGCCATCAGCCGCTCCAAACACACCTGGCACTCAATCTGATGTTGGTCGCAGAAGCGCGCCACGGCCTCCATCATCGCCTCCGGCCCGCAAACGTACACGACGAGTTGCTCAGCGGGCAACGGACGCGCGCGGTGGTATTCCATCAGCGCCTCGACAACCGTACCCCTGAACCCGATTGTGCCATCGTCAGTGGCGAGGATAACCGGCGTGTGGCTTGCGGCGAATTCGGGCGCCGTCAGTTCGGATGACAACGGCGGCACATCGACTCCAGGGCCGCGATCGAGCGTCAGAGGCAACAACTCCGCGCTCCGCGCACCGCAAAACGCATGGACCTCCTTACCCGCCTCGTTCAGCGTCTGTGCAAGCCAGAACATCGGGGCAACGCCCATGCCCCCGCACACCAAGTAGGCCAGCGGTCTGCTTGGGAACACCGAAAAGGGCCTGCCCAACGGACCAAGCAAGCTCACGCGGTCGCCAGGCTGCAACGACGCCAGCCATGCCGTGCCGCGCCCGACAACGCGATGGATCAGATCGATCTGGCACCGCCGTTCGTCGCCGCGGAGACCGGCAATGCTGAAGGGCCGCCGTAATACAGTCCGAGTCCCAGACAGCAGTGCCGAGTCCGTGCCCACACCCGCGCCGGGCTGCCATTCTGTTCGCGTCGCTGCCGTAGTCGTAGCCTCCGGATCGCTGCATTGAACCTGCACGAATTGGCCGGGACGGGCGGGCGGGAACCTCTCGGTTGCAACCACCAACTTATAGTGATCCCGGCAGATCGCCGAGTTGTTCACCACGACAGCGGCAAAAACACCGACAGCGCTGCAAGAATCTCGCGATTGCGGGCTCATCACCGACTCGATGGTAGTTGACAACGCCGAGTGGGCAAAAAAACTTCCGGGTCAGGTCATCAAAGCCTAGCCCGGAAGTGCGCCACGGCTAAAACAGCCGTTATTCAGGAGGTGATGTCTCTACTGTTGACCCTTCGTTTAGTCCGGTCGGACTATAGCAGAAAGCCCAGGGGGTGTCAACGCAGGTCTGAGAAAAGCGCGAAAATTTCTCTTCTTGCGTAAACACTTTACCTGCAGAAAGTTACCACAGGCCGTTTATTGGAGCTCGCTCGGCTCTCACAGTCGTCGCAGAACACTACGCGTTCATCGACTGCCATTTTGGCAGTACGTTAAGTCGCCGGCGGAAAACCGTCGCGTCGGGCCAGACCGGGGCGAAGTGTGGTGGCGAGAGGTAATGGCACGCGCTAATCAGGGACCGCCAAATGAAAGGTGACCGACCGCACCCGAACAGTCGTCCCGGCCCCGTGCACAGGGCGCATAAAGGTGCGAATCCGTCGGTCAGATCCCGCGGCGTCGCGAAGTGCCGGCGTCCACGATGCCGTAACGCCGGCCACCTTCAGGGCGAAGACCCTATCTCTGAGCGCGCGGGATCTGACCTCGTACAAGGCAGATGACTTGCGACGGGGCGGGACCCTCTCAATCCGAGCCAACACCGTGACCGCGACCAGGCGGGTAGGATCGAAGTGGAGTCGATCTGCGAAGTCGTGCAACGGTCGAAACGTGGTAATGGTGATCCGGCCCGAGCACTGAATCAGCAGGTCGCTTCCTTCTATGGTGGCTAAGTCCCCCCTTGACCGGGATACGAACTCGGACAGATCCTTGCCGGTGATAG
>CAYGAN010000093.1:0-1442 GCA_964347585.1 uncultured Planctomycetales bacterium | reverse complement strand
CGCCAGACTGGTACATTTGTCATAGTAGAGCGCTCGCCAGATCGACAGGCCTGCTGATCCAACGAGTACGAGACCCAGCAAGGTGGCAAGCCAACGACGGCTTGGCGGTCGAATCGGTACCAGCTCGCCTGACGATGGCTGACTGCCTACTCCGCGTAGTATTGCGGCAACGAAAGCGCCCAGCACGGAGCGTGTTCGCGCCCGCTCGACCGCGGAGGGCAAGGGCTCGAAATAGGGACGGGCCGCCAGGATGATGCGAGCGGCCAACATCACCAGGAGCGGAATCCAAGGCTCGGCTGGGCGTAGGACAAAACACAGCAGAAGCCCGCCAACGGCAAAGTGGTAGATCGGCCGCGCCAGCCCCCGTCGCCACGCCTCGAACTCGCTCATGGCCGCCGGGAGCACGAACAAGAGACTCGCAGCCAGGACCCTGTCTGTGTCTGCCACGTGGTAGGCGACATAGATCGCGGCCGGAAGGACAAAGCTTGTCGCCAGAATGGGCCGCGAAAGCCGAGGGACGCTGAACAGCGCATACAGGAACAGGAACAGGAAGCCGTAGACGCTACGGAAGTGCGTCGTCAGTATCTTCGTCGGAAAAAGGCCGAAGACGTCGCGATTCAGGCCATAATGGGACCGTGGCGCGTACGAATGGAGCTCCGAGATCCAAAGCCCGTAACCGTACACATTCAACAGATACAGGCACGCCATGCTCAAATGACTCAGCACGAGCACCATCACAAAGCGCGGCAGGTCCCGAGGGCTCCTGATTGGCGCAGTCGCCAGCAGGAAGATCCCGGCCACGACGATCGCCGACGTCGGCCGACACATTACCAGGAGGCTTGTCAAGATCGCATAAAGCAGCCAATCCCTCCGTAAGATGCACACCAAAGACAGGACCGCCAAGGCGTGCGCGAGAGCGTCGGGCAGGTAAATGTTCCTATGCATGTACCCAGATGGAGCCGACAGCAGGAAAAAGAGCGAGCACAACACCGACGTGGACGTGGAGTACCCCAGATGGGCGCAAAGCAGGTACAAGCTGAAGGCGAGCAAGCCAATTGACAGGCCAGCGCCAACCACAAAGGCACCGTTGAAGCTCAGGAACCGGCTCAAGCCATGGACCAGCAAGGGATATAGGATTCGGCAATCGAAGACAGGATGTCCCGATGTACTCAGGGGACTGGCAGCGAGCTGACAATAGCTTGTGCGGGCATCGCCCCACGGGCTGACCACTTCGAAACCGTGGATGTCAAACAATCGGAGGCACGTGGCCCCAAGTATCACGGCCAGAGCCAGCGCAGGTCCCCGCGTCCCATGGCGTGCTCTCGTCGGCCCTGGCGAGGGATTCCGATCTGGCACGTCATCTTCCCCGTAGTCTCAGGGAACCACCCGGCCACGACGACACCGACGGTCATAGGGAAGCCGGGCAGTTGTCCACATCTGCA
>CAYGAN010000092.1:11134-16789 GCA_964347585.1 uncultured Planctomycetales bacterium | reverse complement strand
CCCCACGTTTTCAAACGTGGGGGACAGATTCCGGCGCGGAGTCGTATCGCCCAATCTCCAGGCGAACTTCGCTGGACCGTGATTCCTATCTCGGTCCTGTCTGACGCCGCGGGATTCCCATCCGATTGTGATGACTGCCGCGGACCGAGAACGGATTCGCGGCCCAGCGGGTAAACGCGAAAATCGGGAGGAGATCAGGCTTCGGTCAGATCCTGCAGGTTCAGGCGCCGAGCGTCGAGCTCCTGCCCGCTGACGACATGGATTCTTGCGACCCCATGCTTTTGGCAAACGCGCGTCTGACGATAGGCATGGTGGTCTTCAACGACCGCCCAGTTCTTGGCGGCTTCGGCCTCCCATATCGTCAGCTGGCAGCCGTGCGGCCAGCGCATTGCCATCTGCGTTTCGCCGGGGTGGAAGCGAATGGCTATGACATCACGCCAGTGCGTGGGGTCCTGACTTCGCCACTGTTCTGCCAGATCATCCAGGAACTGTTGCATTGTCGTGTCCTCCTTTGGGATTCCAGTATGTCCTTGTTGCCTATTTGCGAGCCACCGAAGTGAACGAAGGCTCCCTCCCCCGAAGCGAGGGCAACTCGCGCGGGAGAAGGAATCGGCCGGCGCGGTGGCCGGCCAATCGTACCTTGTCGTTCTCTGTACGTCCCGTTACAGGCAACTCCGCCTGTCATGTTTGGGGCCTCCGAACCCCAGCGCGGCTCAGACCGCGTCTTCTTGAGATGTTTGCCGCTCGCTCACGCTAGCGGCTCGGTTAGGACCGCGACCCTTCCGCACGCTGATCCGCGGGGGCTACTCCTTAACCTCGTACTCGGCGTCGATGACGTCGTCGTCTTTCTTGCCGGGCTCGCCCTCTTTGGCTTCGGGCTTTTCGGCCTTGGCTTCGCCGGCGGCTTGAGCCTGCTTGGCGGCTTCCTCGTACATGATCTTGCCGATCGTCTGCGAGGCGGTGGCCAGGTTCTCCACGCTCTTGCGGATCGTATCGGCGTCGTCGCCCTTGGCCGCTTCCTTGAGCTGGTTCAAAGCGCTCTCGACCTTGCCGCGCTCGTCGGCGGGCACTTTGTCGCCGTGCTCTTTCAGCGTGCGCTCGGTCTGATAGACCATCTGGTCGGCCTGGTTCTTGAGATCGACCAGCTCGCGCTTCTTCTTGTCCTCCTCGGCGTGCTCCTCAGCCGCCCGACGCATCCGCTCGACTTCTTCCTTCGAGAGCCCGCTGCTGCTCTCGATGCGTATGGACTGTTCCTTACCCGTGGCCTTGTCCTTGGCCGATACGTTCAGGATGCCGTTGGCGTCGATGTCGAAGGAGACCTCGATCTGCGGCACGCCTCGCGGCGCCGGCGGGATGCCCGTCAGGTTGAACCGACCGAGCGTGCGGTTGTCGATCGCCATCTCCCGCTCGCCTTGTAGCACGTGGATGGTGACCTCGGTCTGGCTGTCGGCCGCCGTGCTGAAGATCTCGCTCTTGCTCGTCGGGATGGTCGTGTTGCGATCGATGAGCCTGGTCATGACTCCGCCGAGCGTTTCGACGCCGAGCGAGAGCGGCGTCACGTCGAGCAGGACGATGTCGTCCTTGTCGCCGGCCAGGACCGCGCCCTGAATCGCAGCGCCGACCGCCACCACCTCGTCCGGGTTGATGCTCTTGTTGGGGTCCTTGCCGAAGATCCCCTTGACGAGTTTCTGCACGGCTGGCGTCCGCGTCGATCCGCCCACGAGCACGACCTCGTCGACCTCCTTCGGGCTGAGCTTGGCGTCCTGGAGCGCCCGCATCACCGGCCCGCGGGTCCGCTCGGTCAGATGGTCGGTGAGCGCTTCGAACTTGCTGCGCGTCAGGGTCATCTGCAGGTGCTTCGGCCCGGTCTGATCGGCGGTGATGAACGGGAGGTTGATCGTGGTCTCCTGCGTGGTGGACAGCTCGCACTTGGCCTTCTCGCACGCTTCCTTCAGCCGCTGCAGTGCCATCGCGTCCTTGCGCAGGTCAATGCCCTCCTGCTTTCGGAACTCCTCGGCCACGTGGTTGATCAGGACTTCGTCGTAGTCGTCCCCGCCGAGGTGGGTATCGCCGTTCGTGCTGAGCACCTCAAAGACGTTGTCGCCGATGTCGAGGATGGAGATGTCAAACGTCCCGCCGCCCAGGTCGAAGACGGCGATCTTCTCGTTTTTCTTCTTTTCCAGCCCGTAGGCCAGTGAAGCGGCCGTCGGCTCGTTGATGATGCGCTCCACCTTGAGCCCCGCGATCTCACCGGCGTCCTTGGTGGCCTGCCGATGAGAGTCGTAGAAGTATGCCGGCACGGTGATGACCGCTCGTTCAACCTTCTCGCCGAGGTAGTCCTCCGCCGTCTTGCGAAGATCCTGAAGGATCATTGCGGAGATCTCGGGCGGCGTGTACGACTTGCTGCGCACGTTGACTTTGACGAGCTCTTCGGGCCCTCCGACGATCTCGTAGGGGACGGCCTTCTCTTCCGTGGCCACCTCGTTGTGCCGCCGTCCCATGAACCGCTTGATTGAGAAGACTGTGTTCTTGGGGTTGGTTACCTGCTGATGCTTGGCGATCTGGCCGACGAGCCGCTCGCTCTTGTCCGTGAACCCTACCACAGATGGCGTCAGGCGAGAGCCCTGTGCATTGGTCAGGACCTTCGGCTGGTCGCCTTCCATGATCGAAACCACCGAGTTGGTCGTTCCCAAGTCGATGCCGATGATCTTGGACATGTCTGTGACTCCTTTCGCAGCCGCCGCGCACATCGCGCGCAAGGCTGATTCCGGGCGAGATTCAAGCAAGGTCGGTGCCAGGCCAATCGGCCACGCCCGACTTTGATAAGCTCCTATTTGGTAAGGTTTTATGACAAAGGCGATTCCCCGTCAGTTGCTTGGGGGACTGTCAGTCTGGCAGGACGATCGATGCGGAAATGGCACACTCCAGCCAGCTCAGCCCCCCGCCTGAGGGCGCCACGGCTCCCCGGCCAGATTCTTATTGGCAGCGGACTTGAGCGCGTTACACTGCTCGTATGGCTCTTGAGGAATTCCAGACGGCTCAAGCCAAGGGGTTCCCGACGGTCCGACAGCTGTCCGTGTTCCTTGAGAACCGCGTCGGTCAGTTGCTTCAGCTCGCTAAGGTACTGGACCCTACGGACATACGAATCATCGCGCTGTCTGTGGTTCACTCGGTCGATTGCGCGATCCTCCGGCTGCTGGTCGATGACCCGGATGAGGCACATACGCGGCTAACCGAGGCGGGCTTTGCCGTCAGCCAGACCGAGCTGATGGTCGTCGTCCTGCCGCCCGGCAAGCAGGCGTTGTTGACGGTGTGCTCGGCCCTGCTCGCGGGCGAAGTGAACATCGACTACGCGTACCCCCTTTTGGTGCGCCCTCACGGCAGGGCAGCCTTGGCGCTGCAAGTTGACGATCGCGAGATTGCGGCTACCGTTTTAAGACAGAAGCAGTTTGACATGCTGGATGAGGCGGACCTGAAGTCGGCGCCTTGACGGTACCCAGCCGCCGTCCGGCAGTACAGCTCGGCCAAAATGGCAGCTCGCCTGCTTTGGGCAGGGGGCCGCATGCGTTGTCGATGGTAGTGGGGTGTGCAGCCGGTTGGCACGGACTTTGCAGCACCTGTCCGGTAGTAACTATCGGTATATCGTTAGTCAGAAAGCGTGGATTGAGGTGATTGGTCATGACGCGATTCGTCAATAACGTCAAGACGACGCTGCTGCTGGCGTTGATCATGGGCTTGGCCCTTGCGATCGGGAGCTTCTGGGGCCCGAACGGCCTGGTGATCGGGTTCCTGTTCGGCGGGCTGATGAACGTGGTGGCTTACTTCTGGTCGGACAAGATCGCCCTGGCCACCATGCGGGCCCAGCAGGTTACCGAGCGTGATGCCCCGCGGCTGTTTCGGATCGTCAAGGACCTGAGCTCGCGGGCGGGTCTGCCCATGCCCCGCGTGTATGTCTGCCCGCAGCAGGCGCCCAACGCCTTCGCGACGGGCCGCAACCCCAAGCACGCCGCCGTGGCGGTGACGGCCGGGCTGATGAACTTGCTGAACGATCGGGAGTTGCGCGGCGTGATCGGCCACGAGCTGGCCCACGTCAAGCACCGGGACATCCTGATCAGCTCGGTGGCGGCTACCATCGCCGGGGCGATCACCGCGCTCGCGTACATGGGTCGCTTCGCGCTCTTGTTCGGCGGGCGGGGCGATCGGGACAGCGGAAACGCGCTTGGCGCGCTGCTGATGTTGATCGTCGCGCCGATCGCGGCGGTTCTGATTCAGGCGGCCATCTCGCGCTCGCGCGAATACAACGCCGACCACCATGGCGCGGAACTGGCCGGCGATCCGCGGGACTTGGCCAGCGCGCTCCAGCGGCTGCAGGCGTACAACAAGCGGATCCCGATGGCGGTGAACCCGTCGCACGCGAACATGTTCATCGTTCAGCCACTGAGTGGGCAGGACGTGCTCAGTCTGTTCTCAACGCATCCGCCCACCGAGAAGCGCGTCGCGAAGCTGAACCAGCAGGCCGCCCGCGGGTATTGATCGCGGCCCGTTGAGCCAGTTGGCGGGGCACGGACCCCGATGGCCATTCGCATGGGAGCGGGGGGAGCGACGGTGCCGGCTGCGAAACCCCTTCGCATGGCAGCTCCACAAGACTGCGAATACCTCTGGCTTGACGCTTCTGACGGCTACCGAGTCTTCGCCCGTTGGTGGCCCGGGTCGCGCCCGGCCGGGGCGGCGCTCTACCTTCACGGCATACAGTCACACGGGGGCTGGTTCGAGCAGTCCGCTTCGCGCCTGGCGGCTGAGGGTCTGGCCGTGTTGCTGCCGGACCGTCGCGGCAGCGGACGCAATGAGCACGACCGCGGCCACACCCCGTCCGCCCGGCGACTCGTTCAGGACGCTGTCGGGCAGATTGAGGAGATTCATCGCCGCGTCGGCGTCGAGCAGGTGCATCTTCTCGGCGTCAGTTGGGGCGGCAAGCTCGCGCTGGCGGTCTTTGAGGCTGCCGCGCACCGCGTGCGGAGTCTGTCGCTGGTCACCCCGGGCCTGTTCCCGCGCGTCGATCTGTCGCTGGCCGACAAGCTCCGGATCGCCTGGGCCGCAATGACAAACCCGTACAAGACGTTCGAGATCCCGCTGAACGAGCCGGAGCTATTTACCGCCAACCCCGAGCGCATCGGCTTCATCGCAGAGGACCCGCTCCGGCTGCGCCGAGCCACCGCCGCATTCTTTGTCGCCTCGCGAAGACTGGACCGCGCGGCGCGTCGCGTCGCCAGACGGGCGCCGGCCGTGCCGCTGCGGGTCTTCCTGGCCGAGCACGACGCGATCATCGACAATGAGCGGACCCGCCGGTTCATCCGCGACCTGGATTGGCCGGACCGCTCCATCACCGAATACCGTGGCGCCCACCACACACTCGAATTCGAGCCGGACAACGCGACCTTTCTCCACGATCTTGGCGGTTGGCTCGGCAGCTGGAAGTGAGGCCGAGCTTTAGCCTTTCTTTGACCGATCAGACCGGATTTGGTGCGGGTGCTACTGCGCCAAGTGGACGAACGGCGCAAGAAAAGGCGCAAATTCCTTCATGTGCTCTGGGGCGACTCTCGTCGCCGATTGTGTGGCTCCGTGGTAATCTTCTTCACACTTCGCAAGTTGGCCTCG
>CAYGAN010000092.1:0-11124 GCA_964347585.1 uncultured Planctomycetales bacterium | reverse complement strand
GCCTGTCCACGTCCGCTTAGCCGCTGAGGCAGCCGTTGGCCCCTGTTGTCGTCATCGGGATGGGTGCCCCGTCCTTCGCGTCCGCGCGAAGGGCGGGGGACGGACCTCGTCAGCCACCCCAGACGCGCCTTCGCTCACCCTTAAGCCTTCAGCCTTCTTCGCCCGTGATCCGTCCCCCACCCACGCTCCGCGTGGATGGGGCACCCATGCTGAGTGGCCTGGGCGGCTTGGGACGCGCCCGGAACCCACGGGAGGAGACGGAGAACGGCACTGGATAGGCTCAGCGCCCTGCTGAAGTGCTCCAGCGCCCTGCTGATATCGGGTCGCCCTAGCGCGCCCCCAAGCTGATCGAGGAAGCTCAGCATGAGCTGGTTCTGACCCGAGAACCACCAGGGATTGAATCGGACGACCAGAGGGGCCGAAGACCGGTCCTTTAGCGACTCCAACTCGTGGATTGCGAAGTTGGCGATGGTGCTCTTGCCTGATCCCCATGGACCGCATATGGCGAGCACAAATGAATCATCGCCCGCCAGGCCAGTGATAGCGCGCGCTATCTGCCTAGCAAAGTCCGCTCGCGCGAGCCTGTCGAGCGAGGGGTGTTTGAGGGGAGCATCCGCCAGCAGCCCAGGCGATTCGTCACTTTGAATGGGGTCCGAGGGCGCAGCTGTGTGTTCCAGCGCCCGGCGCGCTCTGAACCGAGCGATGAGGCGGCCGATCGACCTGCACACGGTATGACACCCCTGAGATCGATTGCTAACCCGACAGACGGAAGCAGAATTGATTCTACCACACGGGCGCCGGTGACGCGATTGCGCGTCACCATTCGCCGCCCGTTAGGCTACATCCCGATGGACCCGCTGGTGTATAGCAGGTACACGCCGACGGCGAGGATCAGCAAACCGGCGAGGGTCTTGAGGGCGCGGTTGGCGGTCTGCCAGCCCCGTGAGTCGGCCAGCTTCTGGACCACGCCCATCGACGTGCCGCCGACGAGGATCAGCGCGCAGTGGCCGATGCTGTAGGCGACCAGCAGCACGGCTCCGAAGGCGGCGCCCTTGACCGGAACGATCGCCAGCAGGACCAGCAGGATCGGCCCGGCACAGGGCATCGAGACGAGCCCGAACAGCAAACCGAGAAGCAGCGCGCCGATCAGGCCCTTGTGCTTGGGCTGAATGCCGCTCGGGGCGGGGATGCGCAGGTTCAGCAGGCCGATGAGGTGCAGGCCCATCAGCAGGCAGACGGCGGCGGCGACGTAGGACCACCAGCTGCCTTGCAGGATCGAGCCGGCAGCCCAACTGGCCAGGAACAGCACGGCGAAGGTGGTGGTCAGGCCGATGGTGAACGTCAGCGAGAGCAGAAACGATCGGGCAACGGTGCGGTTTTCCTAGCCAGCGGCATAGCCAACGTGGCCGACCTCCCTTCGAGCTGCCTACCTCGGCGGGCGCGCCACCCGTTCCCGTTTCGTACGCCCGGGCGTGAGGTCGTCAAGCCGCTCCGGCTAGGCTGCGGTGTAAATGAGGTACACCCCCCCCAGCAGGACCAGTACCCCACAAATGCTCTTGACCACTACGGTGCCTTTGGATCGTTCATTCCAGTTGAGGTACTGCTGTACGACCTCCGTCGAGGTGCCAGCCGCCACGATCACCGAGCAATGCCCGATGCCATAGATCAGCAGAAGCAGGATCCCGTAGGTTAGATTGTTCGTTGCCAGCTTGAACACGACCCCGAGAATCGGCGCCATGTAGGCAAATGTGCAGGGGCCCAGCGCGACGCCGAACACCAGTCCGAGGATGAAAGCGGCCACCGCGCCCTTGCGCTTCATACCGACCTGCCCCGGGCCCGACCACGGCATTGGGATGACACCGAGCAGGTGCAGGCCGACGACGAAGAACAGCAGCGCCACGAAGTAATTCGCGTACGGGCCGACGTCGCCCATGATGCGCCCAGCAGCGGCTGTGATCACGCCGACCAGGGCGATCGTGATCAGGATGCCGACGGCAAACAGCGTGGAGATGACGAGCGCCCGGCGGGTGGAGATGCGCCCTTGCTCATCTATGAAGCCTACGATCAGCGGAATGCTCGCAAGGTGACAGGGGCTGAGGAGAATGCTTAGGATCCCCCAGACAAACGCAGTGGCCACGGCGATGATTGGCGTGCCCTGAATGGCGCGAGTCAATGCAGTGAACAGTTCCTGCATACGTCACTTGGCTCCCAGGTTTTCGAGCTGACGCTCGATGTCAGCTTGGGGGTAGAAGCCGGTGTGACGGAAGACCTCCCTCCCCTCCTTGTCGAAAAACGCCTGCGTCGGGATACTGCGGACGCCGTACCTGCCGGCCAACACTTCCTGCTCCCGGACGTGGACGAACAGAATGTTTGCCTTGCCTTCGTACTTCTTCTCCAGGGTCTTCAGTATCGGGGTCATCATGTCACAGGGCCGACATCCGCTCGCCCCGAAATCGACCATCGTGGGTTTGCCATTGCCCCGGGCTTTGTCAACGGGGTTGTTCATCGCCATTTTCGCTTGGCGGGCCGCCCATCTGCCCGACATCTCGATGTCCACCCGCTGGCCGAGGGTTCGAACATACTCGGTCACTGCTTCCTGCCGCTTCTGCTGGCGGACGTACTGTGCAAGTTGATCCCTGATCTGGTCGAGGGCGGCTCCACCGCACAGGTCCTTGTTCTGCTCATAGAACGCCTGAACTTCCGCATCGGAGACCTTAACGTCGTCGGCGATCCGGCCCAGGTATGCCTTGACGAGTGTCTGCTCGGATGAGGCCTCTTTGTCCTGGCCCAGTTCACTTCGTGCGACGTTGGCCAGCAGCTTGCGGGCGGCGACCTGCTCAAGGAGGAAGAACATGTTGCTTTTGAACTGCTCCTTGAGGCGGTTCGGAACCTGGTTGAACTGCTCACGGAGATCGCTTTCCCGCAACTCGAGGTCACCGCTCCTCAACAGCGTCCCCTTGGGTAGCTGGGTCAGCCTGGCGAAGGTCAGAACGCCTGTGGCCAGGCGAGGATATGCCTTGTCGACCGTCTTGTGAGCTGGTTGACTGCCGGGCCGAGTGGTCGCCGCGCGAGCGGCCAATGCGGTCTGCGGCGCCACGGCGCACGACAGGATGAGAACGAAGCCCGCCAGATCAGTTGGCCCGTTCTGGTTTTTGCAATTCAAAGCCCAACTCCTCGCATTTTTTCAGAATATCCTCTTTCGAATAGAACCCCTCGTGTCGAAACAACTCCTCGCCCGACTTGTCGTAGAAGATCTGCGTTGGGATGAAGCGGACTCCGTACTGGCGGCCGGCACCCCGATTCTTCCACACATCGATGAACTCGACCGCCAGCTGGCCAGCGTAATCCTTCTTCAGCTCTTTCAGAATAGGCGCCATCATCTTGCACGGAATGCATTTGTCGGCACCGAGGTCCACGAGCCGCGGCAGCCGTTCGGGCGGCCGCTGCGTGCTGACGGCGTCCGGAGCGTGTCCCGCGCGCGCGGGTTGAGGCTGGCTGGCGGGTGGTGACGCGGACGCTTCCTGCCCGCCCTGCGATTGAGCTGGCTGCTCAGCCTGGTGTTGGAGGTGCTGATCAGCTGGGTCCCGGTTCTGCCGCAAGGCGAAGACAACGCCCACGACGATCACAAGCGCTCCAACGATGGCGATCTTCGCATATTTCTCCATGGCTCATATGCTCCCGCTTAAGTGACCAGTGCGCCAGTAGGGTTTCTCAGTAAGTGGTACGGTCTGGTGAGAACCCCGAGGCCCGTGCATACATGAACTCGGACACCTCACGCCGAACGTATTGCGCGAATGCATCGTAATCCTCGAACAGGTCCCACACGGCCTCGAGGTTCTTCCAGTCAGTGCGCTGCCCGCTGTCAACTCGTACGAGGACAAGCGACTGGACGTCTAAGTCGTAATCCTCCTCGAAATGTTCGTTCCCCGGCGCCTCGACGTTGACGGGCCGGTACACAAGGGAACCGTTCGCAAGCTCTCGGGGGAAGGCCTCGCGAAGCGCCTGCTGCGAGAGCTCCTCGATCGCCAGGCATGAAGGACAGCGTATAGTCCGGTGGAAGTAGTACGCGATAGTCTTCGATCCGGTGTCACGCAACGTCTTAGTCTTGTCTGCGCCGCGTGAGGTCGTGCGCAGCGTCGCTGGCTGGCTCGAAGCGGCCTCCGTCGCGACTCTAGCGGGGCCCGACCGAATGACCTGGCGGGGCAGCGTGTCAGTTGATGCCCGGCGGGATGCCGCAGAAGTTGCAGGCGCCCTTTCGAGGTTGACCCCCAGCTGCCGCCAATTGGTCAGAATGGCTTCCTTCGACAGGAACCCTTCATGTCGAAGCAATTCCCTGCCAGACCCGTCGAAGAAGATTAGCGTCGGAATTGTGCGCACGCGGTAGCGAGTTGCTGCCTCGCGGCTCTGCCAGACATCGATGAACCGGACTTCCAGGCGACCTGCATACTCCCGCCTTAGCTCTGCTCGGATCGGTTCCATCTTCTTGCACGGAATACAGTTCCCGGCACCCAGTTCGACAAGGCCAGGCAGTCCCGTTGCTTCGAATCCGGAGGCGTGCCAACCCGCGGCTGACTCCTCCGGGCTGATCCATCCTTGCCGGTCCGAACCCATTGCCAGACCGAGCAGGCCCACAGCCACAGCAATGACTGCAGCAACACTACTTACGCGAATCCATGGGGTCATGTTCGCCCAGTGCCTGCCCAGAAGGCCCGTCGTGAACAGTAAGCTCGCCGCCGCCAGCAGGCCATAGGCGAATTGGCCCTCGTTTGGATGGCAAGGACACATTGGCTTGCCCCACACTCTCTCCAGAACCAGCAGCCCAGTTCCTCAAACGCATGCGAGGCCGGTTTCATCGTCGGTCGCGCAGGTGCAACAAAACAGCCCCATCTGCTGCGGCTCTCAAGGGCCGGTCTGGTGATAGCCCTTTCGGCGGTTAGCCTAGGTCCGGGGCAAGTGCTCGGCTAGTAGCGCGCCTATCTCATCCTCGCCAGCAACCTTGCCAGCCACCTTCACCACTCCGTCAACGACTAGCGCCGGCGTCATCATCACGCCGTACTGCGTGATCTTGTTCAGGTCCGTGACCTTGACCAGGTCGTACGCCACGCCCAGCTTCTCGGCAGCCGCTTTGGCGTTGGCGGCGAGCGTCTGACACTTCGGACAACCCGGTCCTAAGACCTCGATCTTCATGGTTTATCTCCTCCATCCGCGTGAACCTCACAGGGCACGGCTCCGGCAGCCGACGGACTGCGTTCGAAGAGCCTTCTCTTGAGCCACAACCCGACATTCACCAGGCTGATCAGGACCGGCACCTCCACGAGCGGCCCGATGACCGTCGCGAACGCCTGGTTCGAATGGATGCCAAAGATTCCGATCGCTACCGCGATGGCCAGCTCAAAGTCGTTGCTTGCCGCCGTAAACGAGACGGCGGTGGTCTGAGCGTATCCGCCACCGATACGCCTGACGATAAAGAACGTCACAAACCACATAATGAAAAAGTAACACGTCAGAGGTACGGCGATTCTTATCACGTCGAGCGGCAATCGGATAATGTACTCACCCTTAAGAGAGAACATAACGATGATGGTGAAAAGAAGGGCTACGGGCGTAATGGGGCTGATCCTCGCGGCGAAGACGTTGTCGTACCAGTCCTTTCCCTTCCGCGCTATGAGTGTAAATCGCGTGACGAGGCCCGCGATGAATGGTATGCCGAGGTACACGAATACCGTCTTGGCCGCCTCGATCATTGAAATGCTGATATTCAGTCCGCTGGCCAGCCCGAGAACGCTAAGCAGCAGCGTTATGAACACGTAGATGTAGAAAGCGTAGAACAAGACCTGAAAAATCGCGTTGAACGCCACGAGGCCCACCGCGAGCTCTCTGTCTCCTTCAGCCAGCTCGTTCCACACAATCACCATTGCGATGCAGCGGGCCAGTCCAACCAGGATGACCCCGATCATGTATTCCGGGTAACCGCGGAGGAATAGAATCGCCAGAACAAACATCACGATAGGCCCGACTACCCAGTTCTGGAGCAAGGAGAAGCCGAGCAGCTTCTTGTAGCCGAATACCTTGCCCATCTCCTCGTATTTCACTTTGGCCAGAGGTGGGTACATCATCAGGATCAAGCCGATGGCGATGGGAATCGACGTCGTGCCCACCTGGAGGCGAGTGATCAGCCCGACCAGGCTGGGAAGGAGGTAGCCGGCTGCAACGCCGGCCACCATGGCCAGGAATATCCAAAGAGTCAGAAACCGATCGAAAAACGACAGTTGCTTTTTCGCCGCATCCGTCATTACTGACCTTCCGCTTGTGGGGCCGGGTACTGCGCGATGACCCGGCGGACGTCCTCCATCTGAAAACCGTAGCGGCGACGCAGTCGACCGAGCTGCTCGTCCGCTGGCGTGTCGGCGGGCAGGCCGAGCTTTTCGATGATGTATTCAACGGGGACCCCGCTCGTCTGCGAGGCCTGGCTGAGTGTCATCCATCCCTGGATCCAAGCGCCGGAACGGGCATGATCGTCGGCTCGCGGCTCGGCAGGCTGTCCAAGGTCTGGTGTCCGGCGGTGCGCGGGTGCGCCCGGTGCCCGCCGGTGTCCTGGCACGCCCGGGCGATCCTCGGCTGCCGCAAAGGCGATCGCAAGAAAGCCGGCGATCAACCCGAGGACCACCAACAGCGTGCCAATGCCGTACAGGTTGCGTTGCCAGTGCCAGCCGGCCACGTCGGCAGGGGGCGGACGCCGGACCAATTGTCGGACAAGGTTGCAGATCCAGGTCCAGTGCAGAGCCACGTGGATGATCATCAGCACCAGGATGGCAGCGGCCAGCCAGAAGTGCACGGCGCCCCAGTCGTGGCGCCCTAGGCCCCAGAGCAGCTTGTGTGGCTCGCCGCGCTGCAGGCCTCCCGTGCCGGGGGGCAGAACGAAGCGCATCACCAGCCCCGTGCCGATCAGTGAGAGCATCACGACCAGAGAAACGCCGTCCAGTATGAAGTTCAGGATCGATCGCTTCATTGGGCTGGACCTCCCAACTGGGTCACCGCTCCGAAGAGCAGTCCGGTCAGCGTGGCCATCAGCACGACCAGCACACAGAAGACCAGGGTCTTGCCGTTGCCCATGACGCTGCGGATGACCAGGATGTTCGGCAGCGACAGAGCCGGTCCGGCCAGTAGCAGGGCCAACGCCGGCCCCTCCGCCATGCCGTGTTCGGTAAGGGCCTGGACGATCGGGATCTCCGTGAGCGTGGCGAAGTAGAAGAGAGCGCCAACCACGGAAGCAACAAGATTGGCTGATACGCCATTGTGCCCGACAAGCTCACCGATCTGTTTGTCAGGCAGCAGGGCTCCGATGAATCCGACAATGAAGACCCCGCCGAATAGCAGCGGGATCAGCAGCTTGGCGAAGTCCCACGTGTTGTGCATCCCCTCGCGAAGCTCAGCGTGCTCGAACCACCGCCACGACATGAGCAGGACGGCCAGGCCCATCGCTCCGGCCAGGTACCAGCGGGCGCGGTAGATGTCCATGACCCAGCTGTTGGCCTGCTCGATCTGCGCGATCTGGTTGCGGGGTAACACGAGCCGATCGCCCGCTCGCAGGCCGTCCGCGCTCTCCTGAACCTGGATCATCACCTCGTCACGCATCTGTTGCAGCACGACGCCGCGGATGGCTGTCCCGTCGGTCTTGTGCACGACTGCGTCGCCGGGATTGTACCAGTCGCTGAAGACCAGAAAGGCGACCATGCAGGCCATGAAAAGCGCGGTCTGCCAGAGCCTTCGGCGGGGCCTCTGTGGTTCGGGCAGCTGCATGGCCGCCTCGACCTTTGCCTGTTCCTGCCGCGCGAAGACCGTCGCCATCGCCAACCCGACCACGAAGGCGAACGCCACCGCCCCGAGCGCCCGGGCCAGCCCGATCGAGAATCCCAACACCCTGGCCGTCAAGAAGATCGCCAGCACATTAATCGCCGGACCGGAGTACAGAAACGCGGTGGCCGGCCCCAGGCCTGCGCCAAGACGATAGATGCCCGCGAACATTGGAAGCACGCTGCAGGAGCAAACCGCCAGGATCGTCCCGGAGACCGAGGCCACGGAGTACGCCAGCAGTTTGTTTGACTTCGGTCCGAGGTATCGCATGACCGAAGCCTGCGAGAGAAACGTGATAATCGCCCCGGCGATGAACAGGGCGGGCACGACGCAGGCAAGCGTGTGGTTGCGGGCATACCATTGCAGCAGCTTGAAGGCTTCCAGGATTGCCCGGGTGACCTTGGCGTTGGACAGCGGCAGGTGATAGGCGACCAGGAAGACGGCCACGAACGCTGCGGCGATTTTCCACTGCTTGCTCATGGAATGGCTCTGGCACGGGCCACTAATGCCTTAATGGCAATCTCGCCATGATCGCACCCAAACAAAAAAGGCGGCGCCTAGCGAGCCAGGAGCCTTGCCTGCGCTCTGAGGTTCTGCTTGAGCACCGATTCGATGCACGCGAAGAAGCCCTCCAAACACGTGCACCTCAGATGGTAGTAGCTCATCGAGCCTTCCTTGCGGTGATCGACCAGTCCGGCGGTCTTGAGGATTGCCAGATGCTTCGAAACGGTGGACTGGTCAGCCCCGACGAGCTCGGTCAACTCGCAGACACACAGGTCCTTATTCTGAAGCGCATCCAGCATGAGCAGCCGGCTGGGGTGGGCCAGCGCTTTGGCGATGGTGGCACGAGCTTCATAGAGTTCGGCTGGTCTTCGGTTCATGGCTTTATGGGAATAATACCATGAGTTCGCTCTCTGTCAACTCTGTCGATCGAAGGATCCTGATTACGTTCGGGGCCGAACTCGGGGCTCGCCCGGCTCGCCTGAGCCGCGGGGACGCGATAAGCTACTGTGGTGAAGACACTTACACCTTCAAATGGATCTTGTCATCGACACGTTCGAGCGGCGTACTGGCCTTGGCCAAGCGATCAATGGAACGGTTGTCGATCAGCAGCAGGCCCCCTCCAGCCAGCGCGTCGAGCAGGTGCCTGAAGGCCTTGGCCCCATCCGGCAGCAGCGTTAGCACGTTGTAGCAGACGATTACGTCGGCGCGGTACGGGATGGCGCGTCTGCAGATGTCTAGACGGTGGCACTGCGCTTGAGGAAGGGCACGTTGGACCGCGCGCAGGACGCGGTCGCTGCTGTCGATCACGACGAGGCGATGGTCGGGCGGCAGCACCCTGGACAACTCAACCGGTTCGAACGTGTGGAGCTTGATCCACGGGACGCGTCGCAGGAGCATGTCGAGTCGGCGCGCCAGGCTCCGACGCCACCGTTGGCGTGCCGATAGCTCGGCGCCTGCCTGGCCAGGGAACAGGCCGGCAAGAATGGCCGCGACTGCCCCGGGGCCGATGTCCAGCACGAGCGGCGCCGTCGAGCCGCGCGCCTGCAGCAGTTCAGACAAGCGATGAAACGACTGATGGTGTCGATCCGCCCAGGTTGTCGAATGAGGGCCCCGCACAGAGCCTGCTGCCTCCCAACCGGAGCCGGCCACGTTTGGCTTCTTGCGAAGCCGGCGCATCACCAATGTCGCGTCCGATCGCTCGAACTGGCGACCTGTCTGGCAAGGTCCCGTCCCAAATCGACCGTCGCGAACACGGCGCGCGTTCCGGCGCCCACGGAGCGTAGCGGTGCTCTGAAGTGACGTCAACGGCGCCTGTATTGCCAACGCTCTGAGCGAGCGTCTTGTCCGGCCAGGTGTCCCTTGTCGGTAAAGCTTAGACTCGAACTTGAGTGGTCGCGTCGGTCTCTTCGCCGCGGACGCGGGGGCTGTGGCGTTGCCCCAGTCGCCATAGTGCTCGGCGTCGCACCCAAGTCAGCGGCCGGGCAAGGCGCGAGTACCACTTGACCGCGCGCGGGCGGGCGAGCAGATCTTCGATCTCCCATGGGCTCATCAGGTCGGGCCGGTGCCGGGCCTGATGTTTGCGAAAGTGGTGCCAGTCTGCTCGCTGGAGCCACCGAAGCAAGAGCCTGGCGGGCCACGTCCTGCCGCCTCGGCTTGCGCGTACGTACCAGGAGATCTGAAAATCAACGAGATGCGGTTTGCCGTCGATGGCGACGAGGATGTTGGTGCGTTTTTCCAGGTCGGCGTAGGCCACCTCCCGCGTGTGGATGGCGCGGAGCAGCGCAGCCAAACGATCGAAGAATGCATCGTCAACCTGCCCGTGCTCGAGCAGGTTACCTCCCTCAATGTAAGCGTGCACAAGGCCCGTGCGGCCGAACCTGGCCAGCAGCGCCGGCACGCCGGCGATTCCTTCCAGTCGGCGGTAGATGGCGCATTCATGGTCGGCGAGGAGCCGGCCCACCCACTCCAGGGGCAGTCCGAAGAGGCTCGCCGTCCGACCGATCTTGAGGACGATCTTTCGCGCAGGCGCGGACTCACCGCCGTCCGGGCAACACCTCGACGACACCGGGCTCGATTCGTACACGCCTGTTGCGGCGAAGAAGTCATGTTTCAGTTCGCGGAGCTTGTGATACGCGGTGCCGCCCAGACCGATCGTAGCTGGCAGCTCGTCGCTGCCTAGTGCTCGGAGCTGTGTGGTCAGGCGTGTGCGCATGTCAGCTCACCCGGCCGCGTTGTTGGAATGACCGGCGGCAAGCGCATCAGAGCTTGGCAACTGCAAGACCGTCACGCCGAGGCGACCCCGGCGCGCATCGCTGCTGGGCCAGCTACTTGAAGCATTCGCCGGGCGGAAGTCAAGGTCTGGAAGGTCCGAGCGAATGTCCATCCTCACCGATCGAGGACGATTCGTCCGGGCGAACGTCATGCTTGAAAGTGCCCGCCCGGCTGGATAGTGTCGGTTGGGTTTGCGCCGCGGCGACCGGCTGCAGGGGGCCTGGGCTCCGACGTCTCGGCCCGAGGGCTCTGTGGTTGGCGCCCGAGATCCCTGGCTGAATCCAGCAAAGTGTCCAAACGCACCGACATTCACAAGGTAATCATCATCGGCAGCGGGCCGATCATCATCGGGCAGGCCTGCGAGTTCGACTACTCAGGGACGCAGGCGTGCAAGGGCCTGCGCGAAGAGGGCTTCAAGATCGTCCTGCTCAACAGCAACCCCGCGACGATCATGACCGACCCGGAGTTCGCCGATCGGACGTACGTCGAGCCGGT
>CAYGAN010000091.1:0-16990 GCA_964347585.1 uncultured Planctomycetales bacterium | reverse complement strand
CGGCAAGGTCGCGTGTGCGGGGACGCTCATGGCGGAATCGCTCTATCTGATTCTTGGTATCTTTCTTGCCGCCAGCTTCGTCCAGGGGTTCACCGGATTCGGGGCCGGCATCTTGGCCATGGCCTTGTTGACCATGGTGCTGGGAATTCGCGAAGCGACGGTGTTGGTGAACCTGCTGAGCCTTGTGACCGTCGTGGCGATCAGCGTCCCTCTGCGAGGTCACATCCATTGGCGGACCGTTGCTGCGATGTCCGTTGGCATCATCGTCGGCGTGCCGCTGGGCGTGTGGGTGCTGACAAGCGTTGATCCGAAGTGGATGCAGCGGGGCCTCGGGGTTGCGGTCGTCGTGTTCGCGGCGTGGTCATGGCTGCGCACAGACAGACCGACCCGGCGTCTGGGCTGGCCCATCGGTCTGTTGGCCGGGGCTGCGGGCGGGGCGCTCTCGGGGATGTTCTGCGTCGCCGGCCCGCCGTTGGTGGCGTACATCTACTCTCAGCCACTTCAGCGCGATTCCCTCAAATCCACGATCAACGCGTGTTTCCTGATTACCACCACTATTCGATTGATCGTCATCAGCGTAGGCGGGCAAGTGGACCTGGAAGCTGCGTCTGTGGCGGCCGGCTGCGTGGTGCCGACTCTGGGCGGGGTGCTGCTGGGGTTGTTGCTGGCACGACGGGTACCCACCGAGCCCTTTCGTCGGGTCGCATGGCTTGCGTTCGGGCTGTTAGGTCTCGTGCTGACCGCCGGGTGATCCGCGCTGGCCAGGCCGGCCGGCGGTGTGACGAATCGGGAGCCTACTGTGGCTGGTCCGAGGAATCGTTCGTTTCGTGCGTGTCGATCTCCAGCGGCGCGTGTATGTGGGACTCGGTTTTGGGGGCCCTGAGAATCCGGTAGAAGCAGAAGACCACCAGCGCCAGGACCGTTCCCACGGAAACGAGCATCATGATCCAGCCGCTTAGCCGCATGGTCAGGCCCCTTCCCGCTGGCCGCGGCCCTGGAGCTTCCATCGAACCGAAGCCAGACGGATCAGCACGCCGAAGAGCAGCAGCAACAGGACCAGCACGAGCAGCGTCAATGCCGCAACGTGGTTTCCGGAGAGGGTCCGCGCGTATTTCGGCACGTAGTGCCAAACGAAGAGTACGAAGATGATCAGCAGGTACGTGGGCGATACGTATTTGATGACGTAGCGGAAGAATCGCGGGATTCGCAGATCGGCGCCCCGGTGTGCTTCCTGCAAGCCGCGATCGACGCCGAAGACCCAGCCGAAGAGCACGACTTGTACGGTGGCCAGTATGAAAATGCAGACTTGGCCGACCCAGAAGTCCATCGTGTCGAGCGCCATCAGGTCCTTGCTGAAATAGACCACCATTAGCGAGCCCAGCCCGGTGATGATGCTCAGAAAGGCAACCGAGCCCTTTCGATTCAGGCCGAAACCTTCCTCGAAGAAGGCGATCGCCGGTTGCAGCATGGACAATGAGCTGGTGATGGCGGCCAGGAACAGCATGAAAAACCACAGGAACCCGAACAGCCGCCCGATGGGCATGTGCGCGAAGACGACAGGCGTGGTGTGGAAGCCCAAGGCGAACGTCTGGGTGACCTCGGCGCCCGGGCCGAGAAAAATGAAAGCGGCCGGGATGGTGATCAGCCCGCCGAGGCAGACCTCGCAGAACTCGTTGGTGGTTGACGCGCTCAGGCCGCTGAGCACGACGTCGTCGCTGCCGCGCAGATAGCTGGCATAGGTCAGTACGATCCCGAAGCCGACGGAGAGGCTAAAGAAGATCTGCCCGGCGGCTTCGAGCCACATAGTCGGGTTGGCCAGGGCCTGCCACCAGGCTTGATCGCCGACCGGCTTGGGATTCCACATGAATCCAAGACCGTTCAGGACGTTCCGCTCGGGGAGATCGGGGTTCGGCGTGCCGAGCGTCAGTACGCGGGCCAACACACACAGGGCACAGAGAATCAGCAGCGGCATGGCGATTGTGCAGAATCGCTCGATGCCTCGGGTCACGCCTCGAAAGATCAGCACGAAGTTGATCACAAAGGCGATGACCCAGAAGATCACGCTCGGCTGCAGGCCCCGGGCGAGAACGAAGCCGTCCTGTTTGATCCCCACGAAGTTGTCAAGGAACTCCCCGTACGGGCTGGCATCGGTGCCTTTCATCAACGCGCCGGTCAGGTAGTACCAGGCGTACCCCAGGCACCAGGACTCGATGTACACGTAGTACATGTAGATCACGACGGGGATCAGCAGCCCGAGCGCGCCGAGGTACTTCGAGACAGGGTTGCGCCAGATGACGCTGAGGATTCCAGGACACGAGCTGTGCCCGTGGCGCCCGCCGTACCGTCCCATGGTCCACTCGACCCAGCAGATCGGGATGCCCAGCACGAGCAGCGAGATGAAGTAGGGGATCATGAACGCCCCCCCGCCGTAGGCCGCTGCTTTGCCGGGGAACCGCAGGAAGTTGCCGAGCCCGACGGCTGAGCCGGCGACGGCGGCGATCACGCCGAATTTGGTGGCCCAGCGCTCGGGCTTGAGTAACTGATCGCTCATAGAGGTCCTCTGCAATGCCGGGCCGCGACGTCTCGGCCAGCGGAAGTCGAACTGGCCAGGCCAACCCAGCTGAATCAGCTGGGGCAGTCAGATTGCCCGTTCAATATGGGGGGATAGGATAGCTTTACGCGTAGGTACTTCTCAAGCGCGAACTCGAGCAGCACGTTGGTCTTTGCCGTCTTCGCCCGTCAAGGATTTCTGACGTGCGAGATGCCTAGGCGCACCACCCTTGTGTCCCGTTGGCGCCGTCAGATTGTCGGGGGCCTCGTGACAAGGACACGTCGCCTTCGCGTCGAACCTGGCGCGCCTTGACGTATCTATAAGGATGGACGCGACAAGGTATGTAACGTGTGCACACCGAGGTAACGAATTGACTGACGCGCTGTCCGAACTTGTCAGCAGGGCAGCTGACGCCGACAACGGCGCGTTTGCAGAGCTGGTTGGCGCCTACGACAAGGCTGTCTTTCGAGTCGCACAGGAGATCCTGCAAGACGTCTCGGACGCGGAGGACGCGGCTCAAGAGGCGTGGCTCGCAGTTGCTCGGCGGTTGAAGACGCTGCGCGACCCGTCAAGCTTCGGCCTGTGGCTCTACCGCATCACGGCGAACGTTGCGATCAGAAAGCGCCAGCAGAGGGCCTCTCGTCCGACGAACGTCGAGGCGCTCGAAATGGCGTTCCCTGCTGCCGGCGCGCCGTGTGCGGGCAGGGGGTCTCCTGCTGAAAGCAGAGCGACGCAGTATCGCGACCTCGTGCCGACGGCGATGGAGACGCTTTCCAGCAAGGACCGCCTCGTCACGGCGTTGCATTACTTCGGTGGCATGCCGGTCGCCGAGATAGCCAGGTTGTTGGAAGTGCCCGTTGGTACTGTCAAGAGCCGCCTACACCACGCGAGGCGGCACTTGCGCAAGGAGATAGAGACAATGGTCAGTCGAACGGATCGGCCCGAACATGTGCCGCCAGACTTCAGGATTGTCATCCACGGTTGCGAGGGTGACATTCCCTGGCAGGAGCTTTTCACCGGGAGCTTTTCGGGATGGTCAGTGGTCAAGGGGCAGGGGTACCGACCGCTTGACGGAGATACCCCTCCAGAATGCTGGCAAACCGCTGGTGGTGGCCTGGTTGGCGAGCAACTGGAGGAAGGCACGTGCCTCGCGACCGGCGATGCCACATGGAGAGACTATGAGCTGTCCGCGTTGGTAACGCCGCTCAAGGGCGGGAACGCGCAGCTGTTGTTCCGCATGGGCGAGTCCGCCAAGGCCTTTTACATGCTCGACATGATGCTTGGCTGGCAGGCGATTGCTGTCACTAAGGTTGAGTGGGAGAGTGCCGGAAAGCCCGCGTTGGCCCTGCTGAGTGTGGTGAATTACCCGCTTGAGCACGAGCGGGAGTATGCCGTTGGCATCGCAGCGCGAGGGTGGTCAATCACGACCTACATGGACGGAGCCCTGGTCAATCAGGTGACGGACTTCTCGTTCCGGGCCGGGCGCGTCGGCTTGAACATCTGGCAGGCAAAGACCTTGTTCCGGGAGGTGCGCTTCCGCCTGCTCGGTGCTGCGCCGGGAGTCCAGTAGCGGCCTTGAGGTCGTGTACCTCAGCCGTCGCGGTCTCGGCCCTGCTCGATCTCACTGAGGTAGGCCATCGTTCGCTCGAGCTGGTTCTTGAGATGCCGCACCCGCAGCAGGCTCTTGACACGTGTGGTGACCTCGACTCGGGTGACGGGCTTGCAGACGAAGTCATCGCAGCCGCTATCCACCCCGCGCTCGATGTCGGCTACCTCGCTGAGCGCCGTAACCATGATGATGGGAATGTCCTTGGTGGCCGGGTCGGACTTGAGCTGCTTGCATACCTCGAAGCCAGAGATCTTGGGCATCATGATGTCCAGCAGGATCAGATCCGGCGGGTCCTTGGCGATCGTCTCCAGGGCCTCGACCCCGTTGGCGGCTGCGAGGGCGGTGACGTTCGGCAGGTCGCTTACGTACGTCATCAGCAGTTCCAGGTTCTGTGGATTGTCTTCGACCACGAGGACCTTCGATTCAGGCACCGCGGTATCCTCGGCAGCGGTCATGTGGTGGCTCCTTGAGATCGTTGCCAGCTGCTCGGCGCACGAGGCCCCACTGGGCCGGTTGTGCGGGCAACAGGCCGGAACCAGGACAAGCGGCCCGTGGCATTATAAGCCTGTCCCCCCGATGGGGCCACCGACCGTTGCACCGGGCGCGAGGGCGACCCGTCTGGTACTGATCTTGGAATCTGCGTTGGAACAGTCCAGGCCCCACCTGCCGTGATCGGTGTTGTCAAGACTGCGCCGCACGCAAGCGCGCGCCAAAGCCGGAAGCGGAACGGCGGTCAGTTGGCGGTGGCTGGCGACACGAGCTGGTTTACAGCGGCATACCGGTGATCTCGGCTTCGAAGACGAGCTTGTCGTGCACAAGCCCTTGAACGGCGCAGACACTTTTGCGGGGCCTGATCTCAACTGACTTGCCGACCATGATTAGCTTGGCCGGTGGCGTGACCGCGTCACGAAACTTAACCTTGTCCACGCCGCCGAAGCCCCAGAAGCGTTCGTCCTTGAGGGCGGCCTTCGTGAAGTATGCGGCCATGTGTGCGGCCGTCTCGATCATCAAGACGCCCGGAAAAATGGGACGGCCGGGAATGTGACCTCGCACCCACCATTCGTCATTTCGCACGTTGCGGAACGTCACCATGGTGCCGGCCTCAGTGTCCAGGTGGATGACCCCGTCCAGTTGCATGAACTCATGGCGATGGGGCAGGAGCCGGTAGATCTCCTCGCGCGTGATGATCACCCGGTCCAAATCGATCTGAGAGATGTCAAAGACCAGAGGTGGTGGCATGGCAGGGACGCTACAAATGCTGGGCTGGTCGCGGTGGTGCCCGCGGCTGCATCAGATGTCTGACCGTGGTCCTCAGACGGCTACGGCGGGGACTGGGACCGGGTCTCTAGGATCCTCTTGCGGATGTCTTGTGCAGTAGCCTTGACGTCCTGCATGATCTTTCGGATCCGCGTGCCTGCGGCCTTGTTGCCCCCCTGGGCTTTGGCAATGTCCTCTGCGGCAGACTCCACTAACTGCTTCAGCTGTTCGTACTCTTCCATAAGGCGTTCTCCGGCAGCATGTTGTCTAGAAAGCTGTGTCCCCGGCTTCCCATGGGACGCCAGCCTGGGCAGTCTAACGCCGGCGGCTTGGCCTGCCAAGCCCAAAACGCCCCTTTTGGCCCGAAAACGCGGGGTGTACTACGATGCTCCGGATGCATTCGAGGCCGGGGTGCGCTTGTAAAACCTGTTGGCAAAAAGAGTTTCGATGATCAGGAGCGTTAGCAGGACTGCGGCTAGCTCACTGCCCAGGGAGCGGGCCATCTGCTGGGCTTGCCGCTCTCGGGGGAGCTGCTCGTTGCTGGAGATGATCAGGCAAGCCTGCGACGGGAAGAAGTGGGTTACCTTTTGAGGCTCAACGCGGCGAAGGTCAGACTCCTCTGGCGGCGTGTTGACGGAGTATGCCCGCGGCCAAAAGCCGGATTCATCGGCACTGTAGTTGCCTGCGCGCGCCGTCGGGAGGCGCAGCTGGCCGGCTTGGGCTTGAGGCACCTCGATTGGTCGGCTCTGGCCTGAGCGACGAATCTGCGGGCGCTGCCCGACGCCGCTGACGCGCGCAAGGACAGGTTCGTCAACGAGATAGTTGGCCGCTAGCTGCGTCGGTGTGCCGCACTGGGCGAGTATCGTGTGGATCAGCACGACCAGGGGGCTCGCGTGGGAGGCAAAGCCGCTCCATTTCGGATGGGGCGAGAACGTGAACATGATGCATCTACCCTGGCCGATGCGCCGCTCCAGGATCGCGGGCTGCTCCTCGGCTGTCCTGCACAGCACCGAGGCCCCTTTGGCCGGGCCGCTGACAACCAGTAAGCGGTACAGCGCCGGGTCATTGATGGAATCGTTCGCCGGGTCTGCGAACGGGCGAAGGTAGGCATGGCTCAGGTCGGTAGCGGCCAGACGGCTCGGCTGGGCGAGCGTCAATAGCGACTGTGGGAGTGCAGGCAGGAGTGCCTCGCCCGGGCGGTAGCCATCCGCGCGAACCGCGTTGCCAGGCACGACTACGACGGCGCCGCCGCGAGCTACGTAGCCATGAAGGTTCTGCCATTGGTGGTCAGTCAGCGAGGTGACATCGCCGAGGAGGACGGCCTGGTACTGTTTGAGCGCTTCAGGACGCAGCTGGTGGAGGCTGATTAGCTGGAGCGCGACGCGCTGCTGCTCGGGGCGCAATGTGTCGGGGGCGATCATCGCGGCAAGCAGATGGGCGACGGCTCCGTCGCCTCGGGGATCGCGTACAAGGGCTACTTTCGGCGGAGAACCGGTCTCAATCGAAAGGAATCTGACGTCGTCGGCGGTAAGGGGGTCTCGCTGGGTAAGGCGAAGCCGGCCTTGGTGGGTTCCGGCGGGCAGCTTTGGGAGTTTGAGACGGACCGTGACGGTTTTGCCTGCTTGGATGGACATTGGCTCGGACAGCGCTCGTCGCTTGCCATTGAGAAGCAGCTCAACTTGTTGTGTCCTGCCAACATCGGCGGCGGTGACGGGCACACTCAGGCTCAGAGACGTCAGAGCCGGGACCACCCGGCCAGGTACGGCTGGTTGGCCCAGTGCGAAGTTCAGGTTCTCTTCGGCCCCGGCGTCGAGGCAATAGACGCGTACGTCAGGCTTGGCTGCGAAGGCGCGCTGGGACGCCGAGGGCCAACTCCGGGCTGTAAGATCGCTGAAGAGGTACACCTCTTTGCGAGGCTGAGGCATTTCGGCAAGCATGTCCAGTGCCCTGGTCATCATGGCGGAGATGCTACGGCCGTGGTCGCCGAGCTCGAGTCGGTCGATGCGCCGGATGACCCGGTCGGCACTGGTGGCGAATGGCTGCTCGTACTCCTGAAGCGACGATGTGAAGACGGCCATGGCCGACCCAGTCGGGAATCGATGCCGGTCAGCGGCGAGTCTGCGCGCCCAGCTCCTCGCTCTGTCGAAGCGAGTCTGACCTTCGAAACGATAGCCCATGCTGGCCGAATCGTCGAAGCACAAGGCCGCTGCGACCGGCAGGGCGTGGCTGGGGCCGGCGCCGCTACGTCTCAGGCTAGGTCCAGCGAGTATGCAGACGAAAAGCAGAATGGCCAGAATGCGCAAGAGCATTAGCAGCAGATGCTTAAGTCGATAGGCCTTGACACTGCTCTGGTGCGACCGCATGACGAAGCGTATGGCTGGGAACGGCTGCGGGCGCGGGCGGCTACGCATGATGAGATGAATAATGACGGGTGTAAAGAACGCCAGTCCCGCCAACAGCATCCCCGGCGCCGCGAAGGTGACGGGACCAAGGACAAGGGCTGCTGCCAACATTCGGATCATGGGGCTGCGGGGCGCGGTCGCAAACCAAGTCGGCCTCTATATATCTTACCTCGTCTCACGGCGTTTTGACACCTCTATAGGACCGCGCTGGTAGTGGTCGGTCTCAGGCGCGTTAGGGCATCTATTGGCCGTATGCAGGGCGCGGGGCGGCGTCACGGCGCGGAGATCAGAACCGTCGTTGGCGCTCAATCAGGAATTGGATGAGGGCCTTGTCGAACGTCATGGAAGTATCGACCTGGACGAAGTCGGCCTGGATGTCGGCGGCTTCATTGCGGTAGCGTTCGATGAAGGTTCGTAGCTCGGCTAGGTATGCGGCTCGGACGGCGAGCGGGTCGGCTTCGATTCGAGCGGAACTCTCAACGTCCTCAAAGCGCAACTGCCCCTCGAAGGGAAAGGTTGCCTCGGTCACGTCCAGTACACAGAAGACGATTAGATCATGGCCGCGGAACCGCAGGTGATGCAGGGCCTCGATAATGGGATCGGGCTCGGCGAGAAGATCGCTGAGGAGTACCATTAGGCTGCGTTTACTGACCCGAGAGGCCACGTGGTGGATGGCCTCGGACAGGCCGGTCTGGCCCCGGGGCCTGACGTTGGCCAGGTGTGCCAGCAGGCTCATCAGATGGGCACGCTTGCTCTTGGGCGGCAGGAAGGCACGCAGCTTCGTGTCGAACGTCGCGAGGCCGACCGAGTCCTGTTGGCTGATCATCATGTAGCCCAAGGCAGCGGCAAGACAGATCGCGTAATCGAGCTTGCTCATGCGGCTGGGGGAGGATGGGGGCTCGACCGGTCGCGGATAATCCATGCTGGCGGAGCAATCGACCAGCAGATAGCAGTCGAGGTTCGTCTCGGCCTGATACTTCTTGATGAAGAAGCGGTCGGTCTTGGCGAAGACGTTCCAATCGATCATCCGAGGATCGTCGCCAGGGACGTACTTGCGGTGCTCGGAGAATTCGACGCTGAATCCGTGGTACGGCGAGGCGTGCAAGCCGGAGAGGAACCCCTCCACGATGAAGCGGGCCCTAAGGTCCAGCCTTTGGACCTGCTGAATGACGTCGGGCTTGAGGTATTCCTGACCGGCAGGCATAGCACCGAACGCCCTGGCCGAGTGGGAACGGGCGCGAAGTTCGGCTGAACGCGGAGCAAGTCGCGCCCATTCTAGCGAATTCATGCTGCGGCGGGTAGCGGGCGTGCGGCGGCGTCAAGCGGAAGTTTGGTCGTAACATATTGATTTTTGGCAGTTTATGTTCCTCGGGGGCGCGGCGGGGGATGTGTGTTGGGCGGGCTCCCGGCCCCGTCCTGCCGGAGCGGCACTGGCCGCCTGCGACGTTTGGGCGGGGGCTGTGGCGGGCAGCTCAGAGCGCCGCCGGGACCGTAAGCGGAGAGCGAGAGATTTTGTTTTGACAGGGCCTTGTGAATAACTATACTTCAAAGGTTCGGGGCGTTCGCGCCGCGGTGGCAGACGGAGTCCAGGCTGGCCAAGCGCCAGGGCAGCTCGAATCCTGACGCGATTGCTGCTGTAGCTCAGCCGGTAGAGCGCGTCCTTGGTAAGGACGAGGTCACGGGTTCGATCCCCGTCAGCAGCTGCTGCGTTAATCCAGGGGGAGCGAGCTTTGCGCAAGGCAAGGGAGGAAAGTGGGCGCCGCACGGGCAGAGATACGCTGACTTGCGGGCGATCGATGGGCGGTGGAGCACGCAGTGAGGGAAGCGAGAGGGTGAGTTCACCGGTCATTAATAGCGAGCAAGTAGGCGGCGGCGCGGGGCAGGTTGGCGGTTGGGAGAGCCGGCGGCGTCAGGTCATCAGGTCATCTAGAGTGGAGGACAGTCAGGAATGGCCAAGCGTGTCTTTGAACGAACGAAGCCTCACGTGAACGTCGGGACCATCGGGCACGTGGATCACGGCAAGACGACACTAACGTCGGCGATCACCTACGCGCTGGCCCAGAAAGGGCTAACGGCGCCGAAGACTTACGATGCCATTGCCAAGGCGTCGGAGAAGGACGGTCGGCGCGATGCGACCAAAATCCTGACGATCGCCACCGCCCACGTGGAGTACGAATCGGAAAAGCGCCATTACGCGCACGTGGACTGTCCTGGCCACGCGGACTACGTCAAGAACATGATCACGGGCGCGGCCCAGATGGACGGGGCGGTTCTGGTGGTCAGTGCTGCGGACGGGCCGATGCTCCAAACCCGTGAGCACGTGCTGCTGGCCAGGCAGGTGAACGTCCCGGCGCTCGTGGTGTTCCTAAACAAAGTCGATCTGGTGGATGATCCGGAGCTGCTGGACCTAGTGGAACTCGAGGTGCGAGAGCTGCTGACCAAGTATGAGTTCCCCGGTGATGAAGTCCCGGTGATCAAGGGCAATGCGTTGGCGGCGATGCGCTCGGAGGGCAAGGACGAAGAGGCGTGCAAGTGCATCATGGAGCTGGTCGATGCACTGGATAACTATATCCCGGAGCCTGTGCGGGACGTGGACAAGCCTTTCCTGATGCCGGTTGAAGACGTTTTCAGTATCAAAGGTCGTGGTACGGTGGGGACCGGCAGAATCGAACGAGGCAAGATCAAGGTGGGCGAGAGCGTCGAGATTGTCGGCCTGAAGGAGACACGCAGCACGGTGGTGACCGGCGTGGAGATGTTCAACAAGACGCTGGATGAAGGACGGTCAGGGGATAACGTCGGCTGCCTGCTCCGGGGTGTGGAAAAAGACGAGCTCGAGCGTGGGCAGGTGTTGGCTGCGCCCGGGTCGATCACCCCGCACACGAAGTTTCACGCGCAGGTTTACGTGCTGACAAAAGAGGAGGGCGGGCGGACGACGCCCTTCTTCAGCGGCTATCGTCCGCAGTTCTACTTCCGCACGACGGACGTGACGGGCGGGCTGACGCTGCTCGGCGGGGCGGAGATGTGCATGCCTGGCGACAACGTCGAGCTAGAGGTTGGACTGGGCAAGGCGATTGCCATGGAAGAGGGGCTGCGTTTCGCCATTCGGGAGGGCAGCAGGACCGTAGGCTCAGGGGTCGTCACGAAGGTGGCAGAGTAGATCGCGCGATCCGATGAGAGTCGAAGGCGCCGGGCTGCAGTTCATTCGTAGGCGCCGCGTTCGGCGAGACGGTAGGGCGGCGGATGGCCAAGACGGTGAAGCGTGAGTGGGTTTGGCTGCAATGCTCGGAGTGCAGGGAGTTGAACTACCGCACTGAGGTGAACGTTCTGGGTGGGACGGCGAAGCTGGAAGTGAAGAAGTACTGCGCCCGGGAACGGAAACGTACGGTGCACAAGATCAAAAGGAAATAGGAGCGGGGGCATCACTGTGGCGGCCGGCATCTTGGATGGGTGGCGGTCGGAAGAGCGCGGGTCATTCCTAGGAGCGTAGCTCAACTGGCAGAGCACCGGTTTCCAAAACCGGCGGTTGGGGGTTCGAGTCCCTCCGCTCCTGGTTAGAGCCGGGAGGGACGGATGGGTCGCCGGGTCGGGTCAGGCAGCGTTCTGAGAACGGCTCATGGGGGCATGTCGGTTCGGTAGGGTGACTGGGCAAGGCCTCGTGGACGGGGAGCGAATGGCGGCGGTCTCAGGGAGAAGAGGCGTCAGTGGGCTCGGGTCGCGTGAGCAAGAAGAAGGGAAAACAATCAAGAGTTTCGAGTGATGCCGCGACGGCCTTGGCCGAGAACGATCTATCGGCAGAGGGCGGGCGGGCTGTGCCGGGACGCCATACGCGATCAGTCGAGGCCCCAGTGAGGCCGGCAGGCCTTGGATACGCGCCCGTTGCGGTCAGGCGCCCGTCGCGCGAGGGTGGGCGAGGCGTCTTCGAGGTCTATAAGGGTGGCCAAGGATACTACACGCGCATGGGTACGGCGATAGGAGGGGGCATCCTGGTGCTGGCGGGGGCTCACTACCTCTACGAGAAGCTGGCGGTTTTCTACGACGAAACAAAGATCTGGACACTTTACCTTCGTGTAGGGGTCCCGGTGGGATTCATTGCCCTCATGGGCCTGCTGATCTACTGGGTGGCGGGGCGGAGTAGGCGGTGTTGCGACTTCATGATCGCCACGGAAGGGGAGATGAAGAAGGTCAGCTGGTCCACTCGCAAGGAAGTGGTGGGCTCAACGAAGGTGGTGATCGTGACCGTGCTGTTGTTGGGCCTGATGTTGTTCGTCGTTGACCTCCTGTTCATGATTCTGTTCAACACGATCGGGGTGTTGAGAGGGCCTGGGATTCTCAAGAGTGTCTTGGGGATTGGGTCGTGAGCGGAGCTGATCAGAACGACTCGCGGCTGGCCGATGGTTCGGCGGCCAGCGACCCGGTGCGATCTGAGCCGGCGGATCTGGACGCTCAGACGAGCAAAGCTGCGCCGACAAAGTCACCGGAGTCCGCATCCGGCGCACCTGAGCTGACGCGCCCCGGGATGCAATGGTACGTTTTGCGCGTGGCTTCCAACAAGGAAGATCAGGTTCAGGAGGCCTTGGAGCGCAAGGTAAAGATCGAAGGACTCGACGATCGGATCGGCCGGATTCTCGTCCCAACGCTGAGGGAAAAGCGCATGAGGGGCGGATCGGCGCGGGTCGTCGAGCGCAAGCTGTACCCCGGGTACGTTTTCGTCGAGATGGCGACGGAGGGGGACGGGTCGATCCCGGAGAACGTGTGGTTTCTCGTGAAGGAGACCACGGGTGTAGGTGACTTCATCGGCTCGGAAGGTAAGCCCACCTCAATGCGTCATCACGACGTGGAGAAGATGCTGGCCGCGGCGGAGAAGCCTGAGGATCAGCCCGGATTAGGGATACCGTTCAACATCCGCGATCGCGTCAAGATCCGCGAGGGTTCTTTCGAGAACTTCGAGGGCGACGTGGAAGCGATCGACGAGCAGAAGGGGCTGGTGACGGTGCTGCTTACGATCTTCGGTCGAGCCACGCCGGTGGACGTGGATTACTGGCTGTTGGAGCGAGTGTGAGCCTCGGCGCACACGGGGGGCTGTCAAGGGGGCGCCAGTTGCAGCGGGACTCGGATCCGCAAGGGATCGCAAGGATGAAGTGATGGCCAAGCGGGCGCAGAAGGAAGTCGTGGCGAAGATCAAGCTTCAGGCTCCGGGTGGACAGGCCACTCCGGCGCCGCCGATCGGTCCGGCATTGGGCCAGCATGGGGTGAACATCGGGCAGTTCGTCCAGCAATTCAACGCACAGACCGGCAGTCTGAACGGGATGATCGTGCCGGTGGAGATCTCCGTGTTCGCGGACAAGTCCTTCGCGTTCGAGGTCAAGAGCCCGCCGGCGGCGGTGCTGCTGAAGGATGCGGCGCAGATCGCCAAGGGCAGCGGCGTGCCCAATAAGGAGAAGGTAGGCACGGTGACACGGGAGCAGCTGCGGCAGATCGCTGATCGCAAGATGCGGGATCTGAACGCGACTGATAGCGAAGCTGCCGAGAACATCATTGCAGGCACTGCCCGGTCCATGGGAATAGACGTGGTGGATTGATCGGGTGTAAGGGCATCAGGAGGGCCAGGGCCTTCGCATGCCAGCTGAGTAAGAACGGATCAAGGCAATGCCACGGTCGAGTCAGCGATACAGGGCTCAATTGGAGAAAGGCGGTGGCGGAGACCGGACCGTCCCGCTCGATGAGGCGATTGCGTGCGTCATGGAGATGACTGAGGTGACGGCGGGGAAGAACTACCGCCGGGCTCGTCCGCGCAAGGGGTTCGATCAGTCTATCGAGATTGTGATGCACCTCGGGATCGATCCGAAACAAGCGGATCAGGTAGTTCGCGGGTCGATCAGTTTGCCTCGCGGGATCGGCAAGAGCAGACGCGTGATCGCGTTCTGCCCGGAAGAGATGGTTGATAGCGCCAAGCGAGTCGGCGCGATTGAGGCCGGCGGAGAGGACTTGGTGGACAGGATCCAGAAGGGGTGGATGGACTTCGATGTGGCGATCGCTCATCCGCAATTGATGAGCAAAGTTGGCAAGCTGGGACGGGTTCTAGGTCCGAAGGGCCTGATGCCGAGCCCGAAGGCGGGCACGGTGACGCCTGACATCGAGACAGCGATCAGGGAATACAGTGCCGGAAAGGTTGAATACCGCTGTGACGATGGGGGGAATGTGCATGCCGTTGTTGGCAAGGCGAGCTTTGAGCCAGCAGCCTTGAGGGAGAACATCGAGGCGTTCATCGATCACATTCGCGCCGCTCGACCGGCGGCGGCGAAGGGCCAGTTCATTAAGAAAGTCTGTCTGTCGGGCACGATGACGCCGGCGGTCGCGGTCCAAGTGGCGTAGGTGGGCTCAGGAGCGGGCACGAAGTATGAGCAGACGCGTCAAGGATCTGGTTGCGCAAGAATGGAAAGCGGTGTACGAGGATGTGGACAGTGCGTGCGTGGTGAGCCTTACCGGCCTGGACGCGATCTCGACCGGCCGGCTTCGGGCGGCGCTGAAGGCGAAGAACATGCGTCTGCGAGTGGTGAAGAACAGGTTGGCGCGGCGCGCGTTCGCCGGTACCGGGCTTGAGCCGCTCGGGAATCGATTGGAAGGACCGTGTGCGTTGGTCACGGGTGGGGAATCGATTGTGGACACGGCCAAGGAACTGGTCAGGTGGTCCGCGGAGCTTCCCGCGATGGACTTGAAGGACGGGATCATTGAGGGTGACCCCGATCTGGTTCCGGTCGAGCGGATTGCCCGGATGAAGGGAGTAGCGGAGATCCGTGCGGATTTGGCGGGCATGCTCGCGTCGGCGTATCGGCGGCTCGGCGGCGCGATCTGTGGCCCTATCGGCTCGGCAGCTGCGTGCATTAAGACGTTGGCGGAAAAGGCCGGGTCTGCGGAGCAGGAGGGGATGGCGACCGGCTAGACCGTCCAGCATCCGGTCCGCGTTGAGGCGAAGCGTCGATCGCTGATTGGCCCGACGGGTCCTGACAGGGTGCGGGTTAAATGACATCAGCGGGATGTCACCTATCAGATCGGCGAATGGGCTTAGGAATCAGGAGTAGGAAGCGATGGCAGAGGCCCCCGCGAAGCAGTTCAGCAAGGAGATCAAGACCCTGGGCGACAAGATCGTGGCGTTGAGCTTGAAGCAGGCCCAGGAGCTGGTGGATTATCTGAAAGAGGAGCACGGGATTGAGCCGGCAGTAGGCGGCGCGGTGATGATGCCTCAGGCGGCGGGGCCGGGTGAGGCGGCTGCGCCAGCGGAGGAAGAGAAGACGAGCTTCGACGTGGTCCTGAGCACCGTCGGCGACAAGAAGATTCAGGTAATCAAGGTGGTGCGTGCGGCTACCGCACTTGGCCTGAAGGAGGCCAAGGAGTTGGTGGACAGTGCTCCCAAGCCCGTCAAGGAAGGCATCAGCAAGGAAGAGGCCGAGAAGCTCAAGGCCGACCTGGAGGAGGTGGGAGCGGGAGTGGAAATAAAATGAGCACAGGTTGGCGCCGAGGCGGCTTTGGCACGCCGTAAGCGGCTGTTGGTGCGGTGGGGACCTGTGGTTGTCGCGGCGGCCGGCAGTTACGGCCAACAGACAGGAAAAGTGAGAGCGGCTCCTTCCGCCGTGGGGCCGGGATCGGCTGATTAAGGGACGGTCAGTCGAACGGAAGGCCCCGTCGGATATGTGTCCCCTGTGATTGATTCGGTTCTGTCTCGCGTGAGGTAGATGCGAGCACCGTTGGCGCTCGGCGGCGCACGTCGGTCACTGGCAGGCGTGCTGGGTGGAAGGGCGCCGTTTCGACTCGCCAGGCGGCTTGTGGCGATCCGCGCGGTCGGCTGACAGGGCTGTGCGGGGGCTGATTGTGCCGGTCACGAAGTGAAGAGGGACTTGGAGATGTTGCAGGCAGAAATCGTTCGCGATTTCTCGAAATCCGGCGACGCGATGCCGGTGCCGGATTTGATCGAGATACAGACGGCATCGTATCGAAGGTTCCTTCAAGCGGATATCGAGCCCGGGAAGCGCAAGGTCCAAGGTCTCGAGTTGCTCCTGCGGGAGGTCTTTCCGATCGAGAGCTACGACGGAAACATGTCGCTCGAATACCTCGACTACGAGCTGGGCGCGCCGCGCTACACACCGGACGAGTGCCGTCAGTTGCGGCTGACGTACGGGATGCCGTTCCGGGTCAAGGTCCAACTGAGGCGTAAGGACAAGGGCGAGGTCCTGGATGACGTGATATACCTGGGGGAGCTGCCGATCATGATCGGTGGCGGGGAGTTCATCATCAACGGGGCCGAGCGAGTGATCGTCTCGCAGTTGCATCGGAGCCCCGGGGTGGATTTTGTCAAGGAGCAAGCGGAGGGCGATCGGGCGCTGCACGGGTGTCGGATCATTCCTGAGCGCGGCAGTTGGATCGAGATCAATGTGACTAAGAAGGACATACTGGCGGTGCGGATCGACCAGTCGGGCAAGATCCCGGCGACGACCCTCCTGCGGGCGATGGATGAGCGCTATTCAACGGATGCCGCACTGGTCGCGGAATTCTACGGAAAAGGCGCCAAGACGGTGCGTGCCAGCAGTCTTAAGCCGCACATGTACAGCGTGACAACCGTAATCGACCCGGAGACAGGCGAGGAGTTGGTCCGCGCGGGCTGTCCGATCGGTGATGCGATCAACCGGATTCAGAGCAGCTCGGTCAAGCAAGTGGAGGTGGTGGACAAGGTTGCTGATCCACTGATTTTCAACACGATGGCCGCCGATGGGATTGTCCCAGCGAGGGACCCCGCCAAGGACCCGAGTGAGTACGAGCAGGCCCTGCTGAAGATCTACGCGCGGCTGCGTCCGGGTAACCCGCCTCAGGTGGACAAGGCCAAGAAGCTGTTCACGGAGCGCTTCTACGATGAGAACCGCTATCGGCTGGGCAGGGTCGGCCGATTCCGCCTGAACCGTAAGTTCGAACAGAATGTACCCGAGTCGGTGATGACGCTGCGCGTCGAGGATGTGCTGAACTCGCTGAAGTACCTGATGCTGTTGCGGACGGGGGATGCGCAGTACGAAGTGGATGACATTGATCATCTTGGCAACCGTCGGCTGCGCACGATTGATGAACTGGCTGCCGACGAGCTGCGCAAGGGCTTTCTGAAATTGCGTCGGACGGTTCAGGAGCGGA
>CAYGAN010000090.1:12972-17065 GCA_964347585.1 uncultured Planctomycetales bacterium | reverse complement strand
GTTCGCCCGTCAAGGTCAGCATCGTCGTCGCCACATGCGAGCGACTGGAGCGGCTCAGGAAATGCGCGACGATGGTGCGCAGGCATGTCACCGTGCCGCACGAGGTCGTTGTCGTGGATGGCCAATCCACTGACGGAACCCGTGAGTGGCTCGCTGGGCAGACCGACCTGGTCGTGATCTTGGAAGATCAGCGCGAGGGAGCCGTACGGGCATTCAATAAGGGCTTTCGTGCGGCCCGCGGCGAGTACGTCATGTGGCTCAACGACGACTCGTATCCGTTGGGCGGCTCCGTGGAGGCGGCCATCGCGTGCCTGGAGCGCCCGAATCTGGCCGACGTGGGGATGCTGGCGTTCTATCACAATCTGGATCGCGAGTGGAACCGTCTCGACTCGGTCGTGCACGACGGCGTGACCTACAGCGTCTATAACGTCCGGGGCGTGCCGTACGCGAACTTCGGCCTCTTGCGACGCAGCCTGCTCGAGCAGATCGGCTACGCCGACGAACGGTACCACTTCTGCGGATGGGACCCCGACCTGTCGCTCAAGGTTCAGCGCGAAGCCGGGCTCAAGGTGCTCTCCTGCCGCCAGGCGTTGATCCACCACGAAGAGTTGATCGATGAGCGCAAGCAGGCGGACATGGCGATCATCGATCGGGACAACGCCAAGCTCTTCGCCAAATGGCAGCTTCCAGCCAAGTTTTCCTATTCCGACCCCGGGCCAGCGTACCGACAGATGCTCCGCGAGCGCGGGCTGGCGTGACGCGCGGCTGTCGGGCCAGACAACCGCCTTTGTTCTGCGTAGCCTTCCGCTAAGGGCCGCCTGATCGTGCTGTGCCAGGCAAAACAGCCTCTCGATGGCGGCGAGGAATTGCGAATTCTGACCGCGATACGGGATCGCCTTCTATTGCCTTCGGCAAGCCCTTCGGGACCTGCCCGAGGTGTCGGGCACAAGAGCCTTCACGGGGCACGCCCGCAGCCTCGGCCTTCGTTCTGGGTTCGAGCTGCTCGGACTTGAACCAGAGACCTGAGACGCCCAGCCACCCCTCGACCATCTCGCGGCGTTGGCTCTCCAGCCGGTCGTGATAGATCAGCTTCCGGTAGTGGCCCCGTTCCTTGTGGGCGATCCAGACCAAGCGCCGTCCATCGGGTGCCGGGAACACCAGTTGCCACTCAGGGTGCTCTCGCGTTTCGCCGGTCAGCGACGCAAGTAGGTCGGTCTCGGCGAGCTTGCCCGTTGCGGCATCCAGCCGATAATCCACGTAGGTCGGGTTGAGCCAGCGCGTGACCCACACGTCACTGCCGACAACCGGGCGATAGAGCGCGTCCACGGGGAAGACCCCGCCGGGCAGTTGCACCAAGTCCTTGACCTCGCGGGTAACGACGTTGGCGGTCACCAGTTTGTTGTCAGCCCAGCGTCCGTCCTCAAGCCGCGCGGCGCGCACGAACAGAACCGTGTGCTCGTCGAGCCACATGAGCGGCGGCGGGTAGCTTCGGTCTCCGCGGAAAGCGTAGCTGGTCGAGCCGAAGGGCGTTGCATGCGCTCCGGTGGACAGGTCGATGAGGTGCAATGTGAAGTAATGGCCGTTGATCGCAACGGTCTCGCTGCTTTCAGGCCCTGGACCTGATCGCGCCCGACCGAAATACACCAGCCAGCGGTGGTCGGGTGAGACGGCCATCGCACCGCAGTCGGGCCGCTCTGGCGTATTGGCCACGACCCTCTCAGCCTGCCGGTTGAAGTCATACAGGCGGAGCTCGGCCTTGTCCGTGCCCGGCGTCCAGCAATAGAACTTGCCCTCGGCGTACGCGTAGGGGTAGATGTTGCTGGCAAGCTCCTCTGCCTCACCGGTGGCGATGTCGATGGCGACCAGTGCACGCATGTCCACGTAGAGACGCCCGTCGATTACGTCAAGGAATGGGATGCCTATCCCGACGTTCCCGGTGAAGACGTCCTTGAACACGAAGCCGTCGGGCGTGACCTCCGCCATCACGATAGAATCGGTCTCGGTGACGCCAGCCTGTGCGTTGTGGCGGTGGAAGTAATGGCGGTGGAAGAGGAACCGGTCGTATGGCGTTTGCTGCTTGACGATGGGTAGAGGCGCAACGGCGCTCGGGCGGTACGCAACCTTTGCAGCGTCGTGCATCCGCCTAGCCACTTCATGCCATTCCTGCCGATCGTATGTGAAAAACTCCGAGGCACTCCGCGGGTTCTCCAAAGTCCACTCGTGCCAGCCGCGAAGCGTCGTGGCAAGCTGCTGGAGCCGGTCAGGATCGGTGGAGACCTGCGCCCATGGTCCGGCCGGTAGACCCCCCTTTGAGACGTGCCAGCGCCGCTCGAGATCGCGCACAATCGATTGGGCGCCCAGGAAGGCAGCCGGCGTCGGTCCTTGGGCGGCTCGGTCGAGCCACTGGCTCAAGCTTGTGCCTTCGTAAGCAGCGAGGTAGCGTGCCGCCCGTTCGCGCAGCGGCAGCTGCGCGTCGGTGTCGGCGGTAAGCCGTTCGAATCGCTCTTTGACCTTGGAATGGTAAATCCTGCGCAGCGATCTCACGGCCAAATCGCGGAGCTGAGGATTGTCGCCATCGAATAGTCCGAGGAGTTCGTTCAGGGCCTCGTCACTCCCCGCCTCGCCCTGCTCGTGGAGCCGGTGAAGAGCCCAGCACGTGACTTTCCACATCTCCGCGTCGTCAGAAGTCAAACACTCGCGATAGAAGCCGAGCGCCTCGGCGCTGGGCATCCAACTCAGGAGGAGAAGGAGGCGCTTGCGCAGGTGCTCGTTCTGCTCACCCCTCCAAGCGTCGATGACGTATGGCGTCGCGTCCACACCAACGTCTTTGATCTGGTTCAACGACGGGCCCAAGCTCTCCCAGCTCGGATGCCTGGCTTGCTCGGCGCGTGCCCTGGCGAGGAGCCGATCCATCTTCTCCGCCAGTAGCTTCTTGCTATCGCCTGCGGGCTCGACGGTGAAAGTCACGGCTTGGGCCTTTGCGGAGCCCTTCCATTGCACCTTCTTTCCGGTCGCACGCCCGACGCCTCGGAAGCTGCCATCGATGGCGTGCGGTCCGGACTGGCCAACCTCCAGTCGTATGGCGACGCTCACGGACTCGCCCGGCTCGAGCTCGACGCTCTTGGGCGCGTCGGTCTTCTCGTTGAGCCACATTTGATCGATCATCCGGCTGCTGTGGGGGCACTGTAGCGTCAGCCACGTCGTGCGATGGCCTATCGCCGGTTCGGCAACTTCGAACGTCATGTCGCTCTTGTTGGTGACCTGCATGGTGAGCTGTACCAGCTCGTGAAGCTTGTACCGCCGTTTGTCTGTGTGCAAGCTGAAGGTGATGTGGTCGGCGATCGGAACCCGGGTGTCGGGCGGCCGCGGGTTCGGATAGGACTTCGGCCTGAATGGCTGCCAGCCGGCGTCAGTTCCGTCGGCCCCGGTCTCCAGCCCGAGCGGGATCTCTGCGTTTCGCGATAGGCCCCGATCATCTGTGGCTTGAGCGGCGCCTGACGAGCGTAACCCGAGCCCCACAGAAAGGGCGAACAGAAGTGCCACCACAAGGATGCCGAACACGGGGGGGCGTGCTTTGGTGCTTGGCGTCGCTGAGGGATCGGCAGGGCGCCGGATACGCGCTAGGCTGGATGATCGCTTTCGCGGCACGAACGCGTCCTCCTGCCTACGTGGCGATGCTCCTGTTGGAACAACTCTCAACGCCCACATATATATTAAGATCAACCCAATCGTCGCTGGTTGCGGAAAAAGACGGAGAACATCGTCGTCCAACACAGTACCGATGCCACATGCGGATTCTAACGTACGGTTATACGCTAACTTCTAGACATCCAACTCGTGTGCATGAAGTTACCTGCAAGACGCGGGATGGATGTGGCTGCGTCGCCCACGTCGAGGCGGGTGAAATCGTCGGTCCGTCCCCCACCCTTGCCGGGCAAGGATGGGGCACCCGCGCTTGAAGACCCGACCCAGAGGCAAAAGGAAGAAGATCAAGGGACGCTCTCGGTCAAGTTGGTAACGAGCATCTGAACGGGGACCAGAGCGAACAGCGCATCGGGGGCCGCCTGGCTTCCGCGAGAGATGCGAGCAAGAG
>CAYGAN010000090.1:2778-12962 GCA_964347585.1 uncultured Planctomycetales bacterium | reverse complement strand
GAAAGCCGAGAGGACGACCGCGATGTTTTCCTGCTGGGAGAAGGCGCGGGTGCTGACCTACGATGCGATCCCATGGCTGATGGCGCAAGACGGGCAGGCTGCTGTCCGTGCGTCTCGCCTGGTGAGCTTGCACCGCGACGGCGATTAAGAAGGTTGCCGGCGCCGTGCCGGTCGGCGCAGAAGCTATGAAGTCAACGTAGGAGCCGCCGGCGCGGCAGTGTGCGTCATGCCACTGGCGATTCGCGACCATCGCACCAGCCTGTCCCGTGCAACACCCGCCTCGGCAAGGCGCCGGCAGATCGATTCGTCATCGAGCGACGTAACGAGCACGAGCGCCCCGGGAGGCAAGTTGTCGGGGCTGGTGTGGCGCACGGCCGACAGTTCCGCGTCGCCGACGCACTGCCCAGGCTGCGCCGCATCGTCGATGATCAGGATGTCGTCCGGTGTGCGGTCGCCGGATGCGAGCAGCTTCTTGACTAAGAGCCGACCGTTCCTGCCGTAGCCGTACACCACAACGGGCCCATCAACGGGCTCACCGCGAACGCGAGATAAGATCTGTTCTGCGACGGCGTGGCTGTCGGCGCGATGTGCGGCCAGCAGCGTGAACACTTGGTCGGCCCAGCCGGCCGTAGCGTACCGACGCTCGACGCGCGCGAGCCATTCCCGCAGGGGTGGGTCGATTTGACGATCGAACTCGTGCCACTCCTGCCCCGACCGTCCCAGGCCGACCGGGACGGCGGCGTGGAGCACGACGGCGGCGGCCGCAGCGCTCAGCGCCGGGCGCTCGGGCCACCCATCGGCGAGAAGAGCATCGGCCTCCGCGGGGCCCTGTCTGACAAGCGCCAAGACAGCCTGCGAGAACGCCGCTTCCGCTGCTATCGACGGGCGAAGATGCCGGGGGGCCAGATCCAAGAGCTGGGGAACGCGCGCGAGCATCTCGGCCCAACAGCGGTGTTCGCTGGCGGATTTGGCAAGGTCATGCCGTCGGAAGCAGGCCAGGGTCTCGTCAACGTGAACAAACGCACACCGCGCGCGGGCACGCACCCAGTATTCCCAGTCCATCACGTAGTGCAGACCCTCGTCGATCGGCCCGAGCTGGTCGCTGAGCGCACGGCGCCAGAACACGGCCGGCTGGCCGATGCGATAGTTCGACCGCCAGAACGCCAGTATCGAGATCACTCCCGTCTCGTAGGCGCGGTGTTCAGCCAGCGGCCGCGACTCGACGTCGATGTCGCGGTAATTGCCATAAACGACCAACGCGTCACGATCAGCCGCGAACGCCTTACGAACAGCCGCGAACGCGCCGGGCAGGTAACCGTCGTCGGAGTTGATCCAGCCGACGATCCGCCCGCCGGCTTCGGCGAGCGCTTTGTTCAGCGCGTGCGATTGGCCTCGATCCGGCTCAGAACGCCAGCGCAGGCGAGGATCCCGCCCATAGCCGGCCAGGACCTGCTTCGTCTCATCCGTGGACCCCCCGTCCATGATGATGTGCTCGTAGTGGTCGTCTCGCTGGGTGCGCACACTCTCGACGGCCTCGGCGATGAAGCGGCCCTGCTCATACGACGGTGTGAGGATGCTGATCAACTCGCTCATGTTTTCGCTCGCCGCGGGCGGCAGGCCTGCGGGCGGATCGAGCGGCTCTGGAACGCCTCAGAGACAGGAACCCAGGTGCCGCGCCGCTGCGCCTGCCCAACACGACCAACCTCTTGAGACACGTTCCTTCACCAGCTGCTCATAGAGCGACAAATACTCGTCGGCCTGTCGTTTCAAATCGAAACGGGCGCGGGCGTCGCGCGCGGCCTGACGACCCATCTGACGACGCAGATGCTCGTCGGCGAGCAGCCTGTTCAGTCCTCGCGCCAGACCGGACACGTCGCCAGGCGCGACGAGCCACCCTGTTCGACCATGTCGGATCAGCTCGCCGATCCCACCCGTCTCGAAACTGACCGCCGCTGTACCGCAGGCCATGGCCTCGATGATCGTCAACGGGCAGTTGTCCGCCCGCGTGGGGTGAACAAACACGTCTGCCGCTCGGTAACAGTCGGCCATCTCGCGCGGGTCCGCTAGATACCCTACGCAGCGCGCGTCGTGGCGAGCCCAGCTCCGGTCTTGGGAGTCGAGGTCGCCGACGACCATCAATCGAGTACTGGGCGAACCGGCCACTTCAAGCAAAGCTCGCTTCAGCAGATCGTATCCCTTGAAGGGGTTCTTGCTGGCGTGCTGGGCGGCGAACAACACGACGACCTCACTAGGCCGCAGCCCCCAGCGGCGGCGCGCCGCCGAACGATCGGCCGGGTGGTAAACCGACAGATCGACACCGTTATAGATCAGACTGCACGGGTAGCGGTCCCCGAGCGCCTGTCGTACGACGTTCTGTAGCCACGCCGACGGCACCACCACGTATGGGCGGATGACTCGATACAGTAGCCGCTTGAAGTGCCACATCTGAGCCGACCCGTCCCGGTGCATAGGCGGATAGATCTCCAAGCCCGTGCAGTGTCCGCACCCGGTCCGCCATCGCTGGCAGCCTAACGTATAGGAGCAGTGCCCCGTCACAGCCCACATGTCATGCAGAGTCCAGACTGCTGGACGGGAGCCGATCATCCTTGGCAAGTCTATCAATGAAAGGTAGCGGTCATGCAGATTATGGAGGTGGATAATCGACGCGTCGGACCAAGCGGCATCGTAGCGCACGCCCGCAACGCCCGGCTTGTAGAAATCCTGCAGGCGCAGCGGCCTGGCAATTGCTCGCGTGAGTCGCGCCTTCCAGAGCGGCCCCTTGGCATAGCGACCGATCTCGGCGGCCCCGTCGCTGCCCGAGGCGGCTCCGACGAACAGCCGGGGCTGGTGGCCCCGGGCGAGGTACTCGCCATGCAGGTCTGCGGCCACTCGCTCGGCGCCGCCGCCGACATCACAGGTACTGACCTGAACGATCTGCATTACTCAGTCGCCGTCTTGCACGCTGCGGGCCCTACCCGGCGCCGAGGCGATCTGCCGCCGCTCAGCCCAACGGCCCCGAGCCTTGCTCCTGCCGAGGCTTGAACCCCTCCATGTACAAAGAATCAGGCTTATGGACCTTTCCGTCCGCCTCGGTGTCGAGCCCGTAGCGGACCCAGTCGGGAATCCGGCTTTCGTCGGCGCGAACGCGACGCGGCATCGCAAACCGCGCCTCAGTCAGAATGCGAGCCAGGGCATATTCGTCGTACATCCAAAGATGCACCTCTCCCATGCGGCGAAACCGCCCGAGCTCCAGCAGCCGATATTCCTCGCCGAGTAGGCGCCTTATTAACGCCTCTCGGAGCACGGAACGATCCGCGACTAGGCGGGCCATTCGACGTAAGGAAGCGCGGCGCCTGTTTCGCCGCTTCCGACGCCGAGCGCCCCCGGCTAGGGCCTGCCGCGACTCCTCGATGACGCGGCGCCCGTCCGGTCCGATCCGCGCGATTATGAATTCCTCGTTGGGTATCGTTTGCCTTCTCAGGTACGCGTCCATATCGCCCCCCTCCTGCTCCCTCACTGCCTGGTCAAACATCTCCAACTTGATCCACTCGTAATTATGCTGCCACGCCTCCTCGCCTTGCCGCGATCTTTGCAGCGATTCCAGATAAAGCCTCGCCATTCGTTCCAGGTCGGGCACGACCACTCGGATGATTCCCCCTGGTTTCAGCACCCGCCGACATTCCTTCAGAAAGGGCAGCGCCTCCGACTTCGAGAAATGCTCAAGAACATGAGAGTGATAGACCGCGTCAAAGACTCCGTCGGGGAACGGGATTCCCTTACGCAGGTCGTAGCCCATGACGTCTCCGTCACGGCCGACAAAGTCCACATTCGTCCATGCCGGATGGAACCTTTTGCCGCAGCCGACATTCAGCAGCTCGGGCCTCGGCTCAGTTGACCGCATAACAGACATACGTGGTGTGCCCTCGCGTCAGCCACCTTACCGGCGTATCCCGTAGAACCCGACGCAACGGACGGACTACGCCCGGACGCAACACCAGCCGCCCAAACCTCCGTTGCCTGGCCCGGTCCACATGCACATCGAGATACTCGTCCGCGTGGTACCGCGCCAGCGGCTCGTTTCTCAGTCTCGTCACCGTCACGGGCAGCAGCCCCGCCACGCGCCCCAGACACTTCCGCGTCCAGCGGGTGACGTGGTGCGGCGGCATGTCGAACAGGTTGTACTGATATCTGAGATAACTATCTGCATTCGGCACGCCTAGAATCAATTTGCCCCCCGAGCGTACGAGTTGCGCCGCTGATTCCAGGAATCCGCGCGGCCTCGGGACGTGCTCGAGGACCTGAAAGCTGCACACAACGTCAAAACGTCCGGCCGCGTCTCGCACCATCTCGCTCAGGCTGATGCCATACACGGGCCTGCCCATCTTGCAGGCCCTGCCCACCGCCGCGGCACTCAGCTCAATCCCACACGCTTCCGCCATAAGATCCCTGGCAACCCGCTCGACGAAATCCCCCACACCACAGCCTATCTCGAGCACCTTATCTCCCTTGCGGATGTCCTTCAGAGCCGCGCCGTGTTCCCATTTATCTGCCATGTAATACCAGTCAAACCGTTCCAGCTCCTCATACAAGCGCGCCGAGCCCGACAATTCAGGATCAAAGAAAAGCAGGTCGCAGTCTTCGCACCGGTACAGCTCGACCTCGTGGCGTCCTGCCAGCTCTTTGCGAATATCGATCCCATACCGGTTGCGCCAGTCCGCAACGAGTTTCGAAGCTCCAACGGCATATAGCGATTCAATCCGGCTGGACGAGCAGAGAATACACGTCGGCGTTCGTTTTTCGGGAACAATGGTTCTCGGCATATCACGCTCGATTGTGCAGTCTGCCTTTTACCCAGTAGGCCTGGGTGGTCCCTACTCGCTCAATAAGCGGTCTCTCGTCATGTCTGAAACAGAAATCAAAGAACGCCTCGCGGCAACCCTCCCAGTAGCCGAAATCATCGAGTATTACGCACCCCCCTTGCGGAACGCGCGGATAGAATGTTTCCAGAACGAGAGCCACGGAGTCGTACCAGTCTGCGTCGCAGTGCAGCAGGGCCACTTGCTCAGGCAACTCGGTCCGGAACGTCTCATGGAACCATCCGGCAAGGATTCGATATTGATGCGGCAACAAGCCCACACTCGTGAGTATCTCGGTCACTTCCGCTTCGGACGCGACGCAGGTACCGACGCATCGCTTTGCATCCTCTCCGTCAATGCCGGCTGGGCTTGGCATGCCCTTGAAGCTGTCGTAGAGCCAGAGCGTCCTGTCCCCGAGAGCCGAGGCGATCGCGGCAGCGCTGCCCCCCTTATAGGTGCCGCATTCGACGAAATCGCCTGGGACGCCAGCGCGGTTCAGCTGCGAGGCAAGTCGTATGAGATTTGCCAGCCGTTCCCGCGAGAGCAGCGTGTACGGCTCGATCTGCTTCAATAGCTCGGCTTCGGAATGAAGGGCAGTCATTGAGCGAGTCCTAACTTGTCTGCGGACGGGCGTCGCGGCCTTCCGGCCAGACGCGAGCTACGTTGCCTACAATCACGTCGGCTACGGGCGAGGGCCTCTTCCAAGGTGGCAGCGACCTGCTCCTTGGGAGGCTTACCCGCATAGGCAAACGGTCCGTGCGTCATCCCTCACTCGATGTAGCCCAGTTCAGCCAGTCTCGCCGAGACGATCGCTTCCTCCGCCTCAGCAAAACTGACGGGCACAGTTGCACCCGTATCCGACTCGACCTGCTTCAGATACGACCACAGGCGTCCGTAAGGGCCTCTCGACAAGTCCTCAGTCTCGAGTGAGACCGGTCTCAACTCCTGAGGGTCGGATGCGAGGTCCAGACCCCACACTCCACCGATCGCGGGAATCACTTCGTCTTCATCGGATCCCCCGGGCGGCGAAGCGAAACAGACATCCGGGGATCCCGCCGAGCCGGGCGCGGGGAACTCAGGGTGCTTGCTGCGCCCATGTTGAACCAGCAGCTTGTCCGGACCGGCCCGGACGCATCGCTGGTACAAGACAGATCGGCTGAAACAGGCGGTCACCTGTGCGCGCCGTTGGCCGCACCGCTCCATTACCTCACGGAAAGCGCGCTGCCTTTCCTTTCGGACGCCCCGGCAGTGCCACACCTCTGCGTAGTGCATCTGACGCCCGGTGGGAGGACGTCGCAGGCTGCGGCCTCGCACACCGTGATCGTCAGGCTCCAAACCGACCAGCTCCAGCACCGTCGCGCAGATGTCGATCAGCGAGACCTGTCGGGGATGCCGGCCCGGCCCAACGCCGCCCACCCCCCAGACGATCAGCGGAACGCGAATCATCCCATCCTTCAGGTGTACGGAGTGGCAGAACGGCTCGCCCTCCTGGCCGGCCACGTTGTCGTCTTCACCATGGTCCGAGAACAGGAAAACGGCGGCCTCTTCCCACAAGCCGTGCTCGCGTAGGCCGTCGATAAGGTGCGGCAGACGAATTCGATCAAAGTGATTGATCCCGTCCAGGTACCATTCCAACATCAACCGCATCCGCTCGCACCGATCGGGGAACAGGCGCGAGATCGCCTGATTCAGCGAGCTCACGCGGAGCTTGCCCCGTTCAATGGCAATACCGTGATCCGCCTCCAGCCGGCTGAGCCTGGCCTCATACTCGTCGTTGATACCGGGCAGCGACTTGGCCGAGCACAAGTAAGGCTCGTGGACGTCCATCGTATGCAGGAAGAGCAACAGTGGCGATTTCACGCGTCCCGGAAGCCACGCGAAGAGGTCGTCCTCGTCATCAAATAGATTATCGAATCCCCGCAGCACGCCCACGCCGGCCAGCGCCTCTCCCGCGATGTCGCACATTGCAGCGGTGGTATATCCCACGTTTCTAAGGCGCTCGGCCAGGGTGACCAGCGAGGTGTCGATCCGCGACTTGTAGAAGCTCCGCACGCCGTGCCGGGGCGGGTAGCAACCCGTGAAGATCGACGCGAGCGAGTTCGTCGTGTATGGTGCGGTCGCCACCGCTTGCGTGAAATGCGCAGCGTCGGCCATCAGTCTTGCCAAAAAAGGCGTATCCAGCCGTCCCTGCAAGCCCCAACGCGTCAGAAAGCCCCCGTCCTCACCGCCCGGCACGCAATCGTGCCGAAGTGAATCCACGCAGATCAGCACGATATTCGGGGGGCGACTCATACGGCTCCCACCCCCCCGGCTGCTGCGCGCAACCGCCCTGCGACGAACAGAAGCAACCGCTTGATCATGGCCTGGTACGTGAACTTCTCGATAACCACCTGCCTCATCTGCTCGGCCAGCCGGCGTCGCTCTTCTCCATGCGCCAGAAAGTAATCTGCCAGCGACACCAAGGAAGGGGCGTCGCGAAACACCACGCGTTCGAACTCGCCGAACACGCCCGCTGCCGCCAGTTCGTGTCCAAGCCGGCCTACGTGCGCGGTCCGATCAAGCATCACCTGAGAGATGCGCATTTCGTTGCCTCGATCCGGTATGGCCGACAGCCGAACGCATTGCCTGAAGCTCGCAGCCAGTTCAGCAGGCACTTGGTCCAGCGGCAGATCGACCGGCTTGTTGATTCCCTCCTCCCGACAGTACGCCGCCAGCAGCCGATAGAACTCGTGCACGAAGTCGAAGGGATGGTGTCGGACCAGGAAGAACCCGCCGGCCGCCAGGCCGTCCAGCAGACGCTGATGAAGCGTTCCATACGTGGTCATGTGAAGGTTGATCGCGCTGGCCTGATAAACACAACGTAACTCCTCGCCGTTCGCGATTACTCCGCGAGCGTAGGGCGCCAGCGTCGGGTGCTGGTCCCACCCGCGCCCGTACAGGTGGAATCGTCCGCCGGTCGATTCGGCCCATTGAGCGGCCCACTCCAGTGCCGTTTGTCGATACACACGCTCATTCAGGACCGTGAGGTACTCGGCGAACAGGTATTCGCGAGCCTCCGGTGAAGGGATCGCCTCGGGACGGCTCTGCTCGGCTTCGGCGACGAGCCGTCTGAGCTGACCCTCGTTCACCGGCCCGGCGCGCGAAAGTTCCATCAACTGCCCGTAGAGGACATCCAACAGCGCGCAAAGTTTCGGGTACTTTCTGGCTCGCTCCTGCTGCTGGGCATGAAATGCCGGCGGCGGCTCAGAATGGTGACTGACGTACGAGACGTCGCACCGATAGGGTGCCAGGCGCTCCTCAGGCAGCGGCTCGCAATCGTAGAGATCCGCATCCGTCGGCACGAGGCAGGGCAGGAACTGATCCGCCGGGTAGCCATACTCCTCAACGCACTCGCGGAACCCGCAGCCCATCACGAAGTCGAGCGGGCCGACGCTCGCGCCGGCGCGGGCACAGAAGATGTTCGCCAGTCGGTCCTGGATCCACGTCACGTAAGGCACGTTCTCAGTCAGTGCTCTTGGATACTCGTACCGAAGGTGATCGATCACGAAGATCAGATCGGGCTGGAAATCGCGCAGGCTCCGCAGGTACGTCATCGTGGGGATCTTGGCGAAGTCGGTCTGCTCCGTCACGAACCTCGTCTCGTGCCCCATGCGCTCGAAGGCTCTGGCTACGTCGCGCATGCTGTATTGCAGGAACGTCGTAAAACGACTGACCGGACAGAGCACGCGCAGCCCGCTTTCCTTGGGTCCGCGCTCGAAACGGCGCGCCCAGAAAGCCGCGTTCCGACTCGCGTAGATCGCCTCAACCTCGGCGCGGAGCCCCCTGTGTTGCTCGACACGCCGCTGAGATAGCCCCCGGATCATCCCGACGAGATCAAGCGAATCGGCCGAGTTCCAGCGGGGCATCTCGAACCGGTGATCCGGCAACGGATACTGCTCGTTGTTCTCCAACAGCTCCCGAAGCCGCTCGCTCGCGTGAGAGCCCGTGAAAATGAATACTCGCTGGTCTGCGAGCATGGCGCGCCAATCGTGCAGGTGCAAGACCGCCACCAAGGCCGCCGGGTCGGGCTCAACGACATAGATGGCCGGACTGTAAGTCAGGAACGTGTTGGCGGTCTCCTTATACGCGCGATGCAACAGCCAGCCGAACCCTACGCCTTCGAACAGATAAGGCGACGGCATGTGATCTTCGGCTTCCGTGGGTATATCGGCCTCGGCTGCAGTCCGGCGATGATCTGCCAGACCCATGATCCAACGGCGGCCGTTCGGCCCGCCAGCGGGGAATATCTGAAAGTTGCCATCCGTGCAGCGGTACAACTCGTGACTCGCTTGGAGGTGATCGCAGCCCTGGCGGATGAGCTCGGCCTCAGGGATGCGATTGCTCAGCACGCGCAGATTGCGTTCGAATCGCGGGCGCAAGTCCCGCCAGTCAACTCGCCCCGTCGGCCCACCGGCCAGCTGCTCCATCATCCGCGCGACGGCTGGCTCTGACCGCATCCGCGGCGGCAGGTGCCCTGCCAGCTCGCCAGCGATGCCCAACAGTCCCAGCGAGGTGTACTGAGCCATCGCTTGCAGACGGAGCTCAACGTCCTCGGGGAACTGTCGCAGGAGCTCAGCGGCAAGGTTAAGGAACTCATATCGCTTCCCTTGCCGCGCGAGTCCCAAGGCATGTTCGCGAGCCTGGCGGATGGTGATCTGGGCGGTTGCAGACATACCTTCAGGCAGGGCACACAAATCGGGCCTCGGCCATGAGGATCAGTGGATTTATCGGACAGCCAAGGGGCATTCCTGAGTTTTTTCCGAGCAATGCCTACTCGGCAAGTGATGCGAGCGAGTCCGATGTCAGCTGTTTCCATCCGGGCCCACGCCACTACCTGTCATTGGCGGGCCGGCGGCGCACCGCACCATCACCAGCGCGCCCCGCGCCCACCGGCACTCCTGGCACCAACAGGCCCGAGGCTGTATTATCATCTGCGTCGCGGGTGGACTGGACACTTGGCACTCAAGACAAGGCTGGGAGGACTGGACAATGAGAGCTCTGGCGTATTGCGGTTGCTGCGTGGCGGCTGGGATCGCCGCTGTTGGCGGCGCATCGGGCATGATTGGCGCCGGCGAAAACAAGCCGAAACGCCTGCCGCAACCAGCCTTGGCCGGAAAGGTGTCGCTCGAAGAAGCCATCGCCCGACGCCGGTCGGTGCGCGAGTTTGCGGACAAGCCCCTGAGCCTCGAACAGATCTCCCAGCTCTGCTGGGCCGGCCAGGGCATCACCGATCGGCTTCGCGGTCTTCGCGCTTCCCCGTCGGCCGGAGCGCTCTATCCGATGGAGCTG
>CAYGAN010000090.1:0-2768 GCA_964347585.1 uncultured Planctomycetales bacterium | reverse complement strand
CGGCCGAGGGACCATTCGCTGGCCCGACACCTGCCAGGCGACCTTCGCCGGACCGTGCAGCGGGCCGGGCTGGATCAGGAGGCCATCGGTGACGCGGCAGCGTGCGTGGTGATCGCCGCGGTGGTGGAGCGGACGGCTCGCAAGTACGGCGGGCGCGCGGAGCGGTACTGCTTCATTGAGGCCGGACACGTCGCTCAGAACATCCTGCTTCAGGCCACCGCCCTGCACCTTGCCGGCGTGCCCGTCGGCGCGTTCGAAGACGACAAGATCGCCGCAGTCCTGAAGCTGCCGAAGAATCATCGTGTGCTCTATCTAGTCCCCCTTGGGCACCCGCGCGGATAGCCAAAGCACATTCCCAGAAGCTGCAAGCTTCGAGTGCGGGCTGAGCCGGAACTGGCGAAACGGTGGTCGGAGCGTGCAGAGAGAATATCGCATTCGCTCAGTTGGCTCGCCCGACCGATAGCCCCTGGCTCGCCTACGAAGGATAAACCGCGCGCAGCTTCCGCACACCCGGCGCGCTAGGGAAGACCGCAGCGACGTGCTCATATGGACCTCCGGCGGGTCGGTGCAACGCCGACTTCGGGTCCAACCGGCTGAGTGACGACAGCAGCTTGCCCAGCGCCGGCCGCCGCGCGTCACACGAAAGCTGCGGGCGGTCATCACGCCGAGCCCAGGATTCCGAGCTCGGACGGTCAAGCCATTCTCGGACCTTGCCGATAATCCCCACAGTGTCCTGGCATCGGCCGCAGGGAGATCTGTCGTGCCCACCGCGCGAGAGCGGATGACCGGCAAGCTTGCCGAGCTGGTCTGGCACTACAACGAGCCCTTCGCCGACTCCTCGGGCATTCCTTCCTTCTATCTTGCCGAGCTGGCCGCCAGTGGAGTAACGCACGTCGGCGTGTACGGCGCCGGTCTGCACACGCAGCGGCTGGCGGACGTGCTGGCGGCCTCGCCGGTGAAGGTTGCCGCGGTGATCGACGACGACCCGGCCCGGGTCGGGCAGACCTGCGCAGACATTGCCGTCATACCGCCAAGCGCTGCTGCTGAGCTGAACATTCAGGCGGTCGTGATCTCTTCCGACCGGTGCGAGGAGCAGATCTGGCGGAACCGTGCCGCGCTGACCTCTCAGGGAATCGCTGTTCACCGTCTCTACCAGGACGGCCCGACGCGGACGCACTACGAGGCGGCGTGGGACAACTACGCGCGTTACTGGGATCCGAGTGCCAAGCGGCTCATGTGGGATGACGCATCGAGCACGTTCGTCCCCCACGGGGATCAATCCGCCGTCGAGCATCCTGGTGACGAATGGGGCTTCGCCAGGCGTGCCTTCCAAAGGCTCGTCGAGCCGGTGCTAACGCCCGATTCCGTCGTGCTGGAGATCGGACCGGGCTCGGGCCGGATCACCGAGCATGTGTTGCCTCGCTGCAAAGAGCTGCACGCCGTCGAGATCTCCGACGAGATGATCGAAGCCCTTCATCGCCGCCTCGGCGATCCGCCGAACCTCTTCGTTCACAAGGTCAGCGACGTGGACCTGTCGATGTTCCCCGACGAGACGTTCGACGCGGCGTTCTCGATCGGTGTGTTCGTCCACCTCCAGATGGAGGACACGTATCGGTATCTGCGGGACCTGCGACGAGTGCTCAAGCCGGGCGGGTGCTTCGTCATTGACGGGGTCTGCGACCTGGAGGGCGAGCCGCAATGGCAGCGGTTCCTCTCAAAGGTGGCCGACTTCGACGCCGGACGCCGCGACGATCCGACATGCTTCCATTTCACCTCCCGGGACGCCCTGGCCAAGTTCTGCGCCAAGCTAGGATGGGAGGTGCAGCACGGCAACGGCATCCGGTTTCGGCGACTCAGCGAACAGCCAGCCCACTGCCCATGCGCGCTCTAGTGATGTACGAAGAACACTTGAGGATACTCAGCTGCCATCCACGCTCCCACGACCCCACCAACGAGGAGTCCGATCCGTGCCGACACTACAGTGGCTGAAGAAAGAATTCGACTACGGTTATGACAGCGGCAACGTCCTATCCCTGATCCCCGACAAGGCCCGGCGCGACGAAGAGAAACGAATCGGCGCTTCGTATCGGCAGATATTCAGGAAAGCCGTCATGCCTTGCCTAGAGCCCCACTCAAAGGTGCTCGAACTCGGGCCCGGCAGGGGGTCCTGGTCGCGCCCGATCCTCAAGCACATCCCCTACGGTCAGCTACACACGGTGGACTTCCAGGACGTGACAAGGTGGTTAATGCCGGAGAAGCATGACGGCCAGCTTATTTGTCATACTGTCGAAGACTCTTCCTTTTCCTGCCTTGAGGACGACTATTTCGACTTCTTCTGGTCGTTCGGGGTCCTCTGTCACCACAGTGCCGAACAGATCACCGAGATATTGCGAAACACGCTGCCGAAGATGAAGCCGAACGCGGCCGCCGTACATCAATACGCAGATTGGGACAAGCTCGACGCGTGTGGTTGGACACCTGAGAGCGGCGTACCAGCCGAATTCAAGAACCTACCTGACGATCAGATCTGGTGGCCCCGCAACAATCCGGAGACCATGACGAGAGTCTGTCAGCAAGCCGGATGGCTCGTCGAGTCAGCAGACCTGGGATTGGCCGATCGCGATTCGATCATTCGTCTCAGGAAACCCCCGTAACTTCAGCGATCAACAGCCAAGGCGTTCACCCGACTCGTCACGCCTCCGTCGAGGCAATGCGCCCTCGGGACGCGCGTCCGTGAGTCCACGAAACCCGAGGACGGTCATCTTTGT
>CAYGAN010000089.1:16392-17188 GCA_964347585.1 uncultured Planctomycetales bacterium | reverse complement strand
GGTACAATCGGGCAGGTCCGACGCAGGGGGCAAGACGATGGGCTGGCTGCACAGGCTTCTTGAGATCACGCCGAAGAAAGAGCGCAAGCGCGTCTCTCTCGGAGAGGACGCGTATTGGTCAGTCGGCTCCAACGTCGACATCCCGTCTTTCCTCAGGGCGCTTCCTGAGCTCATCCCAGAAGATGCGATCGTTTTCGTCGGCGACCCGGGGGAGGCCGTCGCGTCGTTCCTGCATGAACGCTGTGTCAAACCAGTCACGCGGGTCGCCATCGACCGCGGCTACCGCGAACCGTGCGGCTTCTATCTGCCCGCGACGCGACAGAATCTGTTCGAGCTGGCGGATCTGATTGGTCCCATAGAACACCCGGTAGACCATTTGGATGTGGCCGACGCTGTGTGTGTCTTTAGGGAGAACAAGGTCCTGTTGGAATGGGCCGCTACGGAGTTCGACGACGCCGGCATGTCTCTTTCGAAGGACATTCCCGAAGAACGTGTCAAGAGCTTCTGTAGGAGACTGTTTCTGAAGTATCAGAACCCGGAGGACGTACGAGAGCGGATGGCAGCACAGAAGCCGTGCAAGCGTTATTTGTCGACACTGAAGCGCACTAAGGCGGCGGGGGCGCACCGTACGAACCGGCGCACACAGGCGCACATCACGTACCCCGTCACCATCTGCTACAAAGAGCTTGCCGGGTTCAAACGCTACGACGAATATGACGACATCGTTCGATGGATCCAGCCGCATGACGTGGAGCACGGCGAGGTAGGCGCCTCCGGCCGCCACGCCGCCGCCGCC
>CAYGAN010000089.1:2651-16305 GCA_964347585.1 uncultured Planctomycetales bacterium | reverse complement strand
GAGCATTGTCGTTCGGGAGGAACGTTCCCCGAGTGCCTTCGTGGAACGGAGTTCGAGGGACCGCATGACAAGCAAGCCAGATGAGTCTGACGTGCTTGAGCCCGCGGCAAGTCGTCAAGAGGACTTGGCACCGCTCGATGGCGGGCGGGTCGAGGACAGCAAATCGATGGGCGTGGGGAAGCAGAAGGAAAGCGGTGGGCTCGGCAAGTTGGGCTTCGCTCTCGTGGCGATTGCCGGAGGGGGCAATCTGTTGGGGTTGATGGCGCTTGCCGCCGACCGTCCATCGATTCACAGCGATTGGTCTGGGTTCGCCGGTGGCCTGGCGGCGAGAGTGCTACTGTTCTTCTCTGTTGCACCGTTGGCCCTGGGGGCTCTCTTCTCACTCGTGGGCGCTCTTGTGGGCGAGCGATGGGGCAGGCGGGGACTTCTCCTGGCAGTTGCTCTTGCCGTGTATGTAGTCTGTGCGTTCAAGGTGTTCTCCTCCTAGCTGCACGGGTGCTCCGTCCTTCGCGTCCGCGCGAAGGGCGGGGGACGGACGTTGTCAGCCAGCCCAGACGCGCCTTCGCTCAGCCTTAAGTCTTCGGCCTTCAGCCTTCTTCGCCTGTGATCCGTCCCCCACCCACGCTCCGCGTGGATGGGGGACCCGACGTTGAAACAGCGTCACGACGGCCGCTTGGCGCAGACATGCTTCGAGGCTCCCGTTGTGCTCGGGGGGGTTGCGCACCGGGGCTTTGTGCGTCCTTCATACTCGTCGCACGGAAATCCAGCGCTCGCCTCGGAAGTCGAGGGCACAAGTGGCGAGGGGTGCACCGGTGGGCGGGCCACAGCGTAGAATACGCGGGTGGCGTGTGCTGGGCGGGGAGATTGGCGTGCGGCAGGTGGTTTGTGTGGTGGTCCTCGGCGTGGTGAGCGGAGCGTCCGCGCGCGGCGTCGGGCCGGCGAGAGAGATTGAGCGCGCAGGCAAAGCGGACCACGCTGGCGCGACAGAGGCAGCGCCCGCATCGCAGCCGCTGGCGGCCTATTGGCCGACCGAGCAACTCGTCGAGAACCTGATCCCGCACGTCGTCGACTACACAGCCAGGCGATATGGCCTGAGCGATGAGCAGGCTGCCAAGTTCAGACGGATGACCACGCGGCGGTGGAGGCCTTTCATCCGTGAGCTGCGGCCGGTTGCCGAGCCCCTCGTTCGGCAGCTTCTGGATGCGCCGTTCGCCTCCGAGCCGCCTGAGCCTGACGCGGTCAAACGCTGGGCTCGGCGAGCCAGGCGGGTGCTGAAGGCCCTGCAAGGTGAGGTGCGGGCGGCCCAGATCGAGCTGGCGGAGATCCTCACGCCGGAGCAGAAGCCCAGGTTCGAGGCCGACGTGGCTGAGTTCGCCATGGTCACGCAGTCCATCGAGCAGGAACTCTTAGCGCTAGCGCAGTGGGAGCAGGGAGAGCACATCGTTCCCGCGTGGTGGGATCCCGAGCCCAACCGCCGCCTGCAACACCAAGCTCACGCCGAGCAGCTAGGGCGCGTCCTGGCGTGCACTCAGCCCGCGGCGCTCGGCCTGCCGGCTACGCGCAGGTCCGAGCTGCCTGAAGTGGTTCCCCTGGACGAATGGGACAGGTTCGTCGAGCGGTTCATCGCCCGGTACAAGCTTGACGAAACGCAGCAGACCTCGGCCCGTTCGATCCTTAGGGAACTCAAAGAGCGCGCTTTGACGTATCGTCAGGCACATGAGGAGGAGTATGCCGCGGTCGATCGACGGCTGGCTGCGGCAAAGAAGGGCGACCTTGAGCGCCTCGACCCACTCCGCTGTCGGCGTGAGCTGGATAAACCTATCGACGAGATGTTCGACGAGCTCCGCGCTCGGCTGGAAGGCCTGCTGACCAGCGCCCAACGCGCGCTGGGCGAATCGGATCGCAGGTGACGGTGCACGTCACTGGCGCGCCTGTGTCTCGCACCCTCGCTGGGCGAAGGCGGGGGCACTTGCGCCCTGCGCCTTCTGCGCGACCGAAAGCATGGCAGGCGACACGTCATAAAGACTTCTAATTTAGGGACTTAGGCTAGGTCGGTCGGTTTTGGATGGAATTGCTCAAGGAATAGATTGACAAGGCCGAAAGTTTGGTATATGTTAGGTAGTACGTTAGGGTCAGGTTTGGTATTGGCTTTGCGGGGTCCGGTCAGCTGGGGGCGGTCGTGGCGCAGATTGTGACACGTGATTCGCGGCAAGTAGTCAGCAGGCTCCGCGAGAGACTCGAGCGGTTTCGCGCGACCCGGTGGAGGCATCGGCGAGAGCCGTCCGTCGCCACGGGCTTCGGGCCGTTGGACGAGATGCTGCCGCAGGGAGGGCTACCTGCCGGAGCCGTTACCGAGGTGCTGGCGGCTGAAGACGGCGTCGGGTCGATGTCGCTGGCCTTGCGGGTGGCGCAGCGGGCGGCGGGTAGTGACGGGCGGGTGATCTTCGTGGATACGTGGGGGGACTTCTATCCGCCGGCGGCGTTTGCGATGGGGTTGGTTTCGCAGCAGCTTGTGGTCGTGCGTTCGAGGCGGGCTGCGGAGGCGCTGTGGGCTTGCGATCAGGCGCTGCGCTGTCGCGGCGTGTCGGCTGTGATCGCGCGGCTGCGGTATCTGGACGGGCGCACGTCGCGCCGCATGCAACTGGCAGCGGAGAGCAGCGGGGCGGTGGGGTTGATCCTCAGGCCGGCTGCCAACGGGGCCAGGACGTTCGCGGCTGTGCAACTTCGGGTCGATCCGGGGGGCGCTGCCGGTGGCGGACGGGCTTGTCGAATCAGCATCCTGCACGTCAGGGAAGGGATGCCCGTTGATCCGTTTGTGATTGAGTTGGGTCATGAAACGGGCACTCTGCCTTTACATGCCGTACCTGTCGATCGAGCAGGTGCATCAGCGGTGCGGTTGGTCGGGGCGTGAGCCGATCGCCGTCATTGCGGGTCCGGCTTCTACCGATCGAGTGGTTCAGTGCAATCAAGCCGCGGGGCGGATGGGTGTTCGCGTGGGCATGCCGCTGACCGAGGCCCGCGCGGTTGCAGGTTCGTTGCGGACGGTCGTTCGCGATCCCCGGCAGGATAGGCAAAGCCTCGAGCGATTGGCCAAATGGGCGGATTGCCTCTCGCCTGTCGTTCACCTCGAGCCGCCGGACACGCTCCTGATCGACGTGACCGGATGCGAGCGGTTGTTTCGCGGTGAGGGGAATCTGTTGCGGCAGGCGATCGGCGGGGTAAGGCAACAGGGCTTTACCGTTCGGGGGGCCATTGCTGATACCGCCGGCGCCGCCTGGACGGTCGCACGGGCTGATCCTCGCGTCTCCGTGATCGTCCCGCCGGGCCAGACCGTCGCGGCCATTGCGTCACTACCCGTTTGGGCGTTGGGGATTTCGTCCCGAAGCGTAGCCGTTCTGGATGCGGTCGGGGTTGAAACGATCGGCACACTCTTGCATCTGCCTCGCGCTTCGCTGGCGGCAAGGGTCGATGAAGACGTATTGCGCCGATTGGACCAAGTGCTCGGTGGGCAGCCGGAGGTACTCATTCCGTTTCGGCCGGCGGAGGGGCCGATCAGCCGCCTGGCTTTGCCCGCCCCGACGGATCGACTGGAGGTCTTGTGCGCGGCGGTGGATCGTTTGTTGGCCTCGCTCTGTGAGGAATTGGCGCGTCGCCGGGCCGGGGTTCGAAACGTGTTTTGCACGCTTTATCACGAGGAGGGTCTTCCGAGCAGGTTGGAGTTGGGTCTTTCGAGGCCGACGCGGTCGGTAGGGCACCTGAAATCTCTGCTGACGGCGCGGCTGGAGGCGGCGTGCGTGGCCCGTGCAGTTTGCGGGATGATGTTGCAGAGCCGCCAGACGTATCCACTTGACGACGCGCAGATCGATCTGTTCGAGCAGGATCGCCAGGAGGAGGTGGAGGATCTTGCCGGGTTGATCGATCGGCTCGCCAATCGCTTGGGGGCCGATTCGGTCGTTCAGCCGGTGCCGGTCGGAGATCATCAGCCGGAACACGCGTACCGGTACGTCTCGTTGGTCGGGGTTGGCTCGGCGGAAAAGCAACGGAGTGAGCCCTCGCGGTTGCCGGTTTCCAGCGTCAGGGCGAGCGCGGGAAGTGATGCGAACCGAGGTGCGAGTGCTGCATGTCCGCGGCCGCTGAGGCTGTTCGGCAAGCCGTTGGAGGTGCCGGCGATGGCGATGGTACCTGACGGCCCGCCGGGATGGTTTCGTTGGCGCGGCCAAGAATACGCGGTGGCCGAGGCGATCGGTCCGGAGCGGTTGGAAACGGGTTGGTGGAAAGGCTGCGACATCCAGCGGGATTACTTTCGGGTGACTTCGCGATCGGGCGGCCAATTCTGGATATTTCGCGATCGCAGGAACGGGCGATGGTTTTTGCACGGGCTGTTCGATTGAACCGGCTCGCTGCGGGGCAAGCGCACCGCAGTGAACGTTGAGTGCGCTGGGGCTTAGAACCAAACGATGCGTTACGCGGAGCTGCACTGCAAGAGTAACTTCTCGTTTCTGCAGGCGGGGTCTCATCCGGACGAGTTGGTGGGTCGCGCGGCTGAGCTGGGCTACCATGCCCTGGCGATCACGGATCACAACTCGCTGGCGGGGGTGGTGCGGATGCATCTTGCGGCGAAGGCGCACGGGGTGCGCCTGGTCATTGGTGCGGAGATCACACCTGTCGATGCACCGCCTGTGCTTCTGTATGCGACGGATCGAGCCGGCTACGGTCGTCTGGCGCGCCTAATCACGCGCGGTCGGCTCCGCGTGCCGAAGGGCGAATGTCAGATTACGTTCGACGACGTGGCGGAGTATGCAGAAGGATTGATTGCGGTGCTAATCCCGCCGAGCGAGATGATCGAGGCGGCGCGTCAACAAGATGCCTCTGGTCTTGGCTGGTCGGGAGGGGGCCGGCCCGAAAGGCCCGCTGGTTCTCCGGAACTGCCCTCGGCTGTTGTGAAATCCGGAAACGGATGGCTGGGGCGGCTGCGTGCGTATCGCGGGGTATTTGGGGATCGCGCGTACCTGGCGGCGGAGCTGCAGCGAGGTCCGGACGATCGGCAGCGGCTCGAGGCGATCAAAGCCATCTCGCGGCAGGTTCGCCTGCCGTTGGTGGCCGCCGGCGACGTGCATTATCACGTGCCCGAGCGCAGATATTTGCAGGACGTGCTGACCTGCGTCCGCGAACACTGCAAGTTGGCCGAGGCCGGCAAGCGTTTGTATGCAAACGCAGAGCGGCACCTGAGGCCCGTGGACCAGATCGGCCGGCTATGGGCGGGTTGTCCGGGCGCCGTCGAGCGCACGGTCGAAGTGGCCGATCGCTGTCGGTTCAGCCTCGACGAGCTTCGATACGAGTATCCGGAGGAGTTGTGTCCGGCCGGGATGACGGCGATGCAGTTCCTCACCCGGCTGACGTGGGACGGTGCACGTGAGCGGTTCGGTGAGTGCATATCGGTGCGGGTGCGGCGGCTGATCGAGCACGAGCTTCGGCTGATCGAGGAGCTGCAATACGAGGCGTATTTCCTGACGGTCTGGGATCTGGTTCGTTTTGCGCGGTCGCGGAACATCCTGTGTCAGGGGCGCGGTTCGGCGGCCAATTCGGCGGTGTGTTATTGTCTGGGCGTCACGGCGGTCGATCCGGATCGAATTGAGTTGTTGTTCGAGCGGTTCGTGAGTCGGGAGCGCAACGAGCCGCCGGACATCGACATCGACTTCGAGCACGAACGGCGCGAAGAGGTCATTCAGTACATCTACCGCAAGTACGGGCGGGAGCGGGCCGGCATGACCGCGGAGGTGATCACGTATCGGCCTCGTTCGGCGGTGCGCGACGTGGGCAAGGCGCTCGGGCTGTCGCTGGACCGAGTGGACGTGCTGGCCAAGGCGTTGGAGTGGTGGGGCGACGAGCCGCTGCCGCGGGACCGGATCCGCGAGGCGGGACTCGATCCGGACGAGCGGACGATTCGCTGTCTGACGGGGTTGGTCAATCGGATCGTCGGGTTTCCGCGGCACCTGTCCCAGCACGTGGGCGGATTCGTGATCAGCCAGGGCCCGCTGACGCACCTGGTTCCCATCGAGAATGCCGCCATGGCGGATCGTACGTTCATTCAGTGGGACAAGGACGACATCGACGCGCTGGGAATACTCAAGGTGGATTGTCTCGGGTTGGGGATGTTGACGTGTCTGCATAAGTGTTTTGATCTGGTGAATCACCGTGGTGATGCCGCTCCGCTCCGCTTGGAGAGTGTTCCGCCTGAGGCCCCGGCTGTGTACGAGATGATCTGTCGGGCTGACACCGTCGGGGTTTTCCAGATTGAGAGTCGTGCACAGATGAGCATGCTGCCGAGGCTCAAGCCGCGGGACTTCTACGATCTGGTCATTGAGGTGGCGATCGTCCGCCCCGGACCGATCCAGGGCAACATGGTTCATCCGTACTTGCGGCGTCGAAACGGGCAGGAGCCGATCACGTACCCCAACGCGGCCATCCAAGAGGTGCTCTGCAAGACGCTGGGTGTGCCGCTGTTTCAGGAGCAGGTGATGCGCCTGGCAATGGTGGCGGCCGGCTTTGCGCCCGGCGACGCGGATCGGCTTCGTCGCGCGATGGGCGCGTGGCGGCGGCGGGGATTGCTCGAGCAATTCCGCAAGAGGCTGTTGGACGGAATGCTGGCCAATGGCCTGTCACGCGGCTTTGCCGAGCGAACCTTCGAACAGATCCGTGGATTCGGTGAATACGGCTTTCCGGAGAGTCACGCGGCCTCGTTTGCTTTGTTGGTTTACGTTTCCGCCTGGTTGAAGCGGCACTATCCGGCGGCGTACGCAGCCGCTCTGTTGAACAGTCAGCCTATGGGGTTCTACGCGCCGGGGCAGATCATTCGGGACGCCCAGGAACACGGGGTTCAGGTGCGAGGGGTGGACGTCAACTTCAGCTCGTACGACTGCACGCTGGGGCGAGCTTTGCAGACCGACCGGGCGGCGAACGGGCAGCAGCAACAGACAGCAAACGCGTCGGGGGAGGCGGTGCGTTCGGGTTCGCCGGAGATGTGGGGTGTGGGTGGCCCGGCGATTCGACTGGGCATGCGTCTGATCAACGGAATATCTGAGGCCAACGTACGGGGGATTGGCCAGGCCAGGCAGGACGGACCGTTTCGGTCGGTTCCGGACGTGGCTCGGCGAGCGGATGTCTCACGGGGCGTGTTGGCTCGTCTGGCAGCGGCGGATGCGTTCCGGTCGATCGGACTGGATCGTCGTGAGGCGCTTTGGGAGGTATTGGCCCTGCGCGAGGAATTGCCGCTTTTTGCCGAATTGGAGCCGGCTGAAGAGCAGGCGAATCTGCCGACGCTCTCGCTCGATGAACAAGTCGTGCGCGACTATGAGGCGATGGGTTTGTCGTTGGTGGCTCATCCGATCTCGCTGGTGCGCGATGAGCTGGACAGGTTCAAGGTTACGTCGGCGGCGCGCGTGAGCGCGTGCAGACATGGAACTCGCGTTCGCGTCGCGGGCCTGGTCCTGGTCCGGCAGCGCCCGGGCACCGCCTCCGGAATCGTGTTCGCAACGATTGAGGACGAAACCGGGATTGTCAATCTCGTCATCCGGCCGGCAGTGTATGAACAATGTCGCCGCGCAGCGGCAAGAGCCGTAGGACTAGTCGCCGAGGGAAAGGTTGAACGGTCGGGCGAGGTGATTCACGTCCAGGTGAGCAGTTTGTCGGATCTTTCCGATCGTCTGAACCGGCTTCGATGTCGCTCACGGAATTTTCACTAGGGTCTTGAGAACTGATCTCTCCCTCAACGTCGGCGCGGCTGTCTCGCCGGTTGGCACGCGCAACGATCGGCTGGACTGATCTGCATGGTTTGTCGTTCGCGATACGGCTTGGCGGGAGTACGTTCGGAACGGGACCCCGTGATTGTCACTCCAAGCTGAGGCATGCCATGACCGGGAAGTCAGCTCCGGTAAGCCGCGCGGTGCAGCGAACCGAGGACTACCTTTGGTGATGCGCTGGGGTTTCACATCATTGGCCCGTTGTCACTCGTCCCGGTGGATACGGTCTTGCGGCTGGGCACCGTTCGACGCCGGGTTGTGCGCGCGTGGCCAACAGCCGACAATGACGCTGAGAACGACGGAGATAGTTCCGGGGGGGCGGCGTGGCGGCGCGCGAGCATCAAACATGCGGAGGGTGTCCGCATGGTCAGGTTCACGCGTGACTCAGTGTCAACCGCAAGAGCGCCCACGCGCACAAGACGGACTCCGGCCCTTCCCGCGGCGCTGAACAGGCGAAGGGTGTCGGCGTGGCAGGATGCCGGCGGTGCTGGGATTGCTCGCCGTGTTGATGGGGTCCGGTGCGAGTCTCCCGGGCGAGGCGCGGGCCGCAGATCCTGCCTCGGTCCGGGGCGACCGCATCACGGCGCGCACGAGCCTTACCGTGGGGCGGCAGGTCGTCGGATCGCTTGCTGCCGATGCCGCTTGGTTCGTCGTTAAGCTGAAAGGTCCGGCCGGTGTTACCATCAGCGAGACGGGGGGGTCCACCGACGTGGACGAGGCCGGGCCGACATCCGACAGCTACACCATCGTGCTCGATACTGAGCCGACGGGGAACGTGACCGTCTTCATTGACCCAGACGCCCAGACCGACCTGGGTTCCGGCCCGGGAATCGCAATCCCTGTGATCTTCAAGCCGGGCGACTGGAACGTCCCGCAGCCGGTGACGGTCACGGCGGTGGACGACCAGATCGACGAGAGCTCTGTGCACAGCTCGACGATCACGCACACGGCCGCCAGTATCGACCCGGCCTACAACGGCATCGCCATCGCCGACGTGATCGTCAACGTCCCCGACAACGACGCCGCCGGTGTGACCGTCAGCGAATCCGGCGGGTCCACGGATGTCAACGAGGAGCGGACCACGTCGGACGCGGTGACGATCACCGTTACCCCTGACGCGCAGGTGGATCTGGGCGCCGGCCAGGGGGCGGCCGTTGTCCTGATCTTCGGTGCAGGCACCTGGAACGCGGCTCAGTCAGTTACGGTCACAGCGGTGGACGACCAGATCGACGAGATCTCTGTTCACAGCTCAACGATCAGGCATGCCGCTGCCAGCACCGATCCCGATTACGATGGCATCACCATCGCCAGCGTGATCGCCAACGTCGTGGACAACGATGCTACGCCCGAACGCGAGCAGACTCTATTGGTTGCCAACGCCGGGGCGGACATCGAAGCGTTGGTGGGCCAGGCGGTGATACTGGACGGCTCGGCAGCAGCGTCGCGGGGGGCGGCGAGATCGTTCGCTACGCCTGGGACTTTGACGCCAGCGATGGGATCGGCGAGGACGCCACCGGCGTGGTGGTAGCCTTCTGTTTCGACAAGCCCGGTGTGTACGAGATCACCCTTACGGTCACCGACAAACAGGGACGCAGAGTCTCCGACACGCTTATCTGTATTGTGCTTGCCGAGTCCGTCGATTCTGACCCGTGCCACTGTTTGGTCTTCGGCTGCGGGTCGTCAGGCATGTTGGTACTAGCGCTGCCGCTCGTCGTGCTCACCGGACTGCGGGTCGCGCGCTATCGGCGATGGAGCTGATCGCCCTAGCGGCCGGCGGACGGCCGACGAGCAGCCCCGGCACGATGCCAGCTCCTCTCGGGGGTCGAGATCGGACAGTTGACGGGCCAGACCTCGCGGGTGGCAGAGGGGCGACGGATGCACTCAGAACACGCCGTTGGTCGCGTCAAGTTGCCGGACCCGGGTGTGGTCCCGCGCGCGATCGACTCCGCCCGATATCGAGTTCACGGCGTCCGATGGTCGTGGATCGTCTGCGGACGTTGACGGCAAGGGACATTTGGACGTTCCCGGCCGGACGCCCATGCACGTCTGGGGGAAGTCCGAATAGCGCGGGGCTTTCCGGTCCTCATGTGCGATCAGGGCTGCGAGCGGCGGGGGTTGTATCGGCCGCAGGCTCCATCTGACCTCGGTCCGGGTAGCCTGAATGTCAGTTGGCAGCCTTCCGGCCGCTGCTGATTCTCATGTGATAGGTGCCGTTGTGCCGATGAATCCTATAGTTGTCTAGAGGCAAAGAGATGCCGAAGGACTGTACCTACCACGGACGTTGCGAAGCTTGTCGGAAGTGCCCTGCCGTATTGGCGGTTGTGCTGCTGTTGCTACTGGCTGGGTGTTTCAGCAACACGGGCGGCTCCATGGGGGAGGGTGTGCTGCCGTGGCTCAACGGCTCATCTGACTGCGAGGCGCCTGCGGCGGCGGACGCGTCGCAGCAGCAGATCGTGGACCTGGTCAACACGGAGCGCCAAGCGCGAGGACTGGGCCCGGTGAGCGTCAATCCGCTTCTGACGCAGGTGGCGGAAGCGTACGCCTGCGAGATGATCACCCAGGACTTCTTCGGGCATTTCAACCCGCTCACCGGGGAAGGACCCGGGGAGCGCGCACAGAAGGCCGGCTACGTGTTTCTGTCCATCGGCGAGAATCTGGCTGCCGGCCAACAGACTCCTGAGCAGGTCATGGCCGACTGGATGAGCAGCACGCAGGGCCATCGGGAGAACATCCTTCATCCGGCGTGGACGGAACTCGGGGTCGGTGTCCGCACGGGCGGGACCTACGGGATGTATTGGGTTCAAGAGTTCGCCCAGCCGCCGTAGCGCCACTTTGCCCGCGCCCTGCCGCTCACGAGTCGATGCCCAGATCCGTCCGAGTCAGGATAGACTCAAATCCGTAGCCAGCCGATTCCATATTCTCGCGGGCGCCTTCTTGGCGGTCGATGACGGCCACGATCTTTTCGACGATCGCGCCGGCGTCTGTGAGGGCTTTAGCAGCTTCAAGCGTTTGGCCGCCAGTGGTCACGACGTCTTCGACGAGCAGCACGGGATCATTCTTTTCGAGGTGCCCTTCGAGCAGTTTCGAGGTGCCGTAGTCTTTCTTGGCCTTGCGTACGATGACGAAGGGCAGGCCTGACGCCATTGCGGCGGCCGCGGCAAGCGGGATGCCGCCGAGTTCCGCGCCGGCAATGCGCGCGGTCTTGGGCGTGACGTGTTCGGCGAGGAGTCGGCCGACCTCTCGCAGCACCTGCGGCTGGGTCTCGAAGAGGTACTTATCGAGGTAGTACTTGCTGCGCCGGCCGCTGCGCAGGGTGAAGTCGCCGGTCAGCAGCGAAGTCTGCTTAATCAATTCGGCCAACTCCTGCTTTGAAAGGCTCGAGCTCATCCCTATACCTCCAGTTCGGCGGGACGGCCTAACACGTTTCGATACCTTCGCCGGATCGGGGCGACGAGCTGGCGCAAGAAGGCATCGACCTGTTGCGGCGCGCGGCCCACGAATTTCCTCGGGTCGATCAGGGCGTCGATCTTGAGGTCAGCGAACGCGGGGTCGGCTTTAAGTCGATCGAGCAGGTCGTTGTCCAACCCCTTCAGCTTGACGCGGGTGGCGGCGGCTTGAGCGTGTCGACGGATGCGCTCGTGGAGTTCCTGGCGATCGCCGCCGGCTTTTGTCGCGGCCATCAGGATGTTCTCGGTGGCCATGAACGGCAGCTCGGCCGCAACGCGCGCTGCGATCGTCTCCGGATATACCACGAGTCCCCGACCGACGTTGACCACGATCAGGAGCATCCCGTCGGCGGCCAGAAAAGCTTCCGGTATGCTCAGGCGCCGATTGGCGGAGTCATCGAGGCTGCGCTCCAGCCACTGCTCAGCGGCGGTCTGAAACGGCGAGCCGGCGATCGAGATCAGATAGCGGGCCAGCCCGGTGGCACGCTCACACCGCATGGGGTTGCGCTTGTAGGCCATCGCGCTGGAGCCGACCTGGCCGGCTTCGAAAGGCTCTTCGATTTCCTTCAGCCCGGCGAGCAGGCGAACATCGTTGGCGAACTTGTGGACACTGGCGGCGATGCCGCCCAGAGCCGCGACAATCTGGGCATCGACCTTGCGCGAGTAGGTCTGACCGGTGACGGGCTCGACGTGAGCGAAGCCCATCTTGCGCGCGACGAGCTGATCGAGCCGCTCGACCTTGCGGTCGTTGCCGTCGAAAAGGGCCAGGAAGCTGGCCTGCGTGCCTGTGGTCCCCTTTGCACCGCGGAACTTCAGTGAGGTGATCCGATACTCGATCTCCTCGAGATCGCGGACGAACTCGTAGCACCAAAGGGTTGCCCGCTTACCGACGGTGGTGAGCTGGGCCGGCTGGAAGTGCGTAAAGCCCAACGTGGGCAGAAATCGGTGCTTCTTGGCGAAGGTGGCCAGCGCGTCGATCGCGTTGGCGAGCCGGTCGCGAACGAGGTGCAAAGCCTCGCGCATGAGGATGAGGTCGGCGTTGTCCGTGACAAAGCAGCTTGTTGCCCCCAAGTGCAGGATGGGCCGGGCTGACGGAGCCACGTCGGCGAAGGCATGCAAGTGTGCCATTACATCGTGGCGGGTCTTCTTCTCGTAGCGAGCGGCTTTGGCGAAATCGATGCGGTCGAGACCGCGGCGGAGCTCGGCGAGTTGTCGCTGCGTGATGGCCACCCCGAGCTCTCGTTGGGCCTCAGCCAGTGTGATCCAGAGGCGCCGCCACGTCAGGATTCGTCGTCGGGGCGAGAAGAGCTGGCACATCTCGCGCGATGCGTTCCGGGTGACCAGGGGGTTCTGGTAGGTCTCGAACTTGGCAGCCACGCAGGATACTCCCATTTGAAGCGGGCTCGGCCGCCCACGTCAAGCCACGCGGTGGATCTGGCCAAGGAAACGCTGGCAGCGTACGCGCCGGCGGTAGTATAACCTGGGCTCAACGCCGTTGCCCAGACCGGCGTACTGGAGCTGATCTCGCAGGGGTCTGGAAAGCGTGTATCCTGGACTTGCCGCGCAGCGAACGGCTGGCGTGTCCGGCCTGCCGCTCGGCGCCTAGCGTCAGCGCGAATGGGAGGTTGGTCAACTACCACGATATCCGCAGGTTATGACCTTGACCCGGCTCACTTCATGGGAGATTGCCATGGCCAAATCGAAGAAGATACTCGCAGCGGAACGCAGACTTCAGATCCTGAAGCTCATGGAGAGCCATCCGGGGCACGCGAACCACCTCTGCGAGCTGGTTCGCAAGCGACAGATGGCCAAGGTGGCCAGGCTCTCCAGGAACGCGAAGTATATCTGCTCGATTTGCGGCCGGGCCGCAGCGAAGCCAGCCAACCTGTGTGAGCCCGTAGAGATCTGAGTCGCGAAAGCGGCACCACGCCGGACGGCCAGGCAGTTCGCGCGCACCACCACCTGCGGCGCCGGGCCTGCCATTTCGCGCCCCCGACTATCCGAATCTGTAGTGTTTACGGACCGCCTCTTTGACCTGCCAGACGCATTTGAGGCCCTGGGGGAAGACGACCATGTCCCCCTTGCCGAAGCTGACTTCTTCACGCTCGGTCTTGACCGTGACCTGCCCTTCAAGCAGATAGCACGTCTCTCGCTCGGCGTACTCCCACTCGAACGTTGAGGGCTCGCATGTCCAGATCGGCCAGCCGGCAACGCCCGTGCGATCCAGCTCGTCCTGGCTCGGCTTGCTTACGGTTATCTCAGTCTGACCCATGCCATCAGCTCCGCGATATCTTGACCACAGTCTTCTCGGCGCACTTGGCTCCGATTGCGCTAAGGCGCCCCCATCCTTTCCGAGACGCATACGCACCCGCGACATCGCCTCGCCGGATGTCGCTGCGCATCGTACCA
>CAYGAN010000089.1:0-2641 GCA_964347585.1 uncultured Planctomycetales bacterium | reverse complement strand
AAGGTGGCGAGCGAGTTCCAGCTGTCGCCCTGCGTCGCCTCCCTGATCGAGCTGCTCGACCGATCGAGCTCCCCGGTGGACGCCGAGCTGAAAAGGACCGACTTGCGAACCGATGACCCGAAAGGATTGGAAAGGGACGTGAATCATCGGTTCTTATCGCTTACGATTGCTTCAACGTAGCGTTCGATTCGGTGATGCGGCGGCCACCCCGCGAATCCCAGCCGAAAGCGATTTCCAAACAGTGACATAAGAGAGGCAGGGACCATGGAACACTGCACCGGTCTGATGGTGCTGTCCGCTGCTTGGGTGTTGGTGGTCGCGTCACCGTTCGCGATGGCTGACGCGAAGCTCCCGGCGGTGATCGGGGACAACATGGTGCTTCAGCGCGAGATGGCGGTGCCGATCTGGGGAAAGGCAGATCCGGGCGAGAAGGTGACGGTCAGTCTGGGCAGTCAACGGGTCAGGGCAAAGGCTGACGAGCAGGGCCGATGGATGGTCAAGCTGGCGCCGCTCGAGGCTGGCGGACCGCTCGAAATGCACGTCACGGCAAAGAACAGGATCACGCGGAGTAACATCTTCGTCGGCGACGTGTGGGTCTGCTCGGGTCAGTCCAACATGGCCTGGCGGGTACAGCAAGCGGCCAACCCGGAGGCGGAGATCGCCGCTGCCGATCATCCGTCTGTTCGTCGTCAAGAAGGCTGCAGCCGAGGAGCCTCAGGACGACACCGAAGGCGAGTGGTCCGTCTGCAGCTCGCAGACGGTAGCGGACTTCTCGGCGGTCGGCTACTACTTCGGGCGGGAGCTGCACAAAGCACTGGACGTGCCCATCGGACTGATTGACAGTTCCGTCGGCGGCACGCCGGCAGAGGCGTGGACGAGCTGGCCGACGCTGGCATCCGAGCCCGACTTCAAGGCCATCCTCGTCTATGACGTCAGCCGCTGGGGCCGGTTTCAGGACGCCGACGTCAAGCCCATCCTCGAGCGTTGGCGGCAAGGACTGACCGAATATGCGACCAAGGCGGAAGAACACCGACGGGCGCTGGCCGACTGGGAAAAGGCGGTCGAGTCGGCGAAGGCCGACGGCAAGCTCGCGCCTCCTCGTCCTGAGCCACCCCCTGCTCCCGGGCCGCTGGGCAGGCCGGCCGGGCTGTACGACGGCATGATCATGCCCCTCGTGCCCTACGCGATCAGAGGCGTGATCTTGTACCAAGGCGAATCGAACGTGAGCCGGGCTTATCAATACCGAACGCTCTTGCCTCTGATGATTCAGGACTGGCGGCGCACGTGGGGACGACCTGATCTTGCCTTCCTGTTCGTCCAGTTGGCCAATCACGGCGACGAGCCTGCGGAACCGGCGGAAAGCGACTGGGCGGAGCTTCGGGAAGCCCAACTCATGACGCTCAAGTTGCCGGATACCGCGATGGCCGTCGCCATCGACGTGGGCGAAGCCAAGGACGTTCATCCCAGGAACAAGCAGGCGGGCGGCCGGCGACTCGCCCTGGCAGCGCAAGCGATCGCCCATCATCGCGACGTGGTGTACTCCGGGCCGATCTACGATTCGATGAAGATCGAGGGCGACAGGATCCGGCTGCACTTCAGGCACGTCAACGGCGGGCTTGTGGCGAAGCGATCGGCCGCGCTTTCTTGCCATTGCCGGCGAGGACCGCAAGTTCGTCTGGGCCGAGGCGACCATCGAAGGCGACACCGTCATCGTCAGGAACCGGCGCGTGCCGAAACCGGCGGCGGTGCGCTACGGCTGGGCGAACAATCCGGCGTGCAATCTGTATAACAAAGCGGGCCTGCCGGCCTCGCCGTTCCGTACGGACGATTGGCCGGGTGTTACAGTCAACGCGCGGTGAGCGGCCCGGCAACGCGCGCATCGGGCGACACCAGTTAAGCTGGGCCATGCGCGTTCGAAGCTCATCGGCGGCCACTGGGTCAGGTGGCGCCGCCTGGGAGCCCCTCGTGGCCCCTGCGGGTTGACGAGCTGTCCTGCGCCTACTTCCGCGCTGACGAACCGCTTCGCGCGCCCGAAGACTCTCGCAGAGAGGACTTGCGCCGACCCCCGAATTCGGGTATTCTGACAGGCCGATAGTCGGGCAACGTTTCCGAGCAGAACTCAATCACGGGACCCCGCCAGAGAGAGGAGCCGCCCAAATGGCCATCACACTTCCCGATCTGCCGTATGCCAAGGACGCGCTGGAGCCCCACGTCAGCGCCGAGACCCTCGAATTCCACCACGGCAAGCATCACAGCGCGTACGTAACGAACCTCAACAAGCTCATTGCAGGCAAGCCGGAAGAGGCCAAGACGCTGGAGCAGATCATCCTCAGCGCCGACGGCCCGGTGTTCAACAACGCCGCCCAAGTGTGGAACCACACGTTCTACTGGCACAGCTTGAAGCCCGGCGGCGGGGGCGAGCCACGAGGCAAGCTGGCCGACGCCGTCAATCGCGACTTCGGCTCCTTCGCCAAGCTCAAGGACGAGCTCACCAACGCCGCGGTCACGCAGTTCGGCTCCGGTTGGGCCTGGCTCGTGCTTCACGGCGGCACGCTCAAGGTCGCCCAGACCCTCAACGCCGATCTGCCCATGAAGCACGGGCAGACCGCCCTGCTCAACATCGACGTGTGGGAGCACGCCT
>CAYGAN010000088.1:14922-17275 GCA_964347585.1 uncultured Planctomycetales bacterium | reverse complement strand
CAGTAGAAGTAGCTCGTGCCGACGGCCGGCTCGCCGGATGTGAAAGTCGGGGCCCTGCGATGCTCCGCCGCGGCAAGAGGAAAATGTGGCCCCGGCGGTTTGGCGGGGAGCTGCCCGGTGCCAAGCGAGGCTCGTACCGCACCTGAAGTCATCGAGCCACCTGGTTTCGTTTGCGCCGCACAGCCGACCGTACTGACGGCCACTGCCAACCCGATCCAACGCATGATACCATGCTTCATGATTGCTCCTCCGCCATTCGCGCCTGCCATTCGTGGCGCTCCGGACCTCGGACCACCTGATCGCCCGCAAACACCGGCGCCACAACCACCGCCAACTTACCCGCACCAAACAGCTCAGGAAAGGCAGAAGATCATTGCTTCTGACACGTCAGGTGGGCGGCCGAGGGTCAATACATTCCGAGCGTGCGGGCCAGGTGAATCATCGTCAGGTAGTTTCTGACGGCTGTCTGCGAAAGCCGGCATGGGTAGGGCGAAGCCGTCGGGCAGAGTATGAAGCGGCCCCCCGGCTTGGCGGCTGCAATGACATCGCGGCAGCGAGCCGCGAATGCCTCGGGGTCCTCGCGCAGGACGCAGTCCATCTCGATGTTGCCTTCCAGCGTGACGCGGTCGCCGATTCTTCGCTTGGCGTCGGCCAGATCGACGTTGCCCATAGGCGGGGCTTCCAAGGGATGCAGCACGTCGGTCCCCGCCTCGGCGAAATCCTCCAGGATCGCGCCGACACTGCCATGGCTGTGGCTGTGAACGTATCCGCCGGCCTCATGGACTAGGTCATGCAACGGGCGGTCGTAGCGTGCGACGAAGTTGCGGAAGTCCCTCGGTGAGTGGATCGGCGGGACAACGTATTCCTGGCCGTAGTCGGCGAAGTATGGTCCCACGCCGAGACGGATCGCCTGCCTGAGAATCCGCGTGAGTCGATCGGTGAAGAGTCCCAGGAGTTCGACGATCAGCCCGCGCCTTTCGATCGACCAGACGGCCAAGCGCTCCGTTCCCATCAGATCGTGGACATAATTGATCGGATCACCGACCGCGGCCAGCACGATGCCGCGATCGCCGATCCGCTCGAGTATCGCACGGTAGCGATCCAGATCGATGGCCGGCGGCTCGAACGGGAGGCTCAGGAATGCCGGCACGTCGTCCGGCGTCTTGATGAAGAACTCTCTGGTCAGGGACGGATGGCCGACTCTGCTGACCGAGACCACGTGACGCAACGGCCCGCGGGGCGTGGGAACCAGCGTGACGTGCTCTTCCAGATCGTCATGCCCGGGGACGGGCTGAACGAACCGTTGTGTCTCAGCGGGCCACTGCGACAGAAAGAATCCCCCGCCGAGACCGTGGAACGCCTCCAGGTCGGCGTGTTCGGCCACCGCGTCGGTCACCGGCCTGTAACTGTCATCCTGCCGCTCGATCCATCCGGCGTCCCATACCGCAAAGCCGCGCAAGTGCAAGCCGATCCGGTCGGTCGGCTGACCCCGGAACAGGGCCGCAAGCCGCTCATGGGACGTCATCGCGTCATTCCCTCGGTCGCGTCGGCCTTCGGCCAACGATTGCCCTGCCCCGGTGCCCCCGCAAGGAACCGTGGCCGGAGTCCCGGGTGCAGCGGGGGCGACGGACTGGCAGCGCGCTTGCCGGGCACAGCGACCGGCTGGCGTTATTGGCTGGCCCGCGCACCCGTGAAGTCGCCCGGCGTGCGAGCACACCGCATGCGAACCCCGCGTCTCCAGCACAGGAAAGGTTTCCTGAACACATTCGGCGGCGACAGCGATGTACGAGCAACATCACCCAGCTGCGCCGACCCACGTTTGGCCGCGAAAGAGACTGGCATCTCTTGCCGCCGATCGCGCGTACGGCCCGAAGCCATGGCAGCGAGTCCGGCCCTTCACTGGCTGCGGCCGCCCAGCGAGTCGAAGCATCTTGGACCTCCAGCGCGGGCTGGTTGCGCGCTCGCGGGCTCCGCTTCGTGACTTGCCCAGCTCCCTGTCCGACATTAGCCATCCGGAAGTTGCTTACGAAGCCTTGCGGACGACAGCTGGCGTTCGCATCCGTATCCGGCAACTGCGATAGCCGCTCTCTTCGAGGATCTCTACGTGCGCTCGCCGCCTTGCACAGGCTCAGATCGATTGGGAATCCCAATCGGCTTGACGTTGAAAGATATCGTTCTCCCCTCAAAAGGGACATACCGCGATGATGATAGGCCCCGGCCCAAAGTGACCGTATAACGCCGTCCAGCCCGGAGCTCGCCTTTTGGCGCAACTGCCAAATGTCTCGGATCCTTCCAACACACCGAAGCCGGAAAATCGGTTGAGAAGTCTATCTGCGAGATCATCATCGGGACG
>CAYGAN010000088.1:12093-14912 GCA_964347585.1 uncultured Planctomycetales bacterium | reverse complement strand
TCTCGACCTCGAGGGTATTGGTGAGCTTCACCCCAAAGACGAGCTCCTTCTGCCCCACGGGGAACCCGTGGGCAACATCCGGCGCAATCGAGATGACTTGTGGCCTGGGAGGCCTGGGAGCTACGGACCTCTTAAACTCATACGTCCTCGTGGGGTAATTGATGGTAACAACCCAGTCGTGCAGCAGGTCCCAGCCCAACACGCCGTCGATCGAAATCCCATATTCTTTGCGCGCAGCGTCGAGCAACTTCTCATGCCCCTCAAAAGGAGATGAACGGAGCTTGGCCGTCCCACTCGGACCATGAACAACCGCCACCCGGAGCCCGCCATGGTCTGCGCTGGGCGCCCCGAGCATATCGACCACATGAGGCTCCACAAGCGTGCCGTTCGCCCCCGTATCCAGTATGAGGTTAAACGGGCCCTCGTTCCCGACGCGCGCCCGAACCAGAACAAGCCCGAACACCTCCTGGAATCCACTGGCCAAACATCGGCGCCGATCCTCTCTGAGACGTACTTTCCCCTCACGGAAGTCTATCGAGACCTCCAACTCCTTCAGGAAAGGATATCCCAGCAGGCCTATCCAACCGGGGTCACAACGCGGACCGAGCGTCTTGAGATCGAGCAACTTCACCTCAATATCCTTGACGAGCAGCTCTCCGACTCGCAGCTCTGCAGCTCTGGCCGTTTCGACCTTATGTCCCATCACCGACACGCGGCAATTCCCCGAGCGTTGAAGCCCGATCTTCGTCGCGTATTCCTCGCTGAGATAAATACCGGTACCCGCTCCCGTGTCGAGGACGAAGGGCACGGCGTCGTTCCCATTAACCGCACACGCAACAACCGGGACCCCCTTCGTCGATTCAAAAGGCAAACAGTATTCCCTACTGCGGTCAACCCCGAGGGGCTGTCCCGCAGTACAGCCGAACATGGAAACAATCGACCACGCTAAGAAGAAATACAGAGGCACGACGCACGCTGGCTTGCTCATTACCCCGGGCCCCCGGCAAATCAAGGCGGTTGTGCACCCGCGGTAGGCTGAGCGATCGCAGGTTGTGCCGGCATCCTCGCCCACGCAGATCCCCTGTTCGCCGCAGACCATCCGGAAACACCAGAAAAACTCCCGTCGCAGCGGCCCGCGTCCACATCTGCATGAGGCGGTCACAGAGGTCATTTCGTTGGGCGCGCTAAGTCGGGGCGATCACGTCAGCGCCTCCTCCTCGTCAGTCGGCAGGGGTTCTTCCTCGAATTCAGGGGCAGGGGTCTCAGGCCGGCGCCGCCGGGCCGGGCCCAGCAACACCACGTGATCTTCACCGACGAGGGATTCGACATGCTTGACGAAGCTGGACGACGGACTAACGCCGCGATGCTCGCTGCAACGGATTGTCACCCTCAGCTCGCCGGGCGTAATAAGCTCCAAGAACAGCGGACAGGTGCCGCGGTGCGTCTCGCAGGCCTTTCGGAGCGCATCGAGCAAAGCTGGCTCCGTGCCGACACAGTGCAACCTGACGATGACGGCAGTGGTCAGACGTTGTTGCGATTCCTCAAGGGGTATTACTTCAGCGACGCGAACCGAGGGCGCTTCGCGCCGGCAATCGACCCGCCCACGGAAGAAGACGAGTTTCTCCGGCGCGATGAGCGAGCGAAACCTTCCCAGATCCCCGGGAAAGACGACGGCTTCGACTTGTCCGGCGAGGTCCTCGAGCGTGACGATGGCCATCTTGGCCCCGGCGTTCCGGCCGCCCTTGGTGGTGATCGTGCGGCGGCTGGTGATCATTCCGCCGAGGGTGACCTCGGCTCCGTCGTCGTATCGGGCCAAGTCCGCCGTTGAGGCCGTCGCGTACCGCTCGAGCAAGTCGCTATGTTGAGACAACGGGTGACTGGTTACGTAGAACCCGAGGGTTGCCTTTTCGTGGCTGAGCATCTCCGCCTCGGTCCACTCGTCGCTGCCGATAGCCGGCTCGGGAGGCCTGCTGTCCGCGCCGGCGCTGTCGAATGACTCGAAGAAGGACATTTGCCCGACCCGCCGATCTCGCTGAGCGCCGGAGCCGATCTCGATGGCGCGGTCGAGCGCGTCCATGAGGGCCTTGCGCATCGCGCCGGTAGAGTCGAACGCGCCGCATTTGATCAGGGCCTCGATGACCGAGCGATTGACCACCTGCAGATCCACGCGCTCGCAGAGGTCGAAGAGGCTCCGGAAGGGCCCGCCCTGACGGCGAGCCCCTAGAATCGCCTCGACAGCCTTTTCCCCGACGCCCTTGATGGCGCCCAAGCCGAAGCGGATGTGGCCGCGAGCCTTGTCCTGAGTCCGGCGACCGCCCGCGGGGGAATCGTCGGGCTGGTAAACGACGGTGAAGTCCGCGTCGGAGCTGTTGATATCGGGCGGTCGGATGGCAATGTCCATCCGGCGACACTCGTCGATGTACTCGACGATCTTCTTTGCCTTGCCGGCCTCCGCCTGGCCCGTGCCCGAGTCGGCGAAGGTCAACACGGCGGCCATGAACTCGACCGGGTAGTTCACTTTCATGTAACCGGTCTGATAGGCGACGAGGGCGTAACGGGCCGCGTGGGCCTTGTTGAAGGCGTACCCGCCGAAGCGAACGATCTCGTCGAAGATCTGCTCGGCCGTGCGCTGATCGACTCCCTCTTTGACGGCCCCTTCGACGAACGGCTGTCGCTCGGCTTCGATCATGCCCGTGCGCTTCTTGCTGATGTCCTTGGCCAACCGGAAGGCGCGCTTCAAGTCGAGGCCCCCCAGCCGATTGACCAGTCGCGAGACCTGCTCCTGATAGACCATGATGCCGTACGTCTCCGCCAGCACG
>CAYGAN010000088.1:1268-12083 GCA_964347585.1 uncultured Planctomycetales bacterium | reverse complement strand
ATCGGGTGCGGGGTGGCCCACGGCTCTCCGTGCTTGCGCGCTACGTACGCGTCGATGTTGACCATGGGACCCGGGCGGTACAGGGCGTTGGCGGCAATGAGATCCTCAATCCGAGTCGGCTTCATCTTCATCAGCACGTCGCGCATCCCGCCGGACTCGAATTGAAAGATCCCTTTCGTCTCGCCACGGGCAAACAGCCCGAAGACCTGTGGGGCGTCGGGTTCGAGTTTCGCCAGATCAACTGCCGTGCCGTGGTGATCCCGGGTCAGTTGCCTGGCGCGCTCGAGCGTGGTCAGCGTCCGCAAGCCAAGGAAGTCAATCTTGAGCATGCCGACCTTATCGACCGTCTCTCCGTCGAACTGGGTGACGATCTGGTCTTCGTCCGGCGGCTTGTAGAGCGGCAGGAAGTTCTCCAGCGGCTTGTCGGCGACGACGATGCCGGCGGCGTGCACGCCCGCGTGGCGAGCCAGCCCTTCCAGGCGCCGGCCGGTGTCGATCACCCGACGGACACGCTCATCGGCTTCGTACATCTCCCGCAGTTCGGGCTCACGCGCCAGGGCCTTGTCTATGGTCATCTTTAGCTCATTGGGAATGAGCTTGGTGATCCGGTTGGCCTCCTCGAAACCGATGCCCATCACCCGGCAGACGTCCTTGATCGCTGCGCGAGCCTTGAGCGTCCCGAAGGTGATGATCTGCGCGACGTGACCATACTTGCCACGGACGTAGTTGATCAGCTCCGCCCGGCCGATCTGACACATGTCGATGTCGAAATCGGGCACCTCATCGCGATCCGGGTCGAGGAACCGCTCGAAATAGAGCCCATAGCGCAGCGGGTCGAGGTCCGAGATGCCCAGGCAATACCCGACCACCGCACTACATCCGCTTCCGCGGGCCGCCGCCGGTATCCCCTGAGAATGGGCATGCCGCACCACGTCCCAAACAATCAGGAAGTAGCTGCAAAAGCCCTTCTTGGCGATCACCTCAAGCTCGTAGTCGATGCGTTCGCGGATCTCGTCGCCCAGTTGTCCGTACCGCTCCGCCGCCCCCGTGTACACCAGGTCGCGCAGGTACTGTTGGGGCGTCTTTCGATCCGGCGGCCGGAAGACCGGCACGTGTCGCTTGGCGAAGTCCAAGTCCAGATTGCACATGTCCGCCACGCGCAGCGTGTTGGCGAGGGCCTCCGGATACTCACAAAAGAGCGCCTGCATCTCTTGCGGCGTCTTCAGATAGAACTGGTCGGTCGGGAAGCGGAACCGATCCTCGTCATCGAGGAATCTGCCGGTGCTGATGCAGCAGAGCACGTCGTGGGCCTCGACGTCGTCGTGGTCCAGATAGTGCACATCATTGGTGACGATGCAGCCGATGCCGAGGCGACGTGCGATATCCGCCAGCTCGGGATTGATGGCCTGCTGTTCGGGCATACCATGGTCCTGCAGCTCGATGCAGAACCGGTCAGGCCCGAAGATGGAAAGATAGGTTTTGGTGATCTCCTCAGCGGCCGTTCGATCCTGGTTGACCAACGCCTGCGGGATCTCGCCGCTTAGACACGTGCTGGTGCAGATGATCCCGTCGCTGTGCTCGCGCAGCACGCTCTTATCAATGCGCGGCCGATAGTAAAAACCTTCGCAGTAGGCCGTACTACACAACGTCAGCAAGTTCTGGTAACCGACCCGGTTTGTCGCCAGCAGCAAGAGGTGGTAGCTGGCCTCGCTGATGCCTCGCGAATCGCGCTCCCTCCGGTCCCCCGGGGCCATGTACACCTCGCAACCGATGATCGGCTTGACGCCGTGCTTGAGAGCGGTGGTATAGAACTCGATGACTCCGAACATGTTGCCGTGATCAGTCACAGCGATGGACTTCATGCCCATCTCTTTGGCGCGTTTGACCAGCGGCTCGAGGCGGACCGCCCCGTCCAGAAGGCTGTAGTGGGTATGTACGTGCAGGTGAGCGAACGAACTGCTAGGCATCGCGGGCTAGCTCCGCTTCAAACGCAATGCACACGGACATTGCCGCGCGACCAGCGCCACGCCTCGCCCGCGAATATAGTAGGGCCTTGTGCGCCGGTCAATCGAACGGACGTGCCCCAACAAAGATAACGCCCGCCGAGCGGCCCCCACGCGGTGCCCAAACACGGCCTGGCAATACCGGACGTCCGCCCATCCCTGGCCGCCACGCCGCTGCGCCAGCTCCGTCGGACGCTTGAACATAACGGTTAGGGGCCTGGTCAGCCCGGCTTCCGCAGGAGCGCGGGCGAGCCGATTTTCTTATCGGTCCGGTCAGTTGGGTACGATGATAAGGGTAGACGGGTCGCGTCTTCCGCCGCGGTGTACGCTAGGCTGCGACCATGCATCGAGCGCGAGACCGCGTGCATGCTGGCCGGATCCGGCCGAACTTGTCGCTTTTGAGAGCTCGCGGTCTCTTACCAGGCCGGTCGGCGCATGGAAAAACGCTGCGCGTGCACGCGGGGTGCCATAAACCGCCTCACGCCACACGCTGCCGTGGTACCGGCTCCGGATGGGGTTGCTCGGTCAGCACGGTTGTGGACAATGGTTTTGGCGGTTGGCGATACGAGGCCGGCACGATAGAATTATGGGTGAGAGGTCATAGACTCTGATCAGGGACGGGATCACCAAGGCCGGGGGCCCTCGGACGCAAGGTGTCACAGTTGGGCACCCCTTCGAAGCCCGATCGACGAGATATAGGAAGAGGCGCGGCTTCGAGAGTCTGTGGACCTGCTTCGACGTTGGGTAATCATCAAGCTGAGGGTTGATTATGGCTCAAGTAAGCAAGGCCCGCTTGGCGGCCGCCTTAATTACGGGCATCTTCATTGTAGGTTGCGCCGTGCCTCAGCCGCCGGGTAAGGGAAAGTGCATGTATCGGCACGAGCCGCAGACGAAGCGGCCATACTGGCTCTATCTGCCGGAACACTACGTCAAGACCAACGGCAAGCGCTCGGACGGCATGAAGTGGCCTCTTGTGGTGACCTTTCACGGCATGAAGCCGTTCGACACCGCGCCTGCTCAGATTCGCGAGTGGCAGGAGGAGTGCGATCGCTACGGCTTCATCGGCTGCGCACCGGAGCTGCTCACTTGCGATATCTTCATGGAGTTCCCGCTGCAGCGTGTCCACAGCTACGTGAAGAAAGACGAGAAGTGCGTCTTGGCGATCATGGACGAGATCTTGCGCACGACGGAGGCTGACCCTAACCGTGTGCTGGCCACGAGTTGGTCGTCCGGCGGCTACATGGCCCATTACATGCTTAACCGTCACCCCGATCGGTTCAGTTGTCTGGTGGTAAAGCAATCCAACTTCTCAGCGGCCATTCTTGATCCGCGCAACGTCCCCAGATACCGCCACAAGAAGATCGGGATCTTCTACACGCAGAACGATTTCGGTGTTTGTCGCAAGGAGTCGGAGGAAGCTGTCAGGTGGTATCAGAGGCACGGGTTCAGCGTGACCTCAGGGGTTATCGAAGCGATGGGACACGAGCGCACGCCTGAGGTGGCCGCCGCCCAGTTTGCCCAGACCTGCGACGCACAGCCGAGGACCCCGCCGGACAAGCTCCGGCGAATACAGATGGCAGAGCTTGCCGTAGTGAGCATGCCGCACGAACGGGCAGCGCCCTGGATGGGCAATCCACACAAGAGCACGGCTCCACCGACCACACCCGGCAAGCGGATCACAAAGACGAGCAAGTCCCGCCGCAAAGATATGATCTTCTCGTCAGAGACGCAGCGCCGCACCCGGGAATCCCTCGTGCGCATTGCCAAAGGCCCGGAGCAGAACGAGAACACGACGCCTTGGACAAGTGGTAAGGGCACCAAGCCGTCGGGAGTCACTACGCCGCGGTCCCCAACAGCAACAGAAAGACCCTTAGCTATAGCTGGACCGGACCCGCGTACGGGGTCCGCCCGTCATCCCAACATGCCCATTGCCACCAAGACTGTGCCTGAGTCCGTTCGTACTCCACAGACGCGAACGCGGCCCCGGCCCGCGAATGCCAAGCGGACGGAGCCGGCCCAGGCTACTTCCGTCACAAAGACTTCGCCTGGTGTCGTCAAGACGACAGTGGCCAGAAGGTCCGAGGATCGCAGGGCGCCCACTTACGCCATAAAGGAACGCGCGCCCCGTGTGAAGATCCCGTCTCGCACGGCGCCTGTTACTCGGGTGCGCCAGGCCAATCGACCGGCATCTGCAAACGTGCAGGTTAGCTCAATGATCGGCGTCAGCCCGTTATGGATCGCGTTCACTGCGGAACTGCCGGCCACCATGCAGGACGGGGCCGACTTTCTGTGGACGGACAACGGACGCCCGTTCTGTTACAGCCGGAAAGGGACCACGATCTTGACCGAACCGGGTCAACATCGCATCGAGGTTCTGATCGTTACGAAAGACAATCGCGACTTGACGGCCGGCGAGAAGGTAACAGTTCTTCCGCCCAGACCCCCGAAACGAACAAAGCCCAGCTAGGTCCCTGTCTGGGCCGCCGGCGAGCCCCTTCTTGACCCAGCTCCCCTGGGCCCGAGATGCAGACCGCTTATCGCTGATGTTTCCGGCCGTTGCGAATGATGAAGTCGAACGGCTCGTCTTCGTGACGGTCCTGCCACCTTAACAATCTTCCGGCCATGAAATGCCGGCTGCGCGCGTAGAACCCGCCCGGCGCGACGGTCACATCGTCGGTGAGTTGGTACGCGTCGGGACCGAAGTTGGCCACGACCTCAACGCCGGCGTAACCGGCTTCGATCACGTCCTCGGCGAGATGCCTGAACTTGGTGAGACGCACGCCTATGCTATCTGCCAGCACGTGCTGCTGGACGCGCGACAGCCAGCGCAGCCACTTCAGACCATCTTTGGTCCAGGCCTGATCCGGCAGAACGTTGATCTGTGCGATGATCTGCTGACCGGTCAGCACGTACCAACTGAGCTGCTCGGGCGTGGCCACGTGCGTACCCAGATCGTGAGATGTGATCATCACCTTGTCGTGCGCCATCATGAGGACGATCGGTGATACGCGTGCCCGTCCCGGGCCGAACGTCCGGTTCCAACAGGGGTAGCGGTCCTCAAGCGTGCCGCAAAACTGTGCGATCGTGTTGTGATACCGGTCGCACCCGTGCTCGGTACTGATCGCGGCGCTGCGCGAATGCTCGCGAGCCATGTTGATCCAGCCGGCGGCGTACGCGGTAGGATGCGGGCAAGCGGGGTTGGTGTCGTACGGGCAGTTGCGCGCGCCGACTTGATCGTAGAAAACCAGCTTTCCCGGATAGGCCTGCGTGAGCCCCCGAAGCTGCTGAAGATTGACTCGCCGCACCACCGGATGCCAGGGGCAGATCGAAAAGCCCGTCCGGTGGCCATAGTGTTCCGGACGCAATGAACCGTTTAGGTTCCTCAGCAACGGCTCCTCGCCTTCGGCCACGAAGGTGGGCGGCCTGGGATCGTCGCACCACCACGTGTTGTTCGCGTAGGGCATGACCAGGTGGCCGCGCGCTTGCGCCGCACGGTAGAAGCTGTGCCACTGCGTGGGCGTGCAGAAATCCGGATTGGGCAAAAATGCCTTGGTCTTCTCATCGTAGAGCAGGTTATCCGGATAAGAGTCATCGAAGCCCATGTAGAGCCAATCGTCCACCGGATGCAGGGTGATCGGCCCGGGCAAGCGGTCGAGCCGTTTCATGAAGCGCTCGAAGCGGTCCGGACGCCGGCCGCCAGCTACGTATTTGAGCAACACGGTTCGCTTCCAGCGTTCCAGGAGCCTGCGATCGACCTTGTCCTCAAGACTTCGCGTGAGCCGATTGGCATGAAGGTAGTCGTCTGCGGCCTGAGGGAGGTTGCGCCCCAGCGAGAGCCTCAGCGGCGGCAGCGTCCAGGCCTTGCCCTTCGGCGTGTAAACCTGCCAATGCCTTTGGAAGATGCCGACAACGCCCCCGCCCGCCTCTTGCCCGCCGATGATCGACATACGCGAAGGGACGAACAGACGCTGCGGTTCGGCAGCATCGCTGTAAGGCTCGATGTCGGGAGTGTCCGGCTGGACTCCATAGACCGTTAGCTGTCCATCCTTGCTGTCAAGATGGACGAAGTCGGCGTAGGTGTTCCCGAAGAATCGCCCGTGTTGCCAGTTGGGCCCCGGGTACTTCACGTCGATCCGCAAGGTCACGTGCGGAACGGCGGCACGGAAGAATGAGTAATCGCCCCCGGCGTCGATCCAGACACCTCCCGCCTCGCAGTACGACTGAATGTTCACGAGGACGTCTTGCCAGCCGTCCACTGAGGCAGCCGGCAGTAGCTCGGAGTATGGGTTCAGGATCACGGGCCATGCGTTCGCGTCGCTTAGCGCCTCGCGGAAGTGCGTGAAGCTGTCCAGCGGCTGCCAGCGTATATAGCCCTTGCGAGCCAGCGAAGCGGCCCAGCGGTCGTGCCGCGGCACGGTTCGAAGGAAGGTTATCTCACCTACGCGCGCTGCGGCTTTGTCGTGCAGGAAGTGCTGCAGCAGGCGGTCCATGACCCCCAGCAACCAGGGCTGACGCGACACGTCGATCATGCCACCGAATCGCACGAACCAGCCCTTGCCCACCGGGTAGGCGGCCAGGAACGTGCCGTTATCTGAGACCAGCAGCGCGACGTGCTCGTCATCGTCGGGCGGGCGACGGACCATCGCCTCGGCGCTGCGGGGAATCGCTACGTCGCCGAGCCAGCGGCGCGCTCCGGCCGTCAGCCGGATCGGTACGTGCTCGTCGAGCCAAGGCCGCATGACCGGGGCGCTACCGATCAACTGCCGGATCGGCCGGTCGAAGATCGGAACCGACCGCCAGCTTGCGGTGGCATCTGGATCGGCGGGCTGACGAAGAAAGAATGGCCTGAGTAGACTCATCCCCGCGCCGACCGGGAAGGTGAACTCACGAACGCGATCGGCTGGGAAGACCAGCTGGGGCATCATGCCGAACTGCAAGCCCGGCGAGTCAGTCGCGATTACGGTCGGTCGCAGCTCGAACCCGTTGTCTTTCACCGAGGCCACGATGCAGACCTCAACCTCGGGCGAAACATATCGCAGCTCCAACAGACCGGCCCTTTGATCGAAGCGATGGTCGAACCGCGCACACTCGTTCGTCGGACTGAACGACTCGGCCTTGACGGTTCGCTCGTTCTGGAGCGTCAGAGTCCACAGCGACGGTCCTCCCGTGGCGATGACACTTCGGCCGAACCGAAGCTCCCGCACGTGTCCGTCGCGACGATCGAATCTGATCGCCGCTTCGCCAGCCGTCAGTTCCAGTGTTTCCTCGGACGTTCGAGACGTCGCGAACGGGACAGGCCCCACGGCCAATACGAACTGCAGGAATGGGGCAACAAGTATCATCTCGAGCACCTCAATGACGGACCGATGTCCGGAGCGGCCGCGGTCCTCGCGCCGCTAGCCCGCTGCACGAGGGCATGTTACCATCCGTTCATGCTCTCGTTCGAGATTGTCGCAAGATCGTCCTCGTGCGCGGGCCGCCTCGGCTGCGTCACCACGCCGCACGGAACATTCGAGACGCCCGCGTTCATGCCCGTCGGTACGCGAGGGTGCGTCAAAGGGCTCTCGCCTCGCCAGCTCCGTGAGACCGGCACACAAATCATGTTGGCCAACACGTATCACCTGCAGTTGCGTCCCGGCGCAGATGCGGTCGAGCGGCTCGGTGGGATTCACCGATTCACAGGCTGGGAAGGACCGATCCTGACGGACAGCGGCGGGTACCAGGTTTTTTCGCTGGCACAGTTGGCTCAGATCGATGATGATGGCGTCTCGTTCCGGTCGCACATCGACGGCGTGCCGCTTCGGCTGGACCCGGAGCGGGCCGTCGGCATACAGAATCAGCTTGGCGCCGACATCATCATGGCCCTGGATGAATGTCCGCCGTCCCCCTGCGACCGACACCAGGCCGAGCGCGCAACCCGGCGCACGCTGCGGTGGGCGGAGCGATGCAAACACGCGCACGCCCGCCAGGACCAGTGGCTGTTCGGGATCGTTCAGGGTGGCGTGTATCACGACTTGCGGGATCAGTGCGCGGATCGGCTGGTTGCGATGGGCTTCGACGGCTATGCGGTCGGTGGTCTGGCGGTGGGCGAGTCGAAGAGCCAAATGATGGACGTGCTCGAGCGCGTGTTGCCGGTGCTTCCGGGCAATCGTCCTCGCTACTTGATGGGTGTAGGCATGCCGGCGGACATCGTCGCGGCGGCCCGGGCGGGCATCGACATGTTTGACTGCGTCCTGCCGACGCGGAACGGCAGGAACGCGTACGCCTTTACCGCCGCCGGGGCGATCCGCCTTCGCAACGAGGAGCACCGACTGTCGGGCGAGCCCATCGAGCCTGGCTGCGACTGCTACGCGTGCGGGCACTTCTCACGCGGGTACTTGCGCCACCTATTCATGGCCGAAGAAATGCTCGGGCCAATTCTGGTCTCGCTGCATAACGTGAGGTTCTTTCAGAGGTTCATGGGGCGTCTGCGATGCCTCTTGGCCGAGGATCGCCTGGATCACGTCGGCCGGGAGTTCTCGATCGCCGCAGCCGACGCCGAGAACCATGTCCCGGTTGGCCCTTGGCGAACGGGACCTGAAAACGAGGAGAGTCGATGATTACACTGACGTCTTTGATGGTCCTGGCCCAGACGACGGTGCCGGCCGGCGATGATCGCGGGCCCGGCGGGCTCACCAACCTCCTTCAAAGCCCGTTCGTGCTTATCATTCTCATGCTCGTGGTTTTCTATCTGGTCTTGTTCCGCGGCCAGCACCGGGAAAAGAAGAAAAAGGCCCAGATGCTCGAAGATCTCAAGAAGAACGATCGCGTCATGACCATCGGGGGAATCATCGGCACGATCGTGGCGATCAAGGGCGACGAGATCACCGTCAAGGTCGATGAATCGACCAACACCAAGATGACCTTCATCCGCCGCGCGATTCAAAACGTGGTCACCGAAGAGCAAAAGCCGGACGACGCCAAGAGCTGAGACCCCCCGAGTGCAGCATTGCCCCTGCCTTCGTACTCAGCCGTAGCGTCCACGTCGTTTCCGGGGCGCCCAATGTGCGGGTGCGCAATCCCTGCGCCAAGCCCGGTGGGATGAGCCCGGGGCAACCTGGAACACACGCGGCAATCAGGCAAGCGTCTTGAGCAGCTCAGCGTGAAGCCGCGGGCCCGCTGCCAAGTACTGGACCTCGTCCCTTCCGTGCGAGGCCAGATCTTTGGGAAAGATCTCGCGGCCGTGAAGATCCGTGATCGTCCCGCCGGCCTCGCGCACAAGCAGCCAACCGGCGGCTATGTCCCATACGCTGCACTCGTGTGAGAAGGCTGCGTCCAGCGCGCCGGCCGCCACCAACGCCAGATGCAGAGCGGTCGAACCGACGTTGCGCAAGATCAGGCTATCAAGCCAACGGACGGCCGCCCGCGGCATGGGCCGGCTCCTGCCCGACGGAACAGCGATCAAGGTGTCGCGATGAGGCGCCTCGTCTCGAACACCAAGACGCTCCTGACCAAGCCACGCGCCCTGTTCCCACCGGGCCCGGTACATCTGGTCGGTCATCGGGCCGTAAACGCAGGCCGCTACAGGCACGCCCCGCCGAGCAACCGCGATCGAAGTGGCGAACCCGGGGAATCGACGAGAGTAGTTCCGCGTGCCGTCGAGCGGATCAACGATCCAGCAGAACTCGGCCGATCCGAGAGCCGCGTGACGCCCCGGTTCGTGCAAGCGCTCCTCCGCCAGCACGCTGTGATCTGAGAACCGCTTGCCGATGGCTGTGAGGATCAAATCCTGGACGGCATGATCGACGTCTGTAACAAGGGTCCGATCCGACTTCCTGGACGCCGTTGACGTGCCGAGCCGCTCTCGGGCCAGGGCCCCGCCCGCGAGCGCCAACTCGCACGCTGCTGACAAGAGCTCGTCGAGATCCCTGGCGGACGCCATGCGTCTGATGATACCTTCCGGTGCCGGTCCCGGCGAGCAGCTAAGAGCCTGACCCGCCGCGGCGGGGGTATGCTTACGCGACTCTCGCTACAGGCGACCTGCGGGTTCGGGCAACTTGCCAATGGTGGCCTGACTCTTACCGCCACAGGCTTCGTGGATGAACGTGCACACGTGATCGAGCATCGATTCGACAAAGAACGCCGCGCTGTAGTGGCCGCAAGGGTACCATCGCATTGCGGGCCGGCCGAGTGCCTCCCACAGCTCCGCGGCGTATCGCGACGGAACGATCTGGTCGAATTTGCCAGCCATCATCAAGATCGGTTTGGTCCGGTTGTGCCGAGCGATGCGCGTCGGGGACGCGGGAGCCCACAGCTTGTCCAGAAGGGCCAGGTTGATCCCAGCTCGGTGGATGTCACGGCGGACATAGTTGGTCAGGATCCCCCTCCAAGTGATGCCGGCTGCCTGCCCGCCGGCGATCATGCTCACGCCGAAGTCAAATCGATGCACCGTCATCGCCAGATGGGCGATGATCCCGCCGAGACTGACGCCGAAAATGCCCACGCGATCTGTCCGCTCACGCAGCATCGGCACGAGCCCTCGGACCTCCGCAACCGTCTGCTGAAACGCGCGGGCCGTTCGGACCACGTCGCCCGATATCATGCACTCGCCGCTCCACGACCCCTCCGGGCACCGGCGCAAATGAAACGGCAACACCAACAGCAGCGTCTCGATGTCAGCTCGGGCGAACCGCAAAGCCCATCGCTTCTCCACCTGGAGATGAGGCCGGGCCCAGCCGGGCAGGATGACCATCGAGGCGATCGGCATCCGGCCTGCCGCCAGGTTCGTGTGGATGCCGTAGCCGACGTGGTTGCACGGCGGGCCGAGGCGAAA
>CAYGAN010000088.1:0-1258 GCA_964347585.1 uncultured Planctomycetales bacterium | reverse complement strand
CGGGAACCGGATCGTCTGGCACTCGAACCGCCCGTCCAATTGTTCGCGTTGCAGCACGCGCACGTCGCGGATCGGGGTATCCACGCAGTAAAACAGCCGTGGGTCCGCCAGATACTCCGGCCGGAGCAAGTCGGAGAAATCAAGGCACGGCGGGGCATGCGGCCGGGTGGGACGCTTGCCGGAGCCGGTGCTGATCTTGAACCGATCGAACAGCCTGGCCGGCACCGCCAGCGGCCATTCATACCACCGTACCGGCACAGTGAACTGTCGTGCGGATCGCCGAGCCATCGGGTGCGGTAGTGTAGGACTGCCGCTCTGTGTTGGCAATTCACGCACGCGGCCGCATCTTAGCGCCCCCCTCGCAGAAGTGTGCACGACGCCGCATTTGCTGAGTGTACGAGGCTGGCCAAGCCTTCCGCCCGGACCATGCAAGAGCGAGAAGCTAACGGCTGGCAGTGACTTGAAATCCGGCTGACGGCCCGTAAACTTGTAGGCAATCTGGGGAATGGTGTAACGGTAGCACGAGCGGCTCTGGACCGCTTAGTCTAGGTTCGAATCCTAGTTCCCCAGCTTCTGCGGTCCTTGTCGCCTGATGGGTGACAGGGGCCTTTCCTTTGATGTGTAGAGTTGCCAACTGGTGACATTTTCTGGGGGGTAAGCGCTTCGGCGGGTTGTTGGTTCTTCGTCGATTCGGTGCCAATCGATGACTGGCCTGTGCCAGGCAGTGCACGCTGTAACGGCAAGCAGAACGACAAGCGAGCTGCGTCGTCAAGCGAATGTCGCTACGCCGCATCAGCTCCATAGCCATGCAGGTATCGACGCCCCATTGGGCCGACAGTGTTCTGTACGTCACGCGCAACGAGTGAAAGTCTGCCTGCCGGCCTAGCTCATCCTTGTACGAAATTCCCGCCGCTCCTAAGTCTGCCTTCAAGTGCTGAATGCTCGTGACTTTTGGGAGAAGGGGCGCGTTCCCGGCGACATCAGCAGGAGGGGTAGCCGCCAGCTCCGCGATTAGCTCCGCTAGCAGCAGGACCACATCGGCGCGGCCTTGAAGGCCACCGGGCGCAGTGCGCGACGCTTAGCCAAGGTGGTGAGCTAGCTGGCCGACAGTGGCCGCTCGACCGGTGATACGCACCACGGCCGAAGTACCACCGACCTCAACCGACTCGGAGCGAACGCAGGTCTCGCTACGGTGCCGTGTGGGTGAACATCACCCGGCACTGCGAGAGGTCCAGTGCGTTGATGACTCCGTCGGAGA
>CAYGAN010000087.1:11249-17603 GCA_964347585.1 uncultured Planctomycetales bacterium | reverse complement strand
TTACGATCCGATTCACGATGGCTTCACGCCATCCGGGATCGCAAACGGCGTGACGATTACTAATGGGTTCTCCTTCCCACGCATTAGAGGCGGATACAACATTTACCGGGGCAGCCCTACGAAGAACGACATCGACTGGTCGAATCCTATGGGAGCAGCAGCGGCCGATGCGACCGCAATAAAGAACTTCGCGTGGCGCCCTCACGCGCCTGGGACGGTGTACTTCTATGGGCTGCGCGCGATCGGTGGCGGCGGGGTCGAAGAGACCGGCACAGCGAACATCCGCCGGGTTGAGTTCGACACGGAGGGCGGGCTGATCGGACCGCGGCCAAACGCGCCCGGCAATCTTCAGGTGCGGCCAAGAGCAGGGGGCACATTCGAGCTGCGATGGACGTACTCACCAGACGATGAAGAAACGGCGCCAGCAAGCTTTAACATCTACCACGACAACGGCAGCGGCACCATGAACTACGACACGCCCATCAGCGTAGTGCAGTACCGTGTTGGTCGGCTTCACTACTTGCACATTTCGGAGACATTCGGTGACCAGACGAAGGTGCAGTGGGCCGTTCGCGCTGTGAGTACAGAGAGCGTGGAAGAGGACAACGACACGGTCATGTTGGCTCAGGCCGAGGCAGAGGGCCCGCCGGTACATCCGACGGTCAAGGCCGAGCCCGGGCCGGATGTATGAAGGGATCCGAAGCTATAACGCTTTGCGGCCTGAATCCTCGGCCAGCATCACGGTGCCGATCATGAGTGTCCGGTCGCTGGATATTCTGCGGCGCGAACAGGAGCGGCTGTTGGCGCAGTATCGGGCTCGGCGTCGGACGGCGGAACAAGTCGTACAGTTGCCCACGGCAGGCCCGGCAGCGGTCGTGACGTCTTACGGGCGCGTCACGTCAGTGGTCTCGTCCGATCCCACGTACGGAGCACATTTGGTGGTGGCGCCACAGCAGTTCACGGGAATGCCTCCGAGCATTTCTGACTCATCGGCGGCTTCACTGCGGTGTTACGCAGCGCCAAACCGCACTGTTAGCGACTACTCGGTGAACGAGTACGTGAAGGTTCTGGCAGCCAAAGGCGCCTTCATAGCCGACAAATCGGCGTAGCCAGAATCACCCGACTTGCGAGCCTCCCAAGACCAAGTGACCGAGGGCGGGGCGCCCGTGGTCGCTGCAGGTGCTGGCTCATGTTGACCCCGGCTCGCCCAAGGGCGGCGGGGCGTGAATGGCGACCAGATGGTGCGCGTCGTCAAACTGGAGTACCAGGTCCGCACAGTTGCGCGTTGGCAGGACCATAGCGGCGTTGGGCGCGTCGTTTTCGTAATACTTCTCGATCGCTTGGCGGCGTGAGAGCCCGCCCAGGCAATGGCGCTCGATGAGGCCCTCCCGGCAGACGAGCGGATTGATCTCAACGAAGGCGCGTACGTCCATGAGCGCGTTGACGCGCTGCCATCCGGCGCGGCCCAGGAACACATAATTGCCCTCCAAAAGGATCACGTCCCTGTCTGGGCGGACGATCACGGCATTGGGAACGGGTTCGTGTATCGTGCGGTCGTAACGAGGCAACGCGATCTCGCATCGGGTGCTCTTGAGCGATTCGATCGCGGCGGCCAAGGCCGTCGCGTCGAATGTATCAGGCGACCCCTTCCTGCGCCGCAAGGAGACGCGGACACCGTGGGACCACTCGACGGTTCTCCGATTAAGTTCGACGTTCGGCAAGTGCCAGCCGTCGATGGACACGCATGTGAGTCGGGATTGAGTGGGGAATTGCGGCCAGAGCCACTCGACGATGGCAGCCAGGGTTGATTTGCCGCTTCCAGGAATACCTGCGAGGCCGACGAGCACTCGTCGTCCAAACCGACGCGGGATCGTATCGAGCCACATGAGAAACGGCAGCATTCCGCCGAGCAGCTCGTCCGGTGTCAGCCGCACCGAGACGCTGTAGCCGGCCACATTCAGTTCGGCAGCACGCGGCAACATCTTGGGGTGGCGGATCCAAGAGATGAGGTCGATGAGCTGCTGCTGATTCAGAAGAGAGCCGGTGCGTGCTGCGAGGAACCGGCGCATCATCTGCACGAGCTGTTCTTCGGCGGCCGCGGAACGCCGAACGGCTCGCACAATGTCTTCGGCACCATCGGTGCGCGGCGTCATCCTGTGCGATCCGGACAAGGGTACGACCAGCCCATTAACACGTGCGATTCTGGCAACATCAGGTTAAGCACTCAATACTTCGGCCTGCAGGCGATCTTACGACCCATGAATGGACATGGCAACGATGCCGGCTTGCTGAGGACGCGGATCCCCTGACGGAGACCGAAATGACCGAGTTGTGCGACCGGCACGGCCCGTCACTTCGGTGCGCGCCCAGGGACTGGTGGCCCGGGGGAGCAGCGGCAGGCAACGTCGGGCCGCTATACTTCGAGGCAGTGGACCGTTGAAGGATATACACGAACTGTGGCTTTCCCGACTCGTTTGGCCTCGTAAAGGGCTTCGTCGGCGAAACGAATAAGCTCCTGGGCGTCGATTGGCCGATTCTGCCACAAAGATGCGACCCCGGCACTCATGGAAGGTCGCGGAGCGATGTCCATGAATTGAGTGCGCTGGCCGAGGAGCGCGACCATGCGTCGAGCAACGTGGGCGGCGTGGTCCGCGGTAACGGAGGGTAGTACGAGGACGAACTCGTCGCCGCCATAACGGACGGCGATATCGCTAACTCGGAGCGTGTTTCGCAAGAGATCCCCGAGAAACTCAAGGATTTCGTCGCCGGCTTGATGCCCGAGTGTGTCGTTGACGACCTTGAAATTGTCGATGTCCATCATGACGACAGCCAAATCCTGCCCTGCCCGTCGTTGAGCCTCGAAGATCTCGCCAAGTCGCTCGTCAAGCAGCCGTCTGTTACTCAATCGAGTGAGAGAATCGGTCCAGATCTGACGTTGGGCTCGCTTGAGGGCGAGGGCGATGGCACGTGTCTCAGCAGCGACCCTCGAATCCACAGTCCCCTGGAGCTTGACGGCACGATCGCGCCACTGGCCCAAGCCCCAGCGGAGCTCCTCGACGGCGCGGGCGATACGTCCGATCTCGTCGGCGCGATACGTGGGCAGTTTGGCCGATTGCGAAGGCGAGACCGGTTTATTGGGGAACCTAGAAAGCAGCTCAAGCGGCGTGATGACCTCGCGCTGAAGCCACCAAGCCCCAAGGATCAGACCAACAGCAGCGATTAGTACGAGAGGCATATAAAAGTAGAGCAGGCGCGCCTGAACCTGAAGTTCGGTCTTCTCATCAAGGACTAGGAGTGTCAAAGTCGCACAAGGATCGGTTCCATCCGGCAGCTCGACCGGCGCCCTGACCAAGTAGGCCCGCCGACGTGGGGCCCCAGGCCGCTGACGGATCGGCACCGACCGAGAGACCGATGTAGGGCGCGCCGTCCACAGTTGCGACAAGACCTGCAGGTACTCCGGTTGTGCCGCGTATGTTACGAGCGGAGCGCCAGCTCGATCGATCACAGCTAGGGCGAGCACGGCAGGGTGTCGTCCAGATCGTGTCATCCACAGTTGGATGGCCTTGTCGTTCTCTAGCGCCAGCAGATCGGCGAGCTGCGCCGCGAGGACCCGGGTGACGGCGTTAACGAGCTGGTAGCTGGCGCACTGATCATCGCGATGGCGGTCAATCTCATGGAGGGCTGCGGCGCCCAGGACGATGGACGCGATCATAAGGACCAACGTCAAGAAGATGGTGTGGTGTAACGTAAGGGGCCGTTTTCGCTTCATGGAAACAGAGCCATAAGCCGCGGGGTGTCGATTCTTCACTTCCGAGCCCCGCGCACAGCGCGATTATGGGCCGTGCGAGCAAGACGAACGCAGAGGTCCGCGCTGGTATCGGCTCGGCGCAGGCGAGAGGTTATCACTTTCGGATGGCACGCCGGACGATCGTCGGAGGGGCGAGCGTGGCGCCAGGGCGTCGAGATCTATCGGCTGCACCTTCGCAGGGGACGGTTCAGGGGAATCGTCCGGCTGCCGGTGGCGAGCGTCAGACGACACATGCTTCAGCGGGGCCCGGCAGCTCGTCTCGCCGCAGGCGGCGGGCGCCGCGGGGGGTCCTATAATGTGACGCGATGCCGTTCGATCCGATCGGGCGCGAGGGTTCCCAAGTGCCTGTCGGCGGCAGCCTGCAGGTGTGGCACGGCGCCATTGGTGTCACCGATCACGGCGAGCTTACGGCTGGCTCGTTCTTGATCGATCAGTTGCAGGCCCACCACGTCGGCGGCGACGCCATCGGTGCTGAGCAAGAGTGTACCCTTGGTGGCGATGCAATCATGCCTGGCGGCTGGACCGCCTTCGAAGACGATGCGCAGGGCATCGACCAGATGAAGACGAAGCTTATCGCGGATGTCCGGAAGGGCAACGATGTCGCCGACGAAGGGTGAACAACCGTTAGCATGATATCTCGCCGGGTGTTTTATCAGGGCGTGTGACAGGTTCTTCAGACAGCCGGTCATGCCAGCAATGTTGTGGGTTTTCAGGAACGGGATGTTAATCAGGTCGGTGACCTGGTCTAGGACAGCTGCTAGCTGATCTTTGCCGCTTCCGAAGTTCACGGTGCGTGTGGTCCACCCGAAGACGGCAGGTTGTGTGTTGGTCCGACGGAGAAGGCCGGCCGGGGCCTCGATGAGTACGATCCTGGCGGGGTCCAAGCCGGCCTTGGCGAGCGATTCGACGAGGGCAAGGGCCAGCGGCTCGGTCGTGGCGATGGCTGTTGCACCGGAGCGGTTGAACTTCAAGCCGAGCATGGGCGGATCGCCAAGCAGGTGGCGCCAAGCATCGGGGGGTGTTTTCTGCTCCGTCAGTGCCATTAGGGCGTCTTCAAGCAGCTCCCCCAGGAGGCGCTTTTGAATGGCGCGATCAATTATGACACGATCGCTGCGAGCCTCGACGAGTCGTGAGCGCGGCAAGCCTGCCGCCGAGGTAGGCGCGCTGAGTCTAGGTGCGGAGGCGGACGTTTGCGGTCGGGGGAGGGCGGCCAGCACAGGCTGGCCGATCTTCGAAGCGAGGATAGCCCCCGCCGTCAGCCCGCCGACGTTTGCGAGGAACTCCCGGCGTGTGTCCGCCGGACCGGTACTTTCCGTGCTCGCATGCACAGGCCCTGCCCCCAAGACTATCTGGCGACAAGAGCGAGCAGCAAGAAGAGAACGGACGTTGACTTTCGCTGCCAGCACCTTTAGATATCGGCCCTCGAAGCGGCGTACGTGAATAGTTAGGTCGCGGTGGGGTGATGTCGCCGGGCGATACCTCCAGATTGGCCAAAACTAAGGACTTGCTATCGCTGTACGGGCAGGAACATCTGCTGTCGTTTTGGGATGAGCTCAGCGACGTCGAGCGGGCTCAGCTGCTGGATGATCTGGATCAATTGGACTTTGAGCGGGTCGCGGAGGTCATCAGAACACACGTTTTGCGCGAGCCCGGTGCGGGTGTGCCGGCCTCGTTCGAGCCGGCGGACTTCCTGCCATGCCGGCCGGACATGGACCTAGTCGGCTTGTACGGGGAGGCAGTCAGGCGCGGGATCAGGTTAATCCGCGCGGGCCGGGTGGCTGCTTTGACCGTCGCCGGAGGCCAGGCGACCCGGCTGGGATTTGACGGGCCGAAAGGGGCTTTGGGGATCTCGCCGGTACGGAAAAAGCCGCTGTTTCAACTACTCGCCGAATTCCTCCGCGGGACAATGGTGCGGCACGGGGGACGCGTACCCTGGTACATAATGACCAGCTCGGCGAATCACGATCAGACGGTGGCTTTCTTCGCGCGACACGACTACTTCGGGCTTGACCGGGGCGAGGTAACCTTCTTCATTCAGGGAGTCATGCCAGCGGTTTCCCGCGAGGGAAAGGTCCTGCTGGACTGTAAGCATCGTCTGGCCACGGCACCAGACGGGCACGGGGGATGCTTGTTCGCGCTGGCGAGGAGCGGGGCGCTGCAAGACATGGCCGACCGTGGGGCGGAGTACGTCAGTTACTTCCAGGTGGACAATCCGCTGGTCAAAGCGGTTGATCCGCTGTTCATCGGATTGCACGCGATGACAGAGTCGGACATGTCTAGCAAGACGGTTCCCAAGGCGGACGACTTCGAGAGAGTCGGCTGCTTCGTGAAAGTCGACGGGAAGATCCGCGTTATCGAATACTCCGACCTGGCGCCGAAGTTGGCGACGGCATGCTCGTTCATGTAGCGCGCCAGCGCCAGCAGCGAGGAGCCGAAGGCGTTGACGTGCACATACTTCCCCGAGGCCAGCAGCCCGACGATCCGGGCGGAGTCGACCGTGTCGGCGTTGTAGGTGAGGTAGGTGCAGCGGAAGAAGAGATCCTGGA
>CAYGAN010000087.1:6310-11239 GCA_964347585.1 uncultured Planctomycetales bacterium | reverse complement strand
AGTTGGCGACGGCACGGAACGCGGATGGCTCGCGGACGTTCGACGCGGGAAGCATCGCGATCCACGTGCTTTCGCGCAGCTTCGCGGAGCGTCTGGTGGGAGGCGGCAGGGCGCCGCTGGTCGAGCTGCCGTGGCATCGCGCGGAGAAGGTAGTACCCTACGTGGACCTCGCGACGGGCCGACGAATCAAGCCTAGACGGCCGAACGCGATCAAGCTGGAAAGGTTCATCTTCGACGCCATTCCGCAGGCGGCCAACCCATTGATCCTGCAGACATCCCGGTCGGAGGAGTTCAGCCCGGTCAAGAGAGCTACCGGTGTTGACAGCGTCGAGACGGCGCAGCGAGACATGAATTTGCGAGCGGCGGCGTGGCTGGAGAGCTGCGGAGTGCACGTCCCGCGTACGCCGGACGGTCAGCCTGACGGTGTGTTCGAGATCAGTCCGCTGTTCGCGGTTGACGCCGAGCAGTTGCGAGAACGGCTGGACCGTGAAGTAAACATCGCGCCCGGGGCCCGCGTGTACATCGAGTGACGAGTGCGGCGAAGCTGTCCGTTCGCCACGCCGGCACGGATCAGCGCGCGAGGGCGCAGGCAGGCCGCTGCGTGATTATTCGGGTGGCATCCTCATTTGATTGCCGGGGCGTGGTCGGCGTGTTCGCCGCGGCTGTGCTGTCGGGCTGTGCGCTCGAGCCGTCCGAGCCTTTGCGGGTCTGGGCTATCGGCGACTGCCAGGCCGTTCACCCGGCCGATCTTCCCTCAGGGCGCAGTGACGTATTCAGTGAGTCGGATAACCGCATCTTCCTGGACGCGGTGGTCAATGAAGTTATCGCTTTCCAACTGGTATTGCGGGGAGGGGCGCAGGCGATTCCCGGTGTCCATGTTGAGGTTGAGGGTTTTGACAGCGGCGAGCACCAGATGGATCGCTCATGCGTGTGTCTTTACCGGGAGTGGTTCATCCCGGTAAGGCGGCTGCCCGGCTGGTACGTGCGGCGGCTGCCCAGGCTCGCGCAGCAAACGGCGTATCCGGACGTGCTTATTCCCCTGGATTCACCTCGCCACGGTCAGCCGCTGACGATCCCCGCGAACGCGAATGTAGCGATCTGGGTCGACATTTCGGTCGCCAAGGGCACGCCGCCGGGCAGGTATCGATCGCACGTTCGGATCCGCTCGCCGTCGGTATCGCACGAGATACCAGTGGAGCTTTGCATCTGGCCGCTGGCGCTGGTCGATGAGGGCCAACTGGCTGTCTTGGCGCCGGTCGATCATCGCAAGTTACTTTTGCACCACTTGCGTCGCGACGGCCGGGCGCACGCACCCGAGCGTATCACCGCCGACGAACCCATGCGGGCTGAGGCCTGGCAAGTGCTGCTGGACACGTTTCGCTTGCTGCATGAGCACCGATGCAGCCCGTTCCTAACGGGGTATCGGCCTGTGATGAAGCTCGATCGCGACGGGAAGGTACGGATCGATTGGAGCGACTATGACCGAACGGTCGAGGCGTTGATCGACGGCACGGCGTTCTCGGATCGCGTGCCGGCAGCAGCCTGGCCGATGCCCGTTGACGAGACGTTCCCGGCGCCGCCCGCTTACGGGGCTCAGGCACCATTCGGTCAAGACGAGCGGCGCGCCCTCGATTCGCCTGCGTACGCTGCGGCGTTCTGCGACTACCTGAGCGAATGCGCCGCTCATTCTGAGCAGCGTGACTGGCTGGATCAGCATTTCGTCTGGCTGCGGCTCGACGGGGGCTCGTTGTCTGCATCTGCACGATATGGGGCTGTGCGAGATTTGTCGCGGATCGTTCACTCGGCCGATAATCGCCTTCGGCTTGTGGCGGACCTGATTCCTCAAGACATGGGGCGGCTGGGCTGGTGGGGCTACAAGCACGAGGATGTCAGTGAGCTGGTGGACATCTGGGCACCGCCCGGGCGCTACTGGGATCGGGCAGAGATGGCGAAGCAACGCGCTCTTGGCAAGGGCACTTGGCTACGTCTCGAAGAGCCACCTTATACCGGATCGCTCGCGATCGAAGCGCCTCCTGTGGATGCACGGACCGTCGGGTGGCAGGCATTTCGCGAAGGGGCCAAGACCGTCTTGCTCAAGCATGCCAACGATTGGCCGGCCGACGTGTTGCTAAGCAAGTTAAGTGATGCTGGGGTGGCCACGGATCGCTGGCTGATCTACCCGGGCCGGGGGGTGGGGCTGGACTTCCCGTTGCCATCAATTCGGCTGAAGCGACTGAGACGCGGGATTCAAGACGGCGAGCTTCTGAGGCTGCTCGAACGCAACCATCGCACGAAGGTGGCGGAGCTGATCGCGGAAACGCTGTTTAAGTTCGGCGGGACGGCGGCCTACGGAGACAATGTGGCAGACGCCCGCCCATTCGGGTGGGTTGTTGATCCACATCTGTGGCATGTCGGCAGGCGTCTGGCGATTCAGCAGATCCTTAGAGCCGTCGGTGACCCGCAGTGCGAGCCCGCCAAACGCCCGGCCGGAGAGCTCGACTGGCTGGCGTTCTTGCGATCGGGCAGAAAGCTGCGGCTACTGCCCATGGGGGCTCGACTGCGATCAAGCGGTGCGGACGCGCCCGGCCGATCCGACGTGGAGTTTACCGTGATGCTCGCAAATGAGACACGCTATCCCGTCAGCGGCGTCCTGCGGTTCAAGAAGTTGCCGGCGGGGTGGCGGCCCGTGCGCAACGAACTAGCCATAGCCAAACTGGCACCGATGACGTGGCAGCAAGCCGTTCTCATCGCACGGACGAACAGCGTCGCAACCAACACTGACGGCTTGCTGACGCAACAGATCGTTTTCGACGCCGGGCGGGCCGGTCGCGTGGCGGTTCAGAGCCGACTTGGCTATATCGTAGCACGAAAACCGGCCGGTCCCATTCGCGTCGATGGGGACCTGTCAGACTGGCCCGCCGGGCTGGGCAACGTGGCCGGAGATTTTCTTCTCGTTGCCCGCCAGACGCTCTCAGAGCCGTTGGACCGTCTCGATCGGGCCGGTACCCGCGGGTGGAGTCCAGCGGCCAGCGAGGACCGACCTACGCAGCAGACGAAGGTGTTCATCCAACAGGACGGCGAGCATCTTTACGTAGCTTTCAACTGCGCCGAAGCCGAGCTGACCGGGATCCGAACCAGCAGGAGTAACGACGTAAGGTACGACGGGACGACGCCGGTGGGCGAGGACCTCGTCGAGGTGCTTATCGACCCGCTCAACACCGATAGCACAGGCACCTCGGAGATCTACCACATCGTCGTGAAGGCTTCGGGAGCGGGCTTGTGCGAGCGGGGGATTGGCCTGACGCCACCCACGGGAGAGCGGCAAAGGTGGCCGGCCGAGATCGCGTGGGCCGTCAGCCGGGGGCAAGATCGGTGGTTCGCGGAGATCGAGGTGCCGCTGGCACCTTTCGGCGAGACGGCCAAGGCGAACCGATACTGGCGAATCAACTTCGCGAGGTTCCAGGCCCGGCTGCACGAGTACGCCAGTTGGTCCGGCGCGCTCGGCCACGTGTACAGCCCTCGCCGCATGGGGAACCTCGTCCGGCCTTGATGAGACGGCGGCGAAGCGTGAGGGCTCAGGCACGAGCGGGGTGGTTGTGCAGCGGGGTGAGCGGCCGACCGCGAGGAACCTGTTTGGCCTGAATCAGTAATGTAGGAACGCGCTGCAGATCGCCTGCCTTGACGGAGCAAGATCGATGCGGAAGCGGCGACGACGGGTGGTCGGCCTGGCAATCGTGCTGGTTCTGGTGGCAGTCGGCTGGCTGTTGTTTCAGTCCAGTCCGTCCGAGCCAACCCGCGCCACGACCGCACCAGGCCGGCTCGAAGCGCTCATGCCGACCGTACCGATCGACTTGGTGATCGATTTGCCCGAGGGGGCCGGCAATGCCGCGGACGACTACCAGAAAGGCTTGGTCGAACTGCGCCAGGAGGGCACGTACGAGAAAGTCATGGGGTGGCGGCAGCGTGATCCGGGCGGCCGGCGCAAGCCATTCCCGAGCCGCGTTGCCGAATACATTCATGCCGGTGCGGCCAAGACGCGCATGACGTTCTTCGAGCAGTTCATTCTCCCCGCCGACGCGGTCACCGATCGGGGACTGGACGTTCTGGAAGATCTGTACAAGATGGCCGAGATCGCCCAGACCCGCATTCAGCTCGATCGGCGCCGGGGACAATCCAGGCAAGCTGAGCAGCTGAGCCAGGACCTGCTCGTCTTCGGTTACCACGTGACGTGCGAACGTGTGCGCGTTGCGGGGGTCCGCGTCGGCGTGGCGATTCAGGAGATGGCTGTCCAGTCGATGATCGAGCTTCAGGACGAGCGAGGCGAGAGTGAAGCGGCTCGCCGTGGCCGGGATTACCTGGCCGGCTTGAAGGAAATGGCCGGGAAGCTCGAGTCCAAGCAGCGCGAGACGACCGGACGTGGGGCGCCTCAAGCAGGCGATCTGCTCAGCATTGCGCGCCACGACACTGACCGCGCCTGGCGGATCGAGGCGATCCTCAAGCTCGGGCAATGCCTGCACGATTTCGTCGGGTGGGCTGATCGCCGAGCGATCCGCCGGTTGCTCGACCAGGCTCAGCGGGATGAAGATTCCTTCATCCGTGCAGCGGCCTCGCGCGCGGCGAGCCAGGCTCGAAAAGGTGCTGCCAGATCCCAGCACGCTCTGCCGACGGGCGAACGTCGGGCTGGAATGCCAAGCGACAAGTCGTCGCAGCGGAGCGGCTTTTGAAACGCACGGTAGCGCCGGCTAGAATTGGTGCGATTGTTCCGGCGGTGGCGGTGGGCCGATGAACCTCGTGTATTTCGACAATAACGCGACAACGCGAGTGGCCGACGAGGTCGTCGAGGCAATGCTGCCTTTCCTGCGGGAGTTCTACGGCAACCCGTCGAGCATCCACCACCCCGGTCAGCACGTGGCGCACTGCATCGAACGT
>CAYGAN010000087.1:701-6295 GCA_964347585.1 uncultured Planctomycetales bacterium | reverse complement strand
CGAAGAACTCGGCGGTGAACAGGTGGCTCGTTTGATCCGAGCCAGGCCGTCGGAGATCTTATTCACCAGTTGCGGCACGGAGAGCAACAACCTAGCCATTCGCGGGGCACTCGCGGTGCAGCCGGACAAGAGGCACCTAGTCATCACGGCTGTCGAGCACGAGTCGGTCCTGCGGCTGGCTGAACAGTTGGAACGCGAGGGCTACAAGATCAGCTACGTCGGCGTGGACCGGGCGGGTCAATTGGACCTTGATCAGTTGGCGGGTGCGATCAGGCCTGACACGGCCATCGTATCCGCGATGTACGCCAACAACGAGACGGGGGTCGTCTTTGCGATCGAACAGATCGGCCAGATCACGCGCGAGCGCGCGGTCCCGCTTCACGTGGATGCGGTCCAGGCAGCTGGCAAGATTCCCATCGACGTCGCATATTTGCCTGTGGATATGCTGAGTTTGTCGGCCCACAAGTTCCACGGCCCGAAGGGGGTCGGCGCACTATACATCCGGGCGGGGAGGCACGTGCGGGCGCAGATTATCGGCGGAGGTCAAGAGCAAGGTCTGCGCGGCGGCACGGAGAACGTGGCCGGCATCGTCGGGATGGGGGCCGCCGCCGAGCTGGCTGCGCGGAGTCCGGCAGAGCACATGCCTCGGGTCAGGCGGATGCGCGATCAACTGGAGACGGGAATCTGCGAGCGGATCGGGATCGCGCAGGTTAACGGCGATCGAGAGCACCGTTTGCCCAACACGACGAACATCGGATTCAGAGCGCTTGAAAGTCAGGCTATCCTCGTTCTGCTCAGCGAGAACGGCGTCTGCGCGTCAGGCGGCGCGGCGTGCCACAGCGGCTCGCTGGAAGCATCGCACGTGCTAAAGGCCATGGGCATCGACGAACACGTGGCCCACGGCGCGGTACGTTTCAGCCTGTCGCGGTATAGCACGATGGATGAAATCGATTCCGTGCTCGAGCGTCTGCCAAGCCTGATCTCTCGCCTGCAAGCGGTGACGGGGGTGCTGGCCAGAACCGACGCCGCGAAGTGACCCGACTGTCTAGAGCCGTGATCGTTCGTGTGAGGGGTTGCGTCGCAAGCGTGCCGACTCGGTGCCGTACCCTCGCGTAGCGGGGTCGTCGGACGGATGACCCGCGCGCCACTGCTCGAGATGGCTGACCAAGTCCGCCCCCCGCCCTGAGGGAGGGCAGTGGCACGCGCCCTGCCGGCCACGGCCGACGCGATGAGACGGGACGATCGGACTTCCGGGGGGCGTTGTAGGTGCGTCGGTCTTGCAACCGGCGAATGGCGATACCGGAAAAAGAAGACAAAAGGATCTTGACACGATATTATCGGCAGGCTATATATCAAGAGGGATTGGCCGAGGTGGCCGGGGTCGTGCTGCCTGGAGCGGAACGATGGGGCATTTTGACGCGGATCTGGTCCGATCGAGCACTGAGACGCTCGTGCTGTCCGTGCTGGCTGACGAGCCGAAGTACGGCTATTCAATCCTTAAGTCACTCCGCGAACGATCGGCGGGAAGCTTGAAGCTGTCCGCCGGCACGTTGTACCCGATTCTCCATAAGCTCGAGCTTCAAGGCGCGGTTCGCAGCTACTGGAAGACCGGTACAACACGCCAAAGGAAGTACTACGCCCTGAGGGCCAAGGGGCGACAAACGCTACAAGACAAGGCCCAGGAATGGCGTCGGTTCGCCGGGCTGGTGGAGCGTATCCTCCGGCCGGCGCTGGCAGCCATCTGAGGCCGGCCGAGGTGGGGACCATCCCTGCGCGTGAGGTGATTGAACCCGGCTTGATGCCGCGGGCGGCAAGGTGTTCGTGAGGTGGACCATTAGCGAGCAGGAATTCGAGCGCTATCTGTCGATGGTGGCGGGGAATCTGTCTCTGAGCGCTTCGCAGCGACAGGCGATTCGCCGGGAGCTGCGGTCGCACCTGGAGGAGGGGCTCGAGGATGCCCGTGCGCAAGGCATCCCTCGAGAGGAGGCCATCGCGCGGGCGCTGCGCGATTTCGGCGACGCCGGACAGCTGGGCCGGGCGATGACGCGGCCGTATCGGGTCAGGATGCTGCGTCGCGGTGCGGTGGCACTGGCCTCGGCGGCGTGTCTGACGTTGATTCTGCACGTGCGAGACGGTTCGCTCTGGCCGGGCAAGGATAGGCCAGCGGGGCTCGGGGCGGCTGAGGAGCTTGACTTCGTTACGGCTCAGGCCGGCGGACCCACGCGACATGCAAGCCGAGGCCGGGAGCTGCCAAGCGGCCGCCTGGCCACAGCCCAGCCGCGAGACGCGGCTGGGCACCTGGACGAGCTGGTACCCGAGTTTCGCGTTGACGCGATGCCGCTGGAGCAAGTCGTGGATTCTCTGCGCGATCTAGGACAGGTGAGCATCTGGGTTAACTGGCCTGCAGTGGAAGGCGTCGCTATCGCCAGGGACTACGAGATATCGGCAAGTCTAAAGCAGGTGACAGTGGGGCGCATTCTGCAGCTCATCTGTGCCGAGCTGTCGGCCAAGGCCGGTCAGGGCATCCTCTTTGGGGTGGCTGGCAACGTGGTGGAGATCAGCACGGCTGAGCATCTATCCGCGCCGCGGGCTGCGATCGGGTTGGTCCAGCGAGTTTACGACGTGCGCGACCTGGTCGGGGGTGCTGAGCCGGCAGATCCTCCGGGGCGAGGCGGGTACGGCGGATACGGCGGAGAAGCTGGCCGCCCTTACCGAAGAGCCACGGGACGTACCGGAGCGTTCGGGGCCTCGCCGTTCCCTACGCCGCCGGGCATCTCCGAGTTGATCGAGCTGATGCTCGAAACGATCGATCCGGGCGCGTGGCAGGTGCAGGGCGGGGCCGGTCCTGCGGCGCCGAGCATCAGCCACTTTGACGGGGCGCTGGTGGTCCGGGCGATGCCGGGAACACAGGCGCAGGTGGCCGAGCTGCTCGAGCAGCTCCGCGCGACTCTGGCCGGGCCTGAGCGAGCCGCCGCTACGCAACCGGCGGCATGCTCATACACGGACCCGCCGCGCTCAGGGGACCGGCGCTAGAGGAAGAGAACGAGAGAGGGATCCTCTCGGGTCCGGGCGCGGTATCGCGGGAACTATTGCCCCAAGGGCACGACGCTGATCTCGTCGAAGTACCTACGTCCCTTGTTCCACTGGCCGACGGCTGCGTTGAACCAGATGGAGGTGGTGGCCCCTGCGGCCACGAAATCGTAGGTGAACTTGTACCACTTGGCCTCGGCCTTGCCTGGCCCGCCGGCGCGCTTGTCGCAGAGGGCCGCCAGCTCGTAGAGTTTCCAGGAGATCGTCTTTGGGAAACCATACTTCGGCCTGCCGCCGGCCGGATTGGGATGTTCCCATCCGCCCCCCTTCAGATCGATGCCGAAGCGATTGCAGTTGTTCAGGTCCACGACGGGCCCGTCTCCGGTGTAGGCGAACCAGAAGGTGAGCCGGTACTCTTGGCCCTTGACGGTCGGGATCGCTTGATAGACGCCCTGCTGAACGGCGCCGTCGTGTCCCATCTTCTGCGACAGGCCGACGCCTCCGACGCCTGCCCCTGACGTGTAGGTCATCCTCTGGACCGTGTTGAACGGACGCCAGCCGACTCCGTACTGGCCCATCCAGGTGTCCTGCATCTGGTCGAAGGAGCCGTTGACCACCAGGTTGAGTCGTTGCAGGTCCGCGCTGTCCCGAGCCGGGTCGAACGACTCGCCTTGGCCAAGGGGTAGGACCGGGCGTGAGATGGAGAAGTCCGCCGTCCCGGGGGCCCTGCCCGATACCTGGACCTCCACCGGCTCTGGGCGGCCGAGGCCCGGCGGGAAAGGCCTGACACGGTATGTTCCCTCCGGCAATCCCGCGATGGCGTAAGCACCTTTCTTGTCTGTCTTCGCATAGAACACGCCAGGCATCGCGAGCACGTAGGCGCCCGGAATCGGCTTGCGGAGCTGGACGTCGGCGACCTTTCCGGTGATCCGGCACGGACCGGCAGGCGCGGAGGAGAGCCCCTTCCTGGGCGGCTTGGGGTATGCCTTGAAGGCTTCGTACGCGCCGGTGGGTTTGATGTTCAGGTTCTCGTCCGCCAGGCCCCAGGGCTGCAGTCCGTCGCCGCCGCGGAAATCTTTGAAGGCATGGTAGGTCAGCAGCGTCACGTACGGATAGCGACGGCGAATCGCCTTGAAGACGGTCGGGAAGAAATCGTTGCCCGGGTTGTAGATGCCGTACTCGTTGATCCATATGGGCTTGTCCGTATCGCCGTGCTTGTCCATGATCGCACGCGTCTTCCTAACGTACGCTTCGTCAAAATACGGCGGCTGGTTGCTGTATGGATGGATGGCGACGGCATCCATGAACCCGTGCGCCCCGTTCGCGTAGAGCCCCTCCAGCCACACGCCGGAGGCCCCGCCGGCGTCCATGCCGCCGCTGGCCATTCGCGCACGCGGGTTGCCCTTCTTGAAGGCCTTGTAGGCGATCTTCATATACTTGGTGTATCGTCGGATCTTGTCCTTGTAGCGGGGGTCGGTCTCGCCGACGGTCGGGGCCATGTTGTACCCGTTCGGCTCGTTCCAGAACTCGAACAGCTCCGCCTTGCCGGCGTAGCGGCGGGCCAGCGTCGCGACGAATCGCTCGAAATCCCGGATGCACTCCTCCCGCGGCATGTTCAGGGCGACCGGCAGCCAGCCCAGGTCGCCGCTCGTGGGCAGTGCCCACTCCGGACATCCGACGATGCACCCTTGAACGGTGATTCCGAATCGGGCGGCCAAGTCAACCGTGTAGTCCCAGGGTTCCCAGTTGCAGCGCCCGCGCACCTTCTCGATGTTGTCCCAATTGAAGCCGTAGCCTATGTGGGTGACGCCGGCCTCTTGCAGTAGCCGGAAGAATTTCTCATCCCGCGCGATGTCTCCGCCCGGATAGTAATTGCCCGGCACGACGCCGAAGAATAGACGTTGGCCCGGGGCGGAGCTTGGCGCTGCGATCCCCGGCGGAGTGATCAGCACGCAGATCGCAAGGGCATGACAAAGGACGCAACCGATCATGGATGTTCCTTTCCTGAGAGGAAAGCTCGTACTCGCGTGCGATGTGACCGCAGAATGACAGGATCGTCCAGCCAAGATCAAGGGGGCGTAATCAAGACCAATCGAGCACCCTCGACGCGCGCGGGGCTCTGGCCAATCGAACGCGGATAGCATGTGCCGCTCGCGTGGCCTACTGCGCGCCTGACGAGGCGGACCTGTCCGGTCCTGCGCCAGCTTTCACGCTCGCGTGACGGCAGCTGTTTGAGGGATTGTAACACCACCACGCGAGTGTGGCATCTCAGCTGCTATTCGGCCTACCCAGATTCAGGAAGCTCGCCGGAGTTCAGCAGTTCCATTTGCGCGACGAGCTTGCCGTCGGCGGTCAGCGTCATGCGTACCAGGCCGAACACGGGGACGTCGTTGCTGGTCCACGTTTTGCGAACGTAGCGAATGCCTTCCTCGCGCCAAGAGGCAGTGGCGAGTTGGGCGGTGTACTGCCGGCCGGCTGCGCGAATCTGATCCTCACGGATCGAGACAGCAGCCTTGACGCGGTCGGCCTCGGCGACGGCCCAGTTAAAGTCACGGGTTTCGGTG
>CAYGAN010000087.1:383-691 GCA_964347585.1 uncultured Planctomycetales bacterium | reverse complement strand
GCAGACACCGTCCGCGACCGACAAACCTTAGCCCGGGTTTCGGTGCGCACGGCGGGCAGTCCGATGGGCTTCTCGTGCCGGCTCATGCGGAGTTCAACATGGGCTTCGTCTCGCTCGATCCGAGTGATGCGTAGGCCCTGGCGATAGCCGTCGAGCATCTCGTAGGCTGCCCATTCGCCAGCGCGCGCGTCCGCAAGCGGGCGGAGCGGCGGGAGCTGTTCCGTTGGCTCGGGCTCAAGTGGCTTGAGCAAGCGGCTTGTGTCTTCAGGGGCAGGCTCGGGCGGCGTGACCGTACGAGCGCTACCGGT
>CAYGAN010000087.1:0-373 GCA_964347585.1 uncultured Planctomycetales bacterium | reverse complement strand
GTGTTGATCACCCTCGTCGCACGAAACCACCACCAGTTCGAATCTGGGCGCCAGCCGCCCGGTGCAGCAGCCGGCTCGATGCCGTCGATGGAAAGCCACCTGTAGAACCCCTCGCTGCCCACTCCAAGATTCGCCAGCAACTGGGCGGGTGGCGCGATGCGTTCCAGTGCGCGGCGGGGCGCGCGACTCGGATTCCTCCCGACAGCCAGTCAACGTGAGCAGGCCCGTCAGGGCAACCAACACGCGGCAATACCGGCTGACGCCTGCGTAGAGCCCTTGCGCGGTCGGATGCGGATCGCTCATAAGGTCAGTAATTAACGGCTTATTCGCGCGCCGGCAAGGGCGATGCTTGCGGGTAGGCACTGTCAGCATC
>CAYGAN010000086.1:14084-17631 GCA_964347585.1 uncultured Planctomycetales bacterium | reverse complement strand
TCATGAATCCGAAGGTTTGGGAGGCAAGCGGACACATCGAAGGGTTCAACGACCCCATGCGTGATTGCCGCGACTGCAAGGCACGATTCCGCGCCGACCAGATCTACGTGCTGCCGGTTCGCGGGAACGCCATCGGCGACGAGTCTAACATCGCTGGCTATGTCAGCGCCGTCGGAACAACTCTCGCCGAAGCCAATGCAGAGTTGCACGACAAGGCGTTCAGGCTGGGGAAGAAGCGGCGGCTTCGGCTTGCCGAGCCGCTGCCGGATGGCTTCATCCTTGACGCCGACGACCGCGCCGATTCGGTTCCTTGTCCGGCGTGCGGCGCGATCGGGTCTCTGACGGCGCCTAGACTCTTTAATTGCATGTTCAAGACATACGTGGGTGCACTCGAGGACTCGTCGAGCATCGCGTACGTTCGACCGGAGACGGCGCAGGGAATCTTCTGCAATTTCCGCAACGTCTTGGATACCTGGCGGATCAAGCTGCCATTCGGGATTGCTCAGATCGGAAAGGCCTTCCGCAACGAGATCAACCCGCGTAATTACACCTTCCGGTCGCGCGAGTTCGAGCAAATGGAGATCGAATTCTTTTGCCATCCTCGTGATGCGCATGAGTGGTATCAGCACTGGCGGGAGCTGCGACACCGTTGGTATGTCGAGTTGGGGCTGAGATCGGATCGCCTGCGTCTGCGCGATCACGACCCGGACGAACTGGCCCACTATGCGCGCGCGTGTGCGGACGTCGAATACGAGTTCCCATTCGGGCTATGTGAGTTGGAAGGCGTTGCGAACCGGACGGATTTTGACCTCGAGCAGCATCAAAAGTTCAGCGGCAAGGACATGACTTATTTCGACGACGAGTCTCGCGAGCGCTTCATCCCCTACGTGATCGAGCCCTCGGCCGGAGTGGACCGCACGGCGTTGGCGCTGCTGTGCGAGGCGTACGCCGAAGACGAAGCCCCCGATGAAAAGGGCCGCCCACAGCCGCGCGTGCTCCTGCGGCTGCACCCGCGCGTGGCCCCCACGAAGGCTGCTGTGTTCCCACTTGTCAAGCGTCAGGGCATGCCGGAGATCGCCCACGCCATCTACAAGAATATCCAGTCATCTTACGAGGCCTTCTACGATGAAAAGGGGGCTATCGGCCGTCGCTACCGCCGACAAGACGAAGCCGGCACACCGTTCTGCTTCACCGTCGATAGTCAGACGCTCCGCGACGGCACGATCACGGTGCGGTGGCGCGACACCCTCCAGCAGGAGCGACTCGACAAGTCCCGCGCGCTTGAGTACGTGCGAGACAAGCTCGGCACGTGAAACCCGCCAGACCGAGAGGCGACGTACCTGGGGAGGTGGGAGCCGTTCCTGCTCTGCGCCTCCCGTCCGTAGCCCCTTCGTGCGAATGAACTTACAGACGCACGTCCTGGGAAAAGGCCCTCGCCCCGAGCGCCGGTGTACGCGCTAGCCCGCAATCTCCAGGCAGCCTCGCGTGACCAGCGAGCCACCCCTGGGCGGAGCAGCGAAGGGGCTCAATGGGAAGGGGGAGGAATTGGCTAAAGCTGCGGCAGAGCGTCGGACGATAAATATTATAACAATGTATTGTTATACTGGTATAACAGCGCGATGAGGCGCTCGGTGCACGAGCGTGCGGCGGCTCGCACGTGAACCATCAAGACGAGCGAGCGGGTCAAACGCTCAGCCAACACAGTCAGGGAGCTTACATGGCCGAACAGAAGGCGAGTCGTAGGAGATCGTCGCCAGGGCGAAAGGGGACCTCGCGAGGTGGGGGGGCGCCGTCCGCGGGCCGCAGCGCAGCGGCACGGCGCAGCAAAGGAAGCAGTCGCCAACGGCAATGGAAGCCAAGTCGAACGCTCCATTCGCTCGAAGCACTTTGCAGGACCTTACCGAGGGAGTTGGCGCCCCAAGGCGCAGCGTACGGGCTCGCCACGTGTCTGGTTGTTCTGGAGGCGCTCGGCCGTTCCGTGGACACGGGATGCTCGGCGGTCGCCCATGTTGCGGACGCGGCCAGAAGCTCGCGCACGCCGCACGACGAAACGGAGCGGGCGGCGCGGACCTTCGCTAGCAAAGCTAACGTGCAGCAACTAAGCCGCGTCCTGACCGCCTTCGCCAGTCCGCATCGCCTGAAGATACTGATCTCGCTGCTGAGTGGTCCTCAGACGTACCGCGCGCTTGTGCGTGCGACGAGACTCAAAGCCGGGCCGCTGTATCACCACGTCAATCAGCTTCGGCTCGCAAGTTTTCTTGGGCCCAAGGCGCGCGACACGTACGTTCTTACGCGTGCCGGCAGAAACGTGCTCCTGGTAGCATTGTCTCTTGGGCCATTGATGAGGGACCGGCGAACCAGGCCGATGCCCGCGCCGATAAACAGTGGCGGCTAACGCGCGCCTTGCGAATCTACGGCCTTCTTGGGCATAAAAGCTTTAAAGGAAAGGACTTACGTCTCAAGGTCCGAGAATGAACGTTATGTTGCATTCGGCGTCTGCGGGCGTGTGCAGGTCGGTCGCAGGAGCTACTCGCATCTACTCGACGCCGTCTCGGAGCACAATCACACCGATATGGCCGCCAAACCCTATGGATGTCTTCAGGGCATGCCGAATAGAGCGACGTCTAGCCATCCCAGGCACATAGTCCAGATCGCAAAGCGGATCCGGATGTTCAAGATTAACCGTCGGCGGCACCTGACCGTGCCGCATTGCCATGACCGTAACGGCAGTTTCGACGGCCCCGGCCGCCCCGAGCAGGTGCCCGATCGATCCTTTGATGGCGCTAGCGGCCACCGTGTCTGCCGCGGCACCGAGCGCACGACGAATCGCCCGGGTTTCAGCGACATCGTTGCTGCGGGTACCGGTGCCGTGAGCGTTGATGTAATCGATCCGGTCAACCTCGAGACGCGCGCCCTGCAAGGCGGTAAGGATGGCGCCTGCCAGCGCGCCTCCGGATTCGTCAAGATCGGCGATTCCCGTCGGATCTGCGGCCAAGGCCCAACCTGCCACAGCAGCCAGGGGCCTGGCGCCCCGCTTAGACGCATGGCACGCGGATTCGAGCACTAGCATTCCTGCCCCCTCGCCCAGCGCAAAACCAGTTCGATCAATGTCGAACGGCCGGCAGGCAGTCTCGGGACGGTCTTGCTGCGAGCACCTGGCCAGTACTCCCATGCGGTCAAAGGCGGCCAGACAAAGAGGATGGATAGACGCCTCACAAGCCCCGGCCAGGACCAGGTCGGCCTGACCGTCCTTGATCATCTGCGCCGCCCGGATGATCGCATGCGTGCCAGTCGCGCAGGCACCGACAATCCCGATGGTCGGCGCTCGAATACCGAAGTGCCTCGCCACAGCCGCCGCCGGCGCATGCGGCGCCGCGTCTGCGAAGGAATCGCCTGGCTCGACGCTGCCAGCTCGCTGCCTCTCGTGGATCTCGGCCAGCCGCAGCATGCACCCCTTGCTGCTGCCGACGACGACGGCCGCACGGCCGCTCTTAGCAATTGCTGACCCAACACGAACCCCTGCACGCCACAGCGCCTCACCGGCCGC
>CAYGAN010000086.1:0-14074 GCA_964347585.1 uncultured Planctomycetales bacterium | reverse complement strand
CGAGCGGTCGAGGTCTGCCCCCCCCGCGGGTGGACGAAAACCTGCGACCTGGCCAGCGAAGTTAACACGGCAGCCACGCAGCGCGACGCCGCTGATGGTGCCCACCACTCCCCTGCCTGCAGCCAGTGTATCCCACGTCGAGTCGGCAGTGAGACCCGCGGGCGTGACCATCCCCAGGCCGGTGATCCAAACGTCAGACATCGTCAGATGATACGCTCGCCCCGAGGTAGCTAGGCTGCTTGAGATCAGCGGATCGACGCCCCGACAGTTCCAGGCCAAGATCGCGGACCATTTGACGATCATCCGCGGGGCTTCGCCCCTGCGTTGTCAGATAGCTGCCGACCAAGAAGCTGGTGGCGCCAGCGTAGAACAGCCAGCTCTGAAGGTCCCGCAGGTTCAGCTCACGGCCGCCGGCAATCTTGATATGTTTGGTGGGAAGAATGAAACGGTAAAGCGCGATAATGTGAAGGCACTCCAACGGCTCGATCAGGCCGGCCTGCGCCAGGGGCGTTCCCTGGATCGGGTGCAAGAAGTTGATCGGTACTGCATCAGCCCCCAGCCGGCGCAGCTCGAAAGCTACATCGACCCGGTCCAGCCAACTCTCGCCCAAACCGAACAGTACGCCACTGCACAACGCAAGACCCGCCGCTGTGACGTTCCTGATGGTCTCGACGCGGTCCTCGTACCTGTGAGTCGTCACGATGTTGCCGAAGTGCCTTCGTGACGTTTCCAGATTGTGATTGTATCGAGTCACACCGGCCTCGCGCAGACAGCAGGCCTGATCGGCGCTGAGAGCCCCTAGTGAGGCGCAGACCTCCAACTCAAACTCACGCCGGATCCGCCGGACAACGGGTATCAGTCGATCGATTTCTGCCTCCGTCGGTCTGCGACCGCTGGCGACGATGCCGAACGATTCGGCTCCGCTCGAGGCGGCTCGCCTTGCGGCCCGGACAATCTGCTCCTCGTCTAGGACAGTTACGCCCTTAACATGAGTGCGGTAGCGCGCCGACTGGCTGCAGAACCTGCAGTCCTCGGCGCAGCCACCAAGCTTGGACGCAACGATTGCGCAGCAGCTGACGGCGCGACCGAAGAAATGTTGCCTGATCCGATTGGCCCAATAGAGCAGGTCATGGATGTGATCACGCGGCAGGCAGGCCAGCTCTTCCGCCTCGGCCCGCGGAACGCCGCGGCCTGAGAGGACCGCCTTCGCCAACGAGGCGACCGCGGTGTGCATGCCGCCCTCCCCTATTGGCTGGACAGCCATCACCGTGGCCTTTCCCTGCCTCCTCTGAGCCTGTTCAGATCGAAAGGCTCACCAACCAAATGGAGCTCACCGCGGTCGCGATCGAAAACGTATGCCCCGAGGCGCTCGGCTCGGCCGCCTGCGTCGATGACATATATCAGCTCACGTTCGCTGCGTTGCTGCCCGGTCACTACAAGGTAGTCCCCGCCTTGCATGGATTGCGCAAACCCGTACGCGGCTGGCACGTCAATGGTATTAACCACGACCAGCCCGACGAAAAGGATTGCTGCCGTCACGGTAAGCACCCCGATGGTAAGATTCTTAGCATCCACGATTCTTACTCCTCGACTAGGCGAATCGGATGACACACGTAAGACGTTTGTCAGGTGTCGCGGTGTCATCGCCGACCGAAATCACGCGCCAGGTTGCGAGTGTACCGGTGAACAAGGTCCACGCGGTCGCCGCTTCCAACGGTGAATGTATGAAGCACCCGATCCCGCAGATCGAATACATATAGGGCGTCGTTGCCCTCCTGGACTTCACCGGCGACCATCATGAAGTTGCCGGCCCGCCCCACCGCTTGAGCGCGCGCTTCGGGCAGCGAGTAGCTGCTGACTATCAACCCGGCCAGGAGCAGCAGATTGACCACCGCCAAGGCCACGATCGCAGTGCGCTTGGTGAACACGACATCTCTCCTTAACCATATGAAGGACCTGGGGCAACGAGGGCGCCCGCCTCTGATAACATCCCGGTCCGAGTTGGCTAGCCCAGGTGGGAGCGGCGAGAGTTCTTGAAAGCCACGACCAAGCTCCCGACCAAGAACACCGCTCCTATGGCCCACTCAACGGCGGGTTTGCTCTCTTTCAGGCGGGGTTGCTGTTCCTTCGCGTCACGCCCGTACGCCAGTCGAGGTGTCGTCAGCGCTCCCGCCAGAAGTCCAATGACTAGGAACACAAGCCCCATTGACCAGCGACGAACCATTAGGCTATCCTCATTCACCGGCACCCTTCCCGTCTCGCCGAAGATTATATAGCCCCGTCGTTATCAGTAAAGTCGGCGCGCCCGCCCTCGACGGCTAAGTCCACAGACGTTGCACTGGTCGCGACAATTTCCGAAACACAGGCGCCGCAACGGCTACGGTATCCCAGCGGCTCGACCGGCGTCTGCAATTGTCACGATACTCAGCCGCTCGCACCCCCAGGAACGCGTAATACTGGCCACCATACGGATGCACGAATTCCATTGGCCATCGCCCATCCGATCCTACAAGCCAATACGCAAAAACAAACATCGCCGCAAACCCCTCGCCGAAGACTTCCTCCCATTGCATCAACCCCTCCAGGTCGGCCCTCGTGACCCAGTTCTCCCAGTAGCGTCTGGCTGAGCCGGTCTCGTAGGGGAACTTGCGTCCTTTGACGTCCACGAGCCAGTTGGTGCCGGTTGACGAATAGATCAAGAAGTCGAAAGACTTGACCTTGTCGCCGGAGAAAATTGCCTTCTTCGCCTCGTCCACGGCGATGTAGGGCACGCCCTGTGATCGCAGAAGGTCCTCAAAGGCAGCTTCGTAATGAATGTGCCGCCTCGTCATGGTCCCTCAACCGCTCATCCCCGCGGATCATCCAGGAAATCCTGCCATCGCCGCCGCACCTGTTTGCCGCTGGCCATGTCCTTGATGGTCACCTCACCCTCCTCGCGAGTCTCAGCCCCCACAATAACGCTCCGTGCGGCCCCCCGCTCCGCTGCCAACTTGAGTTGTCTCCCCAGAGGTTGCCGCCGGTAGCTGAAATCCACCCTGTACCCCGCTCGCCGCAACCCTCCCACCAGCCCGAGCACGCGCGACCTGACCCCGCTATCTGCCTCAGCCACGAAAAAGTCCAGGCCCGGCTCCGCCGCTGGCAGTCGCCCCGCCCTTCTCAGCAGCTCCACCACCACCACGTCGCCCATCCCGAAACCGACCCCGCTCATGCGCGTCCCTCCGACGATCTTCAGCAGGTCGTCGTACCGCCCCCCCCCCGCGACCGCACGCAGTTCATCGTCCCGATCGAACACCTCGTAAACGATGCCGGTGTAATAGGCCAGTCCCCTCACGACGCTCGTATCAAAATAACAGAATTCTGTTATCCCAAGATCATGTATAATTCCCAGCGCCTCACGCACGCGCGCGATGCCTTCCTCCATCCCCCTGCTGCACCAGCCCCGCTCGCTCGCCGCCGCTCGCACCCCATCCAGGCTGCGTACGCCAACGAGTCGCTCGGCCTCCCGGAACTCGACGCGGTCGCCCAGCTCCTCATCCCAGGCCGCTGCGAGCTCCGCTCGAGGCAGCTTCCCGGCCTTGTCCCACAGCAGATAGGCACGCTCGTGACGCTCGTCAGGAATCCCCAGCTCCGCGAACATAGCTGACATGAGCGCGCGGCTGTTGATCCGAACCGTCACGTCCTGCGGGGTGAGCCCGATCTCACGCAGAAAGTCAACCGCTACAAAAATCGACTCCGCGTCGGCTAGCACATCGTCCGTCCCAACGACATCGACGTTCCACTGCAGAAATTCGCGCAGCCGTCCGCGCTGCGGTCGCTCCGCCCGACAGAACGGACCGATACTGAACCACTTGATCGGGCGCGGCAGCGACGGTGCGCGGGCATTAATCATCCTTGCCAAGGTAGGAGTCATCTCCGGGCGAATTGCCAGCTCTCTGCCTCCGCGATCCTTCAAGTGGAAAAGCTGGGCGACGATCTCGTCTCCGCTCTTGGCTGTGTACAACTCGAGATGCTCAAAGATCGGCCCGTCATATTCGTGGAACCCGTTGCGCACGGACACGCGACGCCACGCGTCAGTCAGCCAGTTTCGAATCAGCATGTCCTCGGGGTACAGATCCCGAGTGCCTTTGACGCCTTGGATCTTCATCGTTCGTACCGCGTGCCGGAAGGCTTTCAGACGATCCCACGCCCCCGACAGATACGTGCCCCATCCTATCAGAATTGTGCCAGACCATCACGGGTCCGGCCCTCGCCACCCGCCGACCGGCAACGCCACCCGGTCAAGCTACCGTTCACGGCGTCTCAAGCACGATCGGCTTGCTTATCAGTCGCCCGTCCCGACCGCGCACGGTGAAGCTGGCTTGCGTGACGCCGGTCTTATTGAGTTCCTCGGCGCGCGGCAGGTAGAGAACGTGAAAGCCGCCTTGTGAATCCGGACCTTCGACTGTGTATCCCGGCCGCAGCAGCCGATCGGTGAATGCTATACTCTCCGAGCCGTCGTTCTTGCGAATCGTGAGCCGTCCAGTGTCCCAATTGTACGGCCCGTCACTCGCGTCCAGGGACACGTCGATGGCACTCTGATATACCACAATCTCCACGGAGTCGCTGGCCACCTCTGCGTCCGGCATGTTCTCAGCGCTGAGGGCCCTGACCCACTCGTTCCCCACCCTTATCTCGTCACGAGGCCCGCGTGTCCGATATGCCACGGCCTGCACGCGCAGCGCCATGCCGTCGGTCGTAACCGTCTCAAACGTATGTTGGAACGTGAACCTGTTGTCCGCATCAGGCAGAATCTCGATCCGCCGTTCCCCGATGATAGCCTCCGCATAATCTACCAAGCCGTCCGGGGCCACTGGCGGCCCGCCGAGCACGGGAAGAACAACGAGACTGAAACGGACCGCCTCGCCGACGTGCGCGTATTGCTTGTTCGCCACTGACCATTCCCCCACGCGCCGTGGGCCGGTGTCGGAAGCCAAACTGCCTCTCATACATCCCGTCGTGCTTATCCCGACGGTCACCACGAGAGCACGACACAACCGGCTTGTGGTCCATCTGCTCATGTCAAATCCCGGTCAGCGATTCCGATTCGTGCCCGTGGCGAGTTTGGCTCGCCTTCGGAGTCGGCGTTTCCTGGCGCGCAGACGACGTTCGCGCAAGTACTTGCGGGCATACCCATCCAGCTCTTCCACGCTCTTCAACAGCAACTCGTGCGCATAATCGCCCCCGTAGTACTCGCAGCTCTCAGTCTTGTAGCCGCGGCAAATACGCGGCCGGTCCTCATAGATCGCGCAGCGATTATCCGGCAGCAGGTTCTTGCACCGGTTATCGACCTGCACGTACCAGTCACCATCCTCAACGAAAACACTAACTCTTCTGTGCATCAGGTACCACCGCACATCGTCAAAGTCCCCAGCGGTCTGCGGCTTCTCTATCGGTAGCGCAAAATACCGGCAGCAACGGGCGTCGCACGGCTTACAGGCACGTAACCCCATTCCTTTACGCCTTTCCTTGAAGCCTACCGTCATCGCAGCCCTCGCATACTACGCATTTCTCCCTGACGCCGTCAACGCGCATTCCAGGTCGTATTCCCAGTCTCGGGCACGCCGGGACACTTCGACGGACAACTAATTGCTGGTACAATCGCGGTCATGCGCATCATTGGTGGTCGATGGCGCGGACGTCAGCTGTCCAGTCCGCCAAGCATCTCAACCCGACCCATCCTCGACCGGGTGAAGGAGTCGATCTTCGATACCCTGGGGGCGAGGCTTGCCACGCCCGGCTGCTTGCCGCCGATCGCGGTGCTCGATCTGTTCGCGGGAACGGGCGCTATGGGCTTAGAGGCGCTGTCACGTGGCGCGGTTTTCTGCCGATTCGTCGAGAAGGACGCCAGGGCCGTGCGGCATTTGAGGCGGAACGTCGAGCGACTCGAGGCGGCTAGCACCTGTCAGATCACGGTTGGTGACGCGCTGCGCGTGTCGCTCGAGCCGCCTGCAGTAGCGCAGCGCTATCGGGTGGTCTTCGTGGACCCGCCCTATCGACTGAGCTGGGACAGTAGCTCGGAAGGACCGACCGGTCGGTTTCTAGCGCGCCTCAGCGAGCAGCCCACGCTCGAGCCCAGCGTAGTAGTTGTCCTACGGCACGAGCGGGAAACAAGTTACGATAAGATACCATACGGCCGTTTGTGCTCGGGGCAGCGTCGCGAATACGGGACGATGGCGGTCACGTGGCTGACCTTCATGCCCTGAAGAAGGATGACTCAGACAGCCCGCTTGGGTCTCAAGGGCTCGCCCGAATGCGGAGCGATGCTGCGGGCCGCATGCATTGAGGCCAACAGTCCAGGCCCTCGGACTCCAGCCGCCATCAGAGTGTTGGCTGTTTGCCGCGTTCGGACGGGCAAGCGGAGCACGGTTATCCGTGGTGGGACCGCCTGCTCGCGATCGCACTGTTGATGGCTACGCGCGAGGCACTACTAGCCAACCGCTATCGGCCAAGTGACAGTATAGAGACAGACCATACTACCTCAAGCCGCTCCGGTTGACTGATCGCGGACACGTCCGCTGCCAGTCAGGGTAGCCGTTTGGAGGAACACGCCGCCTCGGCCATCGTTCCAGCGGTACAAGCTGCAAGCCCCAGGCCCGTCGGTCGGTCTGGAAGGCTCGCAGGCCCGCGAACACCGAAAAAGAGTGCTCCCCCTTTCAGAGCCATCTCCCGTGGTCCCGTTGCCGCCGGCTGGCACAGAGTATGAGAAGCAGTCCAAATCGCTTGGGTCGTTCGGCGCGCTGGTCGAGGCATTCTTTCGAGCCGTCACTTAGTGGACCGAGTGGCGGCATCTCTTTAGGATTTAGGGCTGAACACGCAGGTGAGCAAGGTGCAGGACAAGCTGATGGCCGATTCTGCAGCGAAAGAGGCAGCAATCGCAATCGTTAAGCGCCTCCGTGCGCACGGCCATCAGGCTCTTCTTGCCGGCGGGTGCGTGCGCGACACGCTGCTCGGGCACGAGCCCAAGGATTACGACGTGGCCACCGATGCCCAGCCCGCCGAGGTCATTCGGCTGTTTCGCCGGACACAACAGGTCGGCGTCCAGTTCGGCGTGGTCATTGTCAACCAACGCGGGCATTGGGTCGAGGTGGCCACGTTTCGATCTGATCTCGGGTACGAGGACGGGCGGCACCCGACGGACGTCGTCTTCAGCACGCCTCAAGAGGATGCCGCAAGGCGAGACTTCACGATCAACGGGATGTTCTACGATCCGGTCGAACAGTGCGTGATCGATTACGTCGGCGGGCAAGAAGACCTGAGCCGGCGCATCATCCGGGCGATCGGCGATCCGGCCCAGCGGATTGCCGAAGACCACCTGAGAATGCTGCGGGCAATTCGTTTCGCGTCACGGCTTCGTTTCGAAATCGACTCGGCGACATACGAGGCAATTCGCAAGCACGCCCCCCGGATCAGCGAGGTCAGCGCCGAGCGCATTCGTGAAGAATTGGAACTGATTCTTCGGGACCCGAATCGCTCCTGGGGCTTCCGACAGACGTGGCAAGCGGGGCTGCTGGCTCACCTCTGGCCGCAGGCCAGTTGGTCGCACGAGCAGGTGGAGCGGGCAGCGGCAGTACTCACAGCCCTGCCGGACGAGATCTCGTTGGGGCTCGCCCTGGCAGCCATGCTACATGAACGGGACGTTGGGCACCTCGATCGCATCTGTCGCCACCTGGCCTGCAGCAACGAGGTCCGCAATGCTGTCGTATGGCTCATCCGCCGGAAAGACGTTCTCGCAGACCCCGATGTGTTGACGCTGGCGGACCTGAAGCTGTTGAAGGCACGGCCGGAATTCAATGATCTGCTGTTGCTCTTTCGTGCGCTACGCCAGGCAACGCGGGAGCCGTTGGCCCCGTACGAGGCCATCAGGACACGGGCAGAGGCAATTCCGGAGGATCAGGTCTCACCGCAGCCGCTCATGAACGGCGAGGATTTGCTCGCGATGGGGATCGAGCAGGGACCGGCAGTCGGGCAGATTCTGGAACGCGTGTACTACGCGCAGCTGAACGAGGAGATCCGAACCCGCCAAGAGGCATTGGCCATGGCTCGGTGCATCGCGGGGCTTTGAGTCCAGATCTTCCACATGCAGTTTACATGACGGGATTATACGTGCGGCCAGCTGTGCCACTGCTCTTGAGCAGTGTTGGAATGGCCGGCTGCCGTGCCCTCGCCTAGCGTGGGTATGCATGCACCATCCCCGTGCGCCGGTGGCCTAACCGACGGACTGGAAGTTCTCCGGCGCGCGGTTCTGGGACAGGTGGCTTCCTGCGCCCTCGCCGACGGATCCTACGCTGGGATAGTCACCGCACTGCTCAAGAGCAGTGGCACGCTCCCAACAAGTCAGCTACATCTGATCAACCTTCACGGGCTTGCCGGTCTCGCAGGCCTTGTTGATGGCCAGCGTCACGGCCAGGGTCTTTAGCGCGTCACTGTAGTCGCTACGGATCTTTGAGCGGTCTCCGGTTTGAATGGCTTCGATGAATACGTCGTCCTCACGATGATAAGGCGAACGCCACCCCATGCCGCCGGCGTCATATCGCGTCTCTTGCCCGCGTCGCGAGACGATCAGGCCGCCCTGAACTTGAAAGGCTGACTCCGGCGTGAAGATCTTCAGGTAGGCCTGCCCGCCTGACGAGACGACATTCGAGGTGTCCAGGCTTCCGACGATGCCGCTTTCGAATTGCACGCAGGCGAGTTGGGTGTCGTACACGTCGTACTTCTCGACGCGCTTGTGCATGATGGTTTTGGCGCCGGTAGCGACAACAGTGCCGACCTCGCCGCAGAAAGATCGAGCCAGGTCCGTGATGTGTGTGCACTGCTCGACGGCCTGCCCCCCGGAGAGCTTCATCTGGCGCCACCAGTACACACCGGGCATTCCCCCGATCCAATACCCCAGAATGAATGCGATTTCCTCGTCACCGAGTAGCTCACGGGCCAGGTCCGTCGATCCCTGGTAGCGCCAGTGGTGTCCTACCGACCCGATCAGGTTCCTCTGTTTCAGCCCCGCGTCGATCTGACGGGCCGTGGCCATGTCAAGCGCCAGGGGCTTTTCGACAAACAGATGTGCGCCGGCTGCAATGCAGTCCAGCTCGATCTCACCGTGAGCAAACGGGGGCGTGCACACGAAGACGGCGTCGAGCGATTGCGCATCGAGCATCTGCTTATGTTCGGTGTAGGCCTTGGCGCCGTGCTGCTCAGCTGCGGCTTTGGCGCGCGATTCATCCGTGTCGCAAAAGGCCGTCAGCTCGACGCCCTCTTTCTCGGCTAGGTAGGAACGGTGGACGCGAGCGATGCCGCCGGTGCCGATGAATCCGATCTTCATGACCATATTGCGTTCTCCGTGCTGGTTGAGTTAAGAGGAAATACCGATTCCCAAGCGTAGCTGCGCAGCCCGAGGCCGACCCCACTTCGGAAAGGCCCCCGGGCAGGTCCGCGTACTCCCTACATGCAGCCCTTAAGATAGCGGACCGACTTGGCTAAGCACGCCCGCGCGTCCGGGCCCGAGATGCCGCACTCAAAGGCCATGTAGTCCTTGTAGCCGACCTCTTTCAGGGCGGTGAAGCCGGCCTTGAAGTCTATGGTTCCGGTGCCCGGCTCCTTGCGGGTATTGTCGGCCAGGTGCACATGCCTGCATACGTCGCCGACCTTTCGTAGCGTCTCGGCGGTGTTGGTTTCCTCGATGTTCATGTGGAAGAAGTCGCAGATCAGAGCTAGACCGGGTGAGTTGACCCGCCGGACGAATTCGGCACCCTTCTCCTGCAGCGAGAGGAAATTGGCCTCGTAGCGGTTCAGCGGCTCCAGCAGGATGCACGGCCCGCCAAGTTTTTCCACTTGAGGTACGAGTTCGTCGAGTTGCGCCGCCAGAAGCTCCTCGCCGAGCCGCTGGGCGGTCTTGTACGGGGTCAGGTCGGGAATGTTCTTCAGATTGTTGAAGACCGGCACGACGATAATGCCGACCATGCCGAGCTCCGCGGCCACTTGTAAGCGTTGCAGGATGCCTTCTTTGGCCTGACGGCGAAGTTCCGGATCGGATGTCACCAGCGTGCCCGAATATCCCGCGCAAATGGTCGATGGCTTGATCCTTCGCCCCTTGAAGGCCGCTTTGATCTCAGCGACGCGCTCCCCGATGTCGCGCCCCCAGAACTCCATGCCCTCAAAGCCGATGTCCTCAGCCAGCGCTACCTTATCCGCCAACGAGTTGCCCGGGACAAGTCCTTCCTGCACGGCCAGTTTCACGGTTGGTCTCCTTCGTGCACGAGCTTACGTACCTGAATCGAAAGGGATACGAAACGAGGGCGATATGATAGCGGCCCGGACCGGGCGGTAAAGCAAAAACGAGCCGGCTCGTACGTATGTTCGAGAGGGAGGTTCCGGACAGACGACGGCAGCAGGCGGGTGATGCGCCCAGAGCGGATCGCCCAAGGCAACGCGCGTCACTCCCCTGCCGATGTGCCCCACGCAGACCAGTTAGACCTGCCTGTGCGCGGCGTTGAAGCGGCCCAGGGTGATTGTCATTCGGACGATCGCCCGGGGCCCAAGGCTTCAATCTTTTCCTGGACGCTCGCGATCTTGAGCACTTCCAGGCCAAAGCTCTCAACTACCTTGACGGCCCGCCCCTGCCCGATGCACTTATTGTTGATCATAAGGTCGAGCGGCGAGTCGGTGGACTTTTCGAACTCTACAATCGACCCCGTCGAAAGCTCCATAATTTCGCCTACGGACATTATACGGCTGGCGAGTCTTACGATGACAGGCACCTCGATCTGCAACACTCGCGCAAGCTCGGCCTGATCGGCAGGACCGGGCACAACACCAGCCGGGGCATCGCTACCCGAAGAAGCCGGGCCAGAGGGCTCGCCCTCGCTCCGAGGCTGTTCGTCTGCCATAGTCGTCTCGTCGGCGCGCAACACCAGCGCCTTGGCGCTCAGCTAACGTGTTTATCGGCCCAGACGACGCCCGACTTGAGCCCGCCTTTGGCTCGCCTTGGCGGCAGAGCGATCAATCACATGACGCACAGCCCCTTGCGAGCATCCGTATTCCTAAAGGTCCCGCTGCTGCCGGTCCAAGCTGACTCGTTAAGAACAGCCGCGATTCCTGCTGAGGCGATAGATCGTGAGAACCTCCGGCACAGCTACGCTTGCTGCGTCTTACGCAGCAAGCCTTTAAATGATGCGTTTCATGGAAGGAGATTGGAGCGCAGCGACCACCCCCACGAACCAGCGATTTCGGCGCTGACGGCGCTGGGTTCACCAGTCAACCCAACATGCTAGCCGGAAGGCTGGTTGAGCGCCTGATTACGGGTCCGCGGCCCCGGGGACGGCGGCTACCTGACTCGGCCTACGAGGATGCAGGCGTTGTGGCCGCCGAAGCCGAACGAGTTGTTCATCGCCACGTCGATACCCATCTCGCGCGGTTCGTGAGGCACGTAATCGAGATCACACTCGGGATCGGGATTGTCCAGGTTGATCGTCGGCGGCGCGACACCGGCCTGGATGGCCTTGACCGTCGCTGCCATTTCCACTCCGCCGCTGGCGCCGAGAAGATGGCCTATAGAGCTCTTCGTGCTGCTGACAGGGATCTTGTAGGCATGCTCGCCAAAGACGCGCTTGATCGCTCTGGTCTCAGCGGGGTCGCCCGCCGGCGTGCTCGTGCCGTGGGCGTTGATGTAGCTAACGTCGGTCGGGCTGATGCCGGCGTCTTGAAGGGCCAATTGCATGGCCTCGGCGGGACCGGCGCCGTCAGTCTCGGGATGGACGATATCGTACGCGTCGCCGCTCATGCCGAAGCCGAGCACCTCGGCGATGATGTCGGCGTTGCGCCGTCTTGCGTGCTCCAGCTCCTCAAAGATGAGGATGCCCGCCCCTTCGCCCATAATGAAGCCGTCGCGATCTCTATCGAACGGTCGGCTGGCGCGCGTCGGCTCGTCGTTCCGAGTTGAAAGGGCCCTCATGGCCGAGAACGCCGCCAACCCCAGAGGAGTCAGCGCTGCCTCGCTCCCGCCCGTGAACATGATCTCCGCATCGCCCCGGCGAATCGTCATGTAGGCGTCGCCCATGGCGTTGGTCGCCGAGGCGCACGCCGTGGCCACGGCGGTATTCGGCCCGCGAGCACCGTACATGATGGAGATGTTCCCACTCGCTGCGTTCACCATGAGCTTGGGTATCGTAAAGGCCGATACCTTGCTGGCGCCCTTTTCGAGCAGCCGCACGTGTTGCTCTTCAAGCTCCATCAGGCCGCCGATCCCTGACCCGATAATCACACCGACGCGTGTCGGATCCTCCTTCTCAAATTGGATGCCACTTTGCCCGACGGCAGCCTTGACGGCAGCGATGGCGAACTGCGCGAACCGGTCGAGCCGTTTGGCGAGCTTGCGATCCATGTAGCCGGTCGGATCGAATCGGCTGCACTCACCCCCGATGTGCACGGGGAACTGGGACGTGTCGAAGCGAGTCACGCACGACACGCCGCTTCGGCCGGCGATCAGGCCCTGCCAGAACTCCTCGACCGTCTCCCCGACGGCCGTTACGACTCCCATGCCGGTGATGACCACGCGACGCCTGGACATAGACCGGTCGCCCAACTCTGAGGACTCAGGACTTGTCTTTGCTGGTGTGCTCGATGATGTAATCGATGGCCTGTCCGACAGTTTGGATCTTCTCAGCTTCCTCGTCCGGGATGCTCATGTCGAACTCGTCCTCGAACTCCATGACGAGTTCAACCGTGTCGAGCGAGTCGGCATTCAGGTCATTCACGAACGAGGTCTCGCGTGATATCTCAGCCTTGTCGATCCCCATCTGTTCGCTGACAATCGAAATCACCTTGTCTTCTATAGCTGCCACATCCGGCACGTCACAATCCTCCTTGGCAATCAAGATAGCCAAACCGATGCCGTACCCGTCAAAACGCGGCTACTATACAGACCGCCGTCTGCCCTTTCAAGGGGTTCTAGACCGGCAGTTGGGCCCGCGCCAGCCCCCCCGCTCGGCCTGTTACATGTTCAGCCCCCCGTCCACGACGATGACCTGGCCGGTAATGTAGCTGGCCTGAGGCGATGCAAGGAACGCCACCGCCGCCGCGACCTCTTTGGCCTGACCGAATCGCTGCATTGGAATCATCGGACGGACCGCATCCTTGACCTTGTCCGGTAGCACAGCCGTCATCTCGGTGTCGATAAACCCCGGCGCGACAGCGTTGCACCTGATGTTCCTGCGCGCCAATTCCTTGGCGGCCGACTTGGTCAGGCCGATCACCCCCGCCTTGCTTGCTGCGTAGTTGCTCTGGCCGGCGTTACCGGCCATTCCCGAGACGCTGGCCATGTTGATGATGCTGCCGGACCTAGCCCGGAGCATCGCCTTGGCCGCTACCCGGGTCCCGATGAAGACACCTCGCAGGTTCACCCGAATGACCGTGTCCCACTGCTCGTCATCCATAGACAGCAGCAACGTGTCGCGTGTGATACCGGCGTTATTGACCATGATGTCGAGCTTTCCGAACTTCTCGACGGTCTGCTCGGCCACGTCGGACATCGCCTGGCCGTCGCTGACGTCCACGATCTTTGCCAGAGCGTCGACACCGGCAGCGGTGACCTCGCCGACCGTTGCATCGAGCTGGTCCTTGAGCAGATCGCACGCGACAATGTCAGCTCCGCGCGAGGCCAGCTCAAGGCAGATCATCCGTCCGATGCCCCGCGCCGCTCCTGTCACAACTGCCGTCTTCCCGGCCAGTTCCATGCTGCTTACTCCTGTCGTTCTGCCAGGTCTCGAGCAGATGAGATGTTTACCACCCTGCAACTGCGATCGATCCGCCGCAGCAGCCCGGTCAGCACCCTCCCGGGACCGAGCTCGTAGAAGCGATCGATGCCCTTGTCGATCATGTGCTGCATGCACTCCTGCCAACGCACGGGCGATACAGCCTGGTCAGCCAGTTGTCGGCGGATCTCGTCGATGGTGCTGTGGTATCGGCCCGTCACGTTGCAGGCTACCGGTATCTTCGGCTCGGAGAACTTCACCTGCTGCAAGGCCTCGGCGAGCTTCTCCCGCGC
>CAYGAN010000085.1:13224-18120 GCA_964347585.1 uncultured Planctomycetales bacterium | reverse complement strand
CGGCCGGTCCGTAACCGCTCTACAACCCGGATCCCATGTGGGGGTAAGGGGGCCTCTGCGCTGCGTTCGCTCTGCGCACGCCAATCACCTTGCCAGGCCCCGATCGCTCCTTTGCCCAACCACGAGCTACTCCTCATGAGTAATCCGGGCTACTCAAACATGCGCCAACGGCTCGGGGGCCAATAGATCGCCGTGATGCGTCCTTTGATGTGATCGTGCGGTAGAGCGCCAACCTGATGACCCGGGATGGCGGTCTTCCATAGTCGGGCATCTAGGGACTGACCGGTGTTGTCTCCGAGAACGAAGTACTCGTCGCTGGCCAGAAAGATCGGGCTGCCCTCGCAGCCGGCGCCAGCCCCGTCGTACCGGACTCGAACATCGCGGGGCACCTCCGACAGGCTCAGGTAGGGTCCGACGCCGGCGGGCGGGTTGGCTGGCGTGCCGTTGACGTGAACGCGGCCGCGAATGATCTCTATCGTCTCGCCCGGCAGCCCGACGATTCTCATGGCCGCGCGTGTCGATCGGTAGTCCGGGTGTTCGATGGCGGCCGGGTCCCAGCGACGCAGCGCGACTTTCTTGTGCACGAGAAAGTGGTCCCCTGGGACCAGCGTCGGCGACATCGCTCTGCCTGAGAGAACGAAAGCTTCTACGTAATGCTCACGCGTGTGGAGCGCGAGATGGTGTGCCAACAGGGCGTGCGGACCGAACCAAGCGGCGCCGACAATCAGAGCGATTCCTGCTGCATAGCGAAGCCAGGGCCTCTTGAGCAGTTGCCTTGTGGACCGCCGACCACTAAAGAGAGCACTGACATACATCCACACCAAGATCAGAACTTGAACGGGTGCGAGCACAAGTAGGCCTGATATCAGCCGTGGGTTGATCAGGACTACCCATTCGAGACCCGACATGAAGAGGAAGAGCAGCAACCAGAAGAGTGCCGGTTTCGGCCGGCCTGCGATCAGATGCCCCAAGCCGGGCAGCACAAACGTAGCTGCCACGGCCAGAAACCCCTTGCCCCAGCGGCTCGGACGGTCGTGGAGAGAGGCGTATTCAAGAGCGCCGATATCCCGCGTCGCGGCGGTTTCATTCGCGCTGGACATGGTCTGGCCTCGGATTATCGGGCCAACGCCGGGTACGCATTCTACTGGCCAGGCCGAACGGATGAAGCGCCGTGCCGTGCAGTTCTTTTGTGAGGGTGCCCCGGCCTTCGCGCTCTTGCGAAGAGCGGGGACGGACTTCGCCAGGTGTGCGGAGGACTGCCCCGCTAGCGATCCGTCCCCCACCCACGCTTCGCGTGGATGGGGCACCCAGGCAGATGGTCGGATATTGAACAGTAGCTCGGACGGCGATAGAGTCTATGCGGGCAACTCCGAGCTCAGCTCGGCCTCTGGCGTGTTTGCGGAGACAACTATGGGTGATTCGCACGGCGGCGGTAATGCCCGGCAGGCCCGTCGTCGGCTACTAGAGGGGGGCCTCGACGCGCTTCTGACCCGTGAGTGGCTGATTACCAACGGGCGCGGGGGATACGCCAGTTCGACGGTGATTAACTGTCCGACGCGGCGGTATCACGGACTGCTGGTCGTCTCGCTGCGCCCGCCCCTGCAACGGATTGTCCTGCTCAGCGCGGTGGCGGAGCGCCTCATCCTCGGCGAGCAGCAATTCGACCTGGCCAACTTCGAGTTCAACCACGCGATACACCCAGCCGGCTTCCAGTATCTAAAGGACTTTGATTATTCGTTGGCCCCGCCTGAGCCGCACGTGTGCTTCACCTACGCGGTGGGACCGCTCGAGGTCCACAAGCGGATCGTCATGAAGCGAGGCCTCGATCAGGTCCACCTGATTTACGAGTTGGCCGGTGAGGTCCCGCAGTCCTGCTGCCTGGAGGTCCGGCCGTTCCTGGCCTCGCGCGACTTCCACAGTCTGCGCCGGCGCAACGCGGGCGAGCCGTTTGACCTCGATACCACCGAGTCAGTCGTCTGGCTGAGAGACCTACGCGTCCCCGAAGTTACTCTTGCCTTGCTTGCTGCATGCGTCCGAGGCAATTGCGCCATGAGTTTCGAGCCGCTGCCGGACTGGTGGTATAACTTCCGATACCGGCAAGAAGCGGCTCGCGGGATGGACTTCGGCGAGGACCTGTACACCCCCGGTGTGTTTCGATTCGAGGCGGACGGGCCGGCGCGCGTCAGGCTCTCCGCGGTGTTTGGCGGTCCCAGCTTGGCTGAGGCCGCTGATCTGCTGGACCCGCCCGCCGATGATGATCATGTCTTCGTGACTCGCGAGCATGCGATTGAGTCGCCCGATTCGTTCCTCGCACATCTCCACGCTGCCGCTGATCAGTTCGTCGTCGCCCGGAAGCTCGCAGACGGTCGCGATTCCACGACGATTCTTGCCGGGTATCACTGGTTCGGTGACTGGGGCAGGGATGCCTTCATTGCCATGCCCGGCTTGCTGCTGCTGACCGAGCGATTCACCGAGGCACTTGAGGTGCTCCGTACGTTCGCCGGGGCCCAGCGCGACGGGCTCATCCCCAACCGGTTCGACGACTACGGCGGCGAAAGCGCGTACAACAGCGTCGATGCGAGCCTGTGGTTCATCCACGCTGCCGATGCCTATCTGGCCGCGACGCGCGACCATCGCAGCTGGACTGAGGTACTCGGGCCTACGTGTCGGCGGGTGATCGCAGCTTTCTCGGCCGGGACGGACTACGACATCCGCGTCGATGACGACGGTCTTGTCTCGTGCGGCGACCCGACCACGCAAATCACCTGGATGGATGCTAGGTGCGGGGATGTGGTGTTCACGCCGCGTCACGGCAAGCCCGTCGAGGTCAACGCGCTGTGGTATCACGCACTATGTGTGTTGGGCGAGCGGCTGGCTGAGATGGATCCGGCCGGGGCCGAGCAATGTCGCCAACTGGCCGAGCGCGCGCGGACGGCCTTTGCCGAGACGTTCTGGAACGGCGCGCAGCAGTGCCTGTACGACGTCGTCCGGCCGGATCAGGCCGTTGATCAAATCCGGCCGAACCAGATCTTCGCGGTGAGCCTGCCTCATTCGCCTCTTTCGCGGCACCGACAGAAGCAAGTGGTCGCGTGCGTCAGGCAGCATCTGCTCACGCCTTTTGGTCTGAGGACCCTCTCGCCGGTTGATGGGGCTTACCGCGGCAGGTACCGGGGCAATCCGTTCGAGCGCGACGGGGCCTATCACCAGGGCACCGTGTGGGCCTGGCTGCTCGGCCCTTTCGTCGAGGCCCATCTTCGCGCGCACAATTTTAGCGCTTCGGCTCGCAGGACGTGCCGTGCCTGGCTGCGTCCGATGATGGAGCACATCGGCCAAGCGGGGGCGGGCACGATCAGTGAGATCTTTGATGGTGATCCACCGCACGCGCCCGGCGGCTGCATCGCCCAGGCGTGGAGCGTGGCCGAAATCCTGCGGGCCTACCACTTGGTCGAGTCCGAACCCGCAAAGCGTCTTGTCAAGCCAGTGGGGGTGCCGGTCCCGGCTTCCGCGTGAGCCGCCCGGACGTCCACGCGCGGTGCGCGCTACCGTCGAGCCGGCAGCGTACCGGGTCGGTAGCCGCGCAACGAATCGAGTCGGTTCCGCAGCGAAAGCGCGCGGCCATACTTCGGCTGGATCGCCAGTGCCGCCCGGCACTTGTCCCACGCCTTGTGAATCTCGCCCTGCCTATAGAGAGCCCTGCCCCACTCGGTCAGGGCTTTGTAGTTCTGTGGGTCGGCATTCGCGGCTCGTCTGAAGCACTCGATCGCCTCGGTGTATCGGTGTTTCTGCAGATACGCTTGTCCGAGATCGGTCCGGCAAGTCGATAGAAGCCGCTCGCGGTCAGCGGGGTCCATCCCACGGAACATCCTGTTGCACTCCCCGATGGCGTTCTTCAGAGCGTCGATGGCTTGATCGGGTCTTCCGAGGGCGCGATAGAGCGCTCCAAGGCGCGCCCAGAGTTGGAAGTAGTTGGCATCGGCCTTGACGGCATCGATAGTCACGGCCTCGGCAAGGACGTCCGCAGCAAGCTGGTATTGGCGTTTCTTCTGCTCGGGAGACTTGGCTTGCCTTGCCCGACCGATGAGCAGGTTGGCCATTTCGCCGTAAGGGATTGCCCCGGGCGTTTGTGATACCACGTCCTTCCACAGCGTTACTTCGTCTTCCCACTTCTGTGTGTATCGATTGGAAACGGAGGCCGCGCAGATCGCCAGAGCGACTGTGACCGCGACGGCGACGTAGCCGGCAGGCCGCCGCCTGCGCGACGCCGCCTTGTCGGGCCGGAGCAGATAGGCCAACAGAACCGCTGCCGCAAGGCCGACGAACCACAGCGGCACGTAGCTGTAACGATCCGCGGTCAGCGTATTGCGGTATCGCAGGACGCCCAGCTGGGGAACGAAAAGCACAAGCCATCCCAGCCCGCACAGCAACAGCTCCCGCCCGAGCCGTCGCCATGCCAGAATGACCAGCGCCACCCAGGCCAGCAAGAACCCCGCCACCGCAAAGCCGCGCCAGCCGATGACCTGCCACGCTCCGTTATAGCGATAGAAGATCGTCAGCTTGGCGGGCACAAGCGTGTTCGCGAGCGTCCAAACCGTTCCGCCGAACACACGTGCAATCAGCGTCTGCCAATCGTGGACAAGGGGTCTTAATGGGCCTTGACCCGAAGCGACGGTGTTGACGTTGACGAGCGTAAAGGCGATCGCGATCAGAAGCAGAGGCAGCTTCTCCAGAAGGACCGCCGGTGTGATTCGCCGCCGATGCCATGCGTCCAGCAGCAGTGGCAGCAGCACAATCCCGAGCAGCGGCTTGGCCAGCATCGATACGCCGTAGCAGACGATCTGGCCCGCCAGCAGCCACCGCCGCAACGCACGACGCCCGGCGCCACGGCAAGAGCAAGTA
>CAYGAN010000085.1:9034-13214 GCA_964347585.1 uncultured Planctomycetales bacterium | reverse complement strand
AAATAGCAGTGCGTACCGATGACGATCCATATGCCCGCCAGCAGAAACGTGCGACAAATGATCCACGTTACGGGCTCCACCACGAGGGGGTGGGCAGCGACTAGAAGGCCGCCGGCCAGTCCAGCAGCTAGGCTGCCGGTCAGCCGAAACAGCAGAGCCACCAGTAAGATCATCACGGCTTCGTGCAGCAGGAAACTGTGCCACGCCCACCCGGGCTTGTCTTCGAGCCCGAACAGTTGATAGTCGATGGCCAGTGACAGGACCACCAGCGGCTGATACAGAACGGCGAGGTCGCGGTACCCCTCCGTGCCGAAGATATCCTTGATGGCGCCCTGGCCGACCCCCGGATGCCTATGGATCATTTTGTTGTTGTCGTAGGTGATCCAGTCGTTGTCGAGGACCGAGGCAAAGATGTACCCACTGACGAGGATCAGCGTCGCGATGGCCACGCACCAGGCGATAATTACACGGCGACCGTCTTGCTCAAGCACCCGGGCTTCCGGCATTGACGGTGTTCCTGATCCGATGGGACGCTGTCCTCTGCGGCAGTCAACGTGTGCCGTCAGATCCGCTCGTTGCTTTGCGGTTATATGAGGCGCGCGGAGTGTAACACGCTGGCGGCGTTGCCACAACGAGTAGGCAAGAGGCCGAGTCGGTGTGACGCGGGGTTGCTTGCTTTCGGCCCGGCACAACAGTTATGCTGCGTTTGGATTCGTCACTTTGGACGGGCTCGCAGGCGGTTGTGATCGATCTGCCCGGGCGTCCGTGGAGAGGACGTCGAGGCAGCGGAATCCCTTCTGCCGCCGGCGCGACCGTAGCGAGCTGATGGTGTCGCCTTGGGACAGGCCCCGAAGTTCGGCGAGGCGCCGGGCGCCTCAGAGCATTTCCTGGCGAAGGACCGATGAAGTCGAAGCGAGGCGACACGTGCCCAAGCTGTAATGCCGCGGTCAAGCCCGGTGCGGCGCGCTGCCGCAAGTGCGGCCGTGACCTTCGCTCGGGCCAGGCCAAATCCTCCGAGCCGCTCTGGTATTCGCGAGCCGACCGTTCCGATCGGAAGCCCTACTATTACTCGGAGTTCCTCTCGTATTGGCCGCGCGGGCCGTTCCCACCATTCCTGTTGCGCTTGCTGATGATCGGTGTGGTGCTGGTCGGCGGGGTGGCCTTGTGGTTCCGCTTCAACGCGCCGCCGGGCCGCCTCGGCGAGAAGGTCTTCCCAGCCGACCTGATTTTCTACTACTACCCCATGACAGAGTACGCCTCCGAGCGGCTGGCCAAGGGCGACCTGCCTCTCTGGAATCCTCAGCAATGCTGCGGCGTGCCGTTCCTGGCCACAGCCCAAGTGGCAGTGTTCTACCCTGGCACTTGGCTGTCTTTGGTGATGCCGGTGGGCACGGCGCTGAAGACCTTGATGTTCGGCGAGGTGCTCCTTGGCGGCCTGTTCGCAGCGCTGTTCTTTCGCGCTTTGGGTGTCAGTCATTACGCTGCCGGCATCGGCGGGGTGTTGTTCATTTTCGCGTGCATTCTCGGACAGACCTTCTGGCCGCCCGAGGTGTCCGCGATCATGTGGATGCCGCTGCTGTTCCTTTGCGTGGAGAAGTTCGTCCGGCAAGGCAAGTGGCGCTGGTGGGCAGCGTTCACTGTGGCCACCACGTTGCAGATCCTGGCCGGCTTTCCGCAGTTTCTTGTCTATACGTTCTACCTTTTGGGCCCGTATGCGATCGTCAGGCTCGTCCACTGTTCCATAGGCGGGCAGTATGAGTCCGATCAGTTGATCCGAAGGGGAGTCGGCCTGGGATTCGCCTGCGCGCTTGCACTGGGCCTGGCTGGCGCACAAGTGCTTCCCACGAAAGAGCTGGTGGACAACAGCGCGCGCGGGGAGGGCCTGGCGGAGCAAGAAGTTCAGTATCTCGAGCAGACCGGCTGGAAACCGCCGGACGCCGAGCAGATCGCCCATAACGCGTTCGACCCGCGCCCCAAGCTGATCGCGTTCGATTTCCTGAACGACGCGGGCTATCTGGGGATGGCGACGCTGTTCATGATCGCCCTGGCGATCGTCGTGGGCTGGCGCAAGCACCTGACGTGGTTCTTCCTGATCGCGGCGGGGGCATCGCTACTGTTGTCGTTCGGATATCACCTCTGGTCGGGGTGGTTGTACAGGCTGTATGAAGCCCTGCCGACAGGAAGCATGTTCCGCACGCCCACGAGGTTCAAGTTGTTGACGTTCTTCAGCCTGATCAGCTTGGCTGTCTTCGGCATCGATCAGTTCCGCACGGGTTTGCCCGAGCTGCGGCGAGATAGAACACTGCGGCTCGCGGCGGGACTGGCGGGCATCGTCGTGCTGGCATTGGCGTGCCGCCTTTCAACGCCACTGGGTATCGTGCTCGCGCTAGTTGCCGCGGGATTGCTGGCGGGTTCCTTCTTTCTGTTCCGACACGCCTGGGCGCCCGTGGCTCTGGCGGCGGGGTTGTTGGTGCTCCTCCTGTTCGACCTCGCGCACGCGACCGGGCGCTGTGGGGTTCTGCGGGATATTCCCGTCCAGTGGGGCCAGTGTCTCCACTTCCGCGGAGCGGGGCTGGTACGGCCGTGGGCGTTCGCAGGAATTGTCACGGACAAGGAGAAAGTCCCCGGTCACAGCAGGATATGCCCGCTTTACCTCAAGCCCGTAAAGGTCATCAGGCCGCTGGAAAGATTCTATTCGGTTTGCGACTACGAGGCCCTCCTGCCCAAGCGGTGGACCCTTGCCGGCCGCGCGATGGGCGGCGATCGGTGGCGCACGATGTACAGAGTTGACAGACGCAGATTCGAAGGCTTCTACGACATGGCGAGCGTAACGTACCTCGTCGTGCCTCGAGGCCCCAAGAAGTACATGGACCCACGAGGCTGGGACTGGGACCGCTACGATTTCAAGACTTGGGCTCCCGAGGGCGCCCCGCCGGAGCTGCGCGCGGCGGAGTACCGCAACCGCGACGCGCTGCCACGCGCCTACTTGGTCTCTCGGTTTGACGTGTGCGGGCCGGAAGAGGCCCTCTCGCGGATCGCAGCCGGCAACTTTGAGTACCAGACGACGGTCCTTCTGGAAAAGGCCCCGGGCATGGTGCCGTTGTCCGATTCCCCCGCTCGCGAGCCGGCCACGATCGTCTCGTACAGTCCTGAGCGGGTCGAGATCCAAACCCGCTCACAGGGCGAGCGGCTCCTGGTCCTGACGGATACGTATTTCCCGGGGTGGAAGGCCTTTGTCGATGGAGTCCCGACGGAAATCCTTCGGGCGAACTACTTGTTCCGCGCTGTTCGCGTCCGCTCAGGCCTGCATACGGTTGTCTTTGAGTATCAGCCCGCCAGCTTCAGGAACGGCGTGGCCCTGTCCCTCACCTCCCTTGCCGGATTCGCGGTACTCAGCGCAGCGTCGTGGTTTCGTGGCCGCCGGGCTGGACAGCCTGCCGCCAAAGCCAGCACTCGGGGACCGACTCCCAAACCCTCCCGAGGTGCGCGAAGGGCCCGCGCAAGGTGATTCAGTTCGCTGGATGCCGCCCGAGCCGTGCGTCGTCTCGCGGCCCGGGCCGGGCTGCACCGCGCTGCTGAGCTCGGTCATGCGACGAGCGCGATAGGGCGCCCCTTGTCGCGTACCACCAATGTGCCGTATATTCGCCCGACGTGACCACCGGCCGGCGGATCGTTGGCTCAGCTCGTATCGTAGGCGCTCTGACGCTGATATCGCGCGTGCTGGGACTGCTGCGCGACATGGTGTGCAGCTATTACTTCGGCGCCGGCGGGGCGTGGTCGGCCTTCTCGATCGCCTTTGCCGTCCCCAACTTGTTTCGCCGGCTGTTCGGCGAGGGGGCGCTGTCGGCCGCTTTCATCCCTACGTTCTCGGAGACCTATCATCAAGCCGGCGCGCAGCGGGCGGCCCGGCTGGCCGGGGCGGTGGTTGGGATCCTTCTGCTGATCCTGATCGGGCTGACGGCAAGCGGCGAGGGGCTGGTCTGGCTGCTCAAACTGTTGGTGCCCGGCGACGAACGCGGCAGGCTTACGCTGAAGCTGACGGCGATTCTCTTGCCCTACATGATCTTGATCTGCACGGTAGCGGTCCTCGCCGGGTTGCTCAACGTGCTCAGCCGCTTTGGCGCCCCGGCGGCAGCGCCGGTGATCCTAAACGTCAGCATCATTGCGGGAGCATGGATCG
>CAYGAN010000085.1:6938-9024 GCA_964347585.1 uncultured Planctomycetales bacterium | reverse complement strand
ATCTGGCGTTGATCCAGGCAGATTCCGGGAAGTTGACGCCCATCGCCAAAGGAGAGGTCAAAGACATCGCTCCGGGAGCATGGATCGGATCGCGATTGACAGACGTCGGGGCCGAGTACCACGTCCTCATCGTGGCCGTGGCGGTGATTGCGGGCGGCTTGCTACAGCTGGCTCTGCAGCTCGGGGCCGTTCGACGGGCGCGCTTCCCACTTGCCCTCAACCTGGATCACCGACAGGAAGGCGTGAGCCAAATCACACGTATGATGGCCCCGATGATGCTCGGACTGGCGGCGGTTCAGCTCAACACGCTCGCCGACAGCCTGGTAGCGTATTGGCTGGTGGACCACGAAGGGGCGCCGGCAGTTCTTTACTACGCGCAACGGCTGTACCAGTTTCCCCTTGCCGTGTTCGGGCTGTCGCTGGCAACAGCGATCTTTCCGCAACTGTCCGAGCTGGCATCCAAGCGAGACATGGGTGGCATGGCTCGCGTGTTGCAGTACGGCCTGGGGTTGACGTTGTTCGTGGGCATCCCCTGCACGCTGGGCCTGATCCTGGTAGCCGGACCGTTGGTCGAGCTGCTCTATCAGCGAGGGCAGTTCCGCCAAGCTGACGCCAGTCGTGTCTCGTGGGCTCTGGTGTTCTACGCGACCGGCATCTGGGCATACGGGGTCCAACACATCGTGGTTCGTGGCTTCTATGCGCTGCGTGAGACGACTACACCGGTGCGCACGGCCACCATGATGGTCGCACTGAATCTGGCGCTGAATCTGACGTTCGTGCTTCTGACCCCTCTGGAAGAGGCAGGCCTGGCTCTGGCCACGGCGATATGCGCTGCCATCCAATGTGCGTTGCTGGCAGGCAAGCTCGGCCGGCGCATCGGCGGGCTCGGATGGCGCGGGATCGCGGCGGGAGCGTCAAGAACGATGCTCGCCTCGGCGGTAATGGTTGGCGCCGTGCTTGCGGCTGATCGGCTGCTCGGAACTTGGCCGACGTACGAAAGCTCGGCGATGCTCCAGACGGCTTGCGTCGTGGTGACCGGAGCAGGCACCTTCGCCCTGGCGGCACTGGCTTTGGGCATTCGAGGGATGGGAGATATTCTACGTCCAGCCGCGACGAGGCCGGAGGAATCGTACTGAGGTTGCCTGGCCCCCCTGGCGGGCTATAATGTTGGTCCATGAACGTTCGCGATCGCTATGCGTTGTGGGGGATCGGGGTGCTTGTAGGGCTGCTCTTGATGGCGCCGCTCTATTCCATCGGTGCGCTCGCCAAGGATCCGACCGTGCAAGACAAGCCACAGGCTGGCGCCGAGTCGGACAGGACGGCGCCAGACGGCCCGAAGGATAAGCAGCGTGCCGAGGTCAAAGCGCCGGCACGCGACGTGTGGGATCGGCTGAACGGCGCGTCGAGTCACCCTCAGCTCGGGGTCCCGGCACGAGCCGCGTTGTCCGGCGACCTGTTGCCGCCGAGGGATGCGGCACCGTTGCTCAGGCTGGAGCCGACCGTGGTGCCGCACCGCTTGGTACTGCGAGGACTGGCGCCTTGCCGGCCATGCGGCCCGCCTCGCCTCTCCTAGACAAGTCAGCACCGATGCGGTCCGGTTGTGACCGCCGAAACCAAACCGTACACCGCCAGGTTGGTGAGGTCTGCCATGACTGACAAGAACCTTTACTTGAAACTGCTTCTGATCGTTGTCGTTGTCGGGCTGCTGGCGTTCGAGTTGTACCCGCCGAAGCAGAGGCTCAAGGGTGGGATCGATCTCGTCGGCGGCCACGTGCTGCTCTACGAAATCGACGACGCGGGGTTGAAGGAAGAACAGAAGCGCGACTTAGCCGAGCGCGTCATGCGTGTGCTCAGAAAGCGCGTGGACCCGAGAGGGCAGCGGAACCTGGAGTGGGTCCCCATCGGACGCAACCGACTGGAAATCCGCATGCCCAAGCCCCCGAAGGAGGCACAGGCACGCCGCGAGGAGTGGGAGCAGGCCGCCACGCGACTGAGAACCAAGAACGTCGGGCGCACCGACCCTGCAACCCCTCCCCGAGTGCGGTGCTTGCTGCCGCCGCGCCCAACGGCCCGGGCCTAGCCGCAC
>CAYGAN010000085.1:0-6928 GCA_964347585.1 uncultured Planctomycetales bacterium | reverse complement strand
TCTGGCCTTGTCCGAAACAGGAACGCCACGTCGGGATGCGTTGGGTGCGCTCGTTCGAGGCGTTGATTCGCGGCAAGCCCTCTTGGACGATGCAGCCAAGAAATACGACAGCTACCAGACCGCCCGCGCGCAAGGATCTCCGAAAGAACAGGACCAGGCCTACGAGGAGCTGGATGAGGCCGTCGGCCGCGTGCTGGCAACGAATCTCGATCTGACCCACTTGACCGGCATCCTGGCCATTGAAAACAAGAACGAGAGGCGCAAGGAGCTCTCCGGCTTGCGGCAACGCCATCCGGATCGCGCGAGTCTGATCGACGACGCTCGCGACAAGTACGACGCGTGGGCCAAGAACAAGGGCTTCCTGGAGGATCCAAACGACCTTCAACGTCTGCTGCGAGGGGCGGGCGTCCTGGAGTTCCGGATCCTGGCGGAACGAGAGGCGGGCGAGCCGGGCAAATACGACCGCTACGTCAGGGAACTCAAAGAGCGGGGACCGCAATATCGAGGCGGCGCGTTCAAGTGGTGCCTTATGCCCGACCCCGTGGATTTCCTGAATCTGGACGACGTGGATCAGCTCAAAGACTTCGAGACGATCAAGCAGCAGCAAGGCATCATCATCGACAAGTACGCTGACGGCTACTACGTGCTCGCACAGGCCAGCCCCAGGGCGGCCTTGCTGAGTCCGGCGGCGGGCGAGAAGAAGTGGTCGCTCACGCGTGCCTACATGAGACGTGATGACATCGGCCGCCCGGCGGTGGACTTCTTCCTGGACGCCTCGGGCGCATTGCTCTTCGAGAGGCTGACAAGGAACAATATCAAGAAGCGGCTCTGCATCCTGCTGGACGACGAGGCCATTTCCGCCCCCGTGGTCAAGGACGCAATCGCGGAACGGGGAACGATCACCGGCGACTTTACCGTGGAGGAGGTGCACCGGCTTGTCAGCACGTTGGAAGCCGGTTCGCTCCCCGCCCGCCTGAAGGAACCGCCCCTGATGATCAAGAGCGTGGGCCCCAGCCTTGGCAAGGTCAACCGGGAGCGGGGTCTGGCCGCTGCCAAATGGGGGCTGTACCTCGTGGTGGTCTTCATGCTGTTCTACTACCTCTACGCTGGCCTCATTGCCAACGTGGCGTTGGTCCTGAACCTGATCATCGTGCTCGGGGTCATGGCCATGATTCAGGCGACGTTCACCCTGCCGGGCGTCGCCGGGGTCATCCTGACGATCGGCATGGCCGTCGATGCTAACGTTCTGATCTTCGAGCGCGTCCGCGAAGAGATGGCGCGGGGCACGACGCTGCGGATGGCGATCAGAACGGGATACGAAAAGGCCTTCTCCACGATTCTCGACGCCAATCTGACGACGCTGGTAACGTGCGTGATTCTGGGTTACTTCGGCAGCGAGGAGGTGAAGGGCTTTGCGCTGACGCTGGGCCTGGGCGTCGTAACGAGTATGTTCACGGCTTTGTTCGTGACGCGCCAGTTCTTCACCGTGATGGTCCTTCCCTCGCTCAACAGGCAGGAAGTGCTCTACTGCTGGGGGGGTGCTTTCGGTCTAGCGGCCCTCGGCGCGGCCATGTACGGGCTGGGCGGGTTGCTCGGCGGCCCGGACGCTCCTTCACGCGCCCGGGGATTGGGCGAGTTCATCCTGTTCGGCGCGGGCGCAGCGGTGGCGATTGTGGTGTCTATGTGGGCGTTGCGAGTCCTGTTCCGCGGCACAAGCCACGCCCACCCCGGACGGGTGCCCATGCTGCAACTGATCCGGCAGCCAAGCGTGAACTGGCTGGCCAAGCGAAGGGCCTTCTGGCCGGTATCGGCTGTGCTGGTGGTCGGCGGGTTGGCGCTGTTCATCTCGCAGCCGAGTGACAAGCTCTACGACATCGAGTTTCTTGGGGGGACGAGCGCTCAGATCGAGCTGGCTGAGCCCGGCTCCATGACCGACGCCGAGGTCCGCAAGCGCATCACCGACCGCGAGACCGGCTGCCCTGCCTGGCTGGACAGAGCGGCGGACGCCTTTGAGACGGCTACGATCCGCGCGATCGAGGAGGACAACTTCCAGATCCACTCATCCCGGCTCTCCGGGGGACAGCTTGAGACGCTCCTGTTGACGACGTTCAGTCAGAAGATCGCGCGGGATAGGACCCACGCCGAAGGTAATTCGGTTCAGGTAGAGGCCAAGACCGACGCCAAGGTCACGCTGGAGACGATGCAAAGCCAGCGCGCCGAGGTGGCTGACTACGTGCGCGGGGCGGCGGAAAAGCTCGCCTCAGCCCGAGTCCAGGAGGTCCACGAGGTCGGGGCGGCTGAGAAGGTGGCCAACTTCGAGATCATCACCACGGAGACGAACAAGAAGCTGGTGCGCGAGGCCATCCTGGCCGTGTTCAAGCCCGGAGAGCTCGTCATCGAGCAGGCCGTTAAGTACGCTGTCCTCAAGGACCCCGAGCGGGCGCCTCAGGGCATGTTTCCCGTCAGGCGGGAGCACCGACAACTGGCTGACGTGATCGGCGGCAGCAGCGGCTACGACGTTCGGCGGTTCAAGGGCGGCGTCACGTTAGTCTTCGACCAACTCGACCCGCCGCAAACGGAACGCAGCGTACGCGAGAGGCTGCGGGACATGCGTCTCCAGCCGGATTTCGAAATGTATCAGTGGCGCGACTACGAGGTGATCGGCCTGTCACGCGCGGAACTCAGCGGCTCATCGGACGAGCCGGCTTACTCGCGCGTGGCTATTCTCGCGGTGGACGAGAACTTCCTGTACTTGGACGGCGTGGACCCGTGGCGGGAGAACCTGGCCAACTCGGAGCTCGATCTCGCCGAAGCCGCCCTCAGCAGCGCTAGGTCTCTACAGAAGGTCACCCAATTCGCCCCGCAGGTGGCGGCTCGGGCGAAGGCGCAGGCGGGCGTGGCGATCGTCCTGGCCCTGGCGGCGATCGTGCTGTACATCTGGATCCGGTTCGGGAACATGATCTTCGGACTGGCGGCGATCGTAGCACTGGTGCACGACGTGTCCATCTCGCTGGGGTTGGTCACGGCCAGTTACTTCATCTACCAGACGGTCGTCGGCAAGGCGCTGGCGCTCGCCGTGTTCCGTATCGATTTGCCGATGATCGCGGCATTCCTGACCATCATCGGCTATTCGCTGAACGACACGATCGTCGTGTTCGATCGAATCCGCGAGAACCGAGGCAAGTTGGCCACCCTGTCCCCGACGATCATCAACACGAGCATCAATCAGACCCTGTCGCGCACCGTGTTGACCTCGTTGACCACGCTTACGGTGGTTGTGGTGATGTACGCCTTCGGCGGGACGGGCATCCACGGGTTCAGCTTCGCGCTGATCGCCGGCGTGCTGGTCGGCACCTACAGCTCCGTAGCCATCGCCAGTCCCCTGGTCTTGCAGCCGCGGGCGCTTCGGCTGGTGCTCAGTGCCATTGCCGTGGCCGCCCTGGCCGGGGCGCTCGCATCCTTCGAGAGCCGGATCGTTCAGATTGTTTTCGCAGCGGCCATCGCGCTGGTCCTCGCCGTGCTGGCCAGAGCCGAGCTGCCCCTGCTCCTGGAGCGGCGGGCAGCGCCGACCGCCCGATAACCTCCGGTCCGGTCCGAGCTGGCTCGTGGGGATTTGGGGCATCGCACGCCGGTGCAGCGCACCGGGCACCGCCGAGAGCGACGCCTTCATTTACCGGTAGGCGCCGTCGAACCCGCGCGGCTTGACCAAGCGGGGAGCAGCGCTTAGGATTTATGGTTGCGCATAGCCTGAGAATCCTTCCTCGTTGCGCGTTGCTGGGGCGAGCGTCCGAGGCGGTGGCAGCCTCTAGGGCGGAGTATTTGCAGGCTTCGTAGAGCACATCGCCACGAGGGTTCTATCATGCGTACAGACATCAAAATTGGCGTCGTGCTGGGCTTGATCGTTGTCGTCGTGGCTGGTTACCTGTTCTACTGGGACGGCGGCGCGGAAGACATTCGCTTCAGCGAAGGGTTAACCCAGGACGAGAGCACGCCGCTGACACCGGAACCCGACCGGCCAACCGTCCAAAAACAGCCGCCGCAATACTCGCTTGGCCCGGAGCCTACACTTGATTTAGCTGAGGCCCCGGAAGGCTCGACGCGCGGACGCGACAAGACCCCTCCAGCCCACGCTCCGGAGGCGCCAGCGGATCAAGGTGTCGGGCCGCCGGGTGAACAGGGCGAGCCGCCCGTCGAGCCGGTACCGCCGCCGCCAGCGGGCGGCGCGTTGGGCGAGACGGATATTAGTCAGGACACTGGTCTGCCGGGGACCGAGCCGCCAGGGCTGACCGGAGTTGTGGAACCGCCCACCTCTCGCCCGGAGGACTCCGGCACAACTGAACAGACCCACGGTCCGAAGCCGGCAGAGACGCCCGCCACTCGGCCGTTTGAAGAGCCCATCCGACCGCTCGAGCGCCCAAAGCTCCGGACTCACATCGTCGAGCAAGGCGACACAATCTCCGAATTGGCGGAACAATACTATGGCAGCCAACGCCACACCGAGTTCCTTCTCAAGGCCAATCCGCAGATCAAGGACCCCCGAAGGCTACGGATCAACATGAGGCTAAAGATACCTCCGCTGCCTGATGAGGGTGCGGTGTCCGGCGACAGGGGTCAGGTCGGCGCCAAGCCCAGGATGTACCGGGTCAAGCAGGGCGAGACCTTCTACAGAATCGCCGAGCAGGTACTTGGTGACGGCAGGCGCTGGCCCGAGATCTTCGAGCTCAACAAAGAGAAGGTCGATGAGGATCCTCGCAATCTCCTTGAGGGGCAATTGATCCAGCTGCCCGGTCCGGACGCCGGGGCCCGACCGTGACCCCTGACGTGTTGATGGGCAGATCGCGCGCCGGCCCGTCGCTCGGCAGGCAGATTCGGCCCGGCATCAGCGGGCGCCGTCAGCCTCCGCAACACTGCTGGCGATAAGGTAGTGTGTTAGCTTGACCGATACGAAGCGTGCGGCTCTCTACATCGGCCCATCCGGGTGGAGCTATCCCGACTGGGAGGGCATAGTCTATCCAAGTCCTCAACCTGCGGGGTTCGACGCACTGGCCTACATGAGCCGGTACTTCACCGCGCTGGAGGTCAATACCAGTTTCTACCGACCGCCCGCGGCGCGCATGACCGGTAGTTGGGTTCGGCGCGTCCATCATGTCGACCGATTTCGCTTTGTCTTCAAGCTTCATCAGCGCTTTACGCATCAGCGCCGAGAGCAGTACTCCAGCAACGACGTCAAGCTGTACAAGGAGGGTCTCGCGCCGGTTGTCCAGGCCGGGCTGCTCGGATGCGTGCTGATGCAGTTCCCGTGGTCGTTTCGCTGCACGGCCTCAGCCATGGACTGGCTCGAGCGCCTCCGCGAAGACTTCGCGGAGCTGCCTCTGGCACTGGAGGTGCGCCATGCGTCATGGGATCGCCACGACGTACGAAAGCGAATCCGCGAAATGGGGATCAATTACTGCAACATCGATCAGCCGCAACTGCGAGACTGCCTGGCCCCGTCGTCCCATGTTACCGGGCCGGTCGGGTACGTCCGTCTGCACGGCCGACGGCGCGAGACATGGTTTGCGGACAACACCGAGCCGCACGAGCGATACAATTACTTGTACCGGGAGGAGGAGTTGAAGGAACTGGCCGGTCTGGCCCGCAAAGTGGCCGCCGAAGCCGACAGCGTTTACGTCTTCACCAACAACCACTATCGCGGCCAGGCGCCGGCCAACGCCCTCCAGCTGCGGGCCATGCTTGAGCAGGGCAAAGTCGCCGTCCCGGCACCCATGCTCCGACAATTTGCGTTTCTTGAACCGATCGCGGAGCAGGCCTGGACGCCTTCCGGCCGTCAGGAATCGTTGTTCGATTTGTAGGGGAGGCCCGCCAGGTCGAAACGGCCGCCGGGAGTCCGCCGGCTCGAACGGGACGATGTCCGGTAAGTCAAGGGTAGCGTCCGCTGCGCCGGGCCCGGTAATCGGCGGCCTGAGCCGGCGCTGGATGGCATGCTCGAGCCGCTTCGAGCGCTGACGATAGACACCCCACCGAACCTGTCGGAATCTGCTCACTCTCGGGGTCCGGCCTGCCGATAGAGGCCCAGCAGCTACAGTGCGCCAATCGCTTGATTGGCGCCCGCAAATAGGCGGGGATGCCGTAGAGGGGAATGAATCGCGGCGCCCAGGAGCCCACCAAGATACTCCCTTCCATCACCCGTAGTTAGCGATCGAGAGGCGGGCCCGGCCCGGATGACCCTCCGGGCAAAGCTCACGAGGCTCGGTCCGTCCCCCGGTCCGGTCTGTCGCGCCGGCCGGACGTGGTTCGCCGCGCGCGCGGTGCACGCAGTAAGACGCAATGACTCCGACGAGCGTAGCCATCTCACCGTTGATCCTGTTGTTCGTCGGCGCAAGCGGGGCCCAAGCGCAACCCAAGCCGATGGAGGTCTCACCTCACCGGGTGATCGTTCGATTCGGCGGGCATGCTCCCGGCTCGATCCCGCCGCAGGCCGGCCAGGGGCGCGCGGGCGAGGTGGACCCGCCTACCCCGGCGGCGCGGATGAGTCCTCAGTCGCTTGCTCCCGAACTTGTCGCGCTGCGCGAGACCAAAGCGAGCCGCAGGGCCCTCATTGCCTCCGTGGTACCCGGCGCAGACATCGTGGCTGTCTGCAAGCGCCTCTGCGCCCGACCGGACGTGGCTTGGGCCGAACCCGATTACCGCTGCTACGGCTTGGAGGCCGAGCCGAACGATCCACAATGGCAGAGCCAGTACGGGCCTCAGAAGATTCTTGCGCCCCAGGCGTGGCAGATTCATTCCGGGGCCACCAGCATCGTCGTGGCCATCGTGGACACGGGCGTTCAACTCGACCACGAAGACCTGGCCCAGGTCATGTGGACCAACCCCGGTGAGGCCGTCAACGGCATCGACGACGACGGAAACGGGTACGTCGATGACACCA